>URUU01000008.1 GCA_900551235.1 uncultured Lachnospiraceae bacterium
AAGCATCCGAAAAACAGACGGAGACACAGAAGAAAGAACCGGAAAAGAAGCAGGAAACAAAAGCATCCGAAAAACAGACGGAGACACAGAAGAAAGAACCGGAAAAGAAGCAGGAAACAAAAGCATCCGAAAAACAGACGGAGACACAGAAGAAAGAACCGGAAAAGAAGCAGGAAACAAAAGCATCCGAAAAACAGACGGAGACACAGAAGAAAGAACCGGAAAAGAAGCAGGAAACAAAAGCATCCGAAAAACAGACGGAGACACAGAAGAAAGAACCGGAAAAGAAGCAGGAGACAAAAGCATCCGAAAAACAGACGGAGACACAGAAGAAAGAGCCTGAAAAGAAGCAGGAAACAAAAGCATCCGAAAAACAGACGGAAACGCAGAAGAAAGAGCCTGAGAAAGCAGATGGAAAGACGAAAGATGCGACAACAGGTGCAGGTACTTCCGGACAGGAAGAATCGGGTACGACAAAACCATCGGAAGGTGAATCCGAGACAAAACCGGTGAAAACAGAAGATAAGCAGATGAAATTTACGACCTTTGAAGTAAAAGATGCCAAAGTGACAGTAGATGAGCAGAAAGGTACGATCACGATCCTGATGCAGAAAAGTGATGCAGATCTGAAAAAACTGACTCCGAAGTTTACTGTTCCGGAAGGGATTACGGTGAATCCGGCAAGCGAAACCGAGACAGACTTTTCTGCTTCAACTGAGACACCGATAGTATATACTCTGACCAGAAAAGCATCAGATGGTACAAATGAGACAAAAGAATACAAAGTGACAGCTTCCATCTGCAAACATGACTGGAAAGAAGCGACCTGTACAGAAGCGGCAGTCTGCAAGAACTGCGGCATGACAGGAACAGCAGCACTTGGCCATGACTGGAAGGAAGCGACCTGTACAGAGGCGGCAGTCTGCAAACGCTGCGGTATCACCGGGGCAGCAGCACTTGGTCATGACTGGACAAAAGCAACCTGTGCAGTGAAGAGTACCTGTACAAGATGTAAGATCACGCAGGGCGGACTGGCAGCCCATACCTGGAGTAAATGGAAAGTCACAGTAAAAGCTGCACATGCAAAGAAAGGAAAGAAAGAGCGTCTCTGTAAAGTGTGCGGAAAAGAAGAAACCAGGACACTGCCAAAGAAAAACTGGATCGCAGATGCAGATAATAATAAGATTAAAGGTCTGAACAGTACCGGAAGTTACACAACAGGTGCGAACATTACCTTTAAAGCAGTCGGAGACAGGATGGATAACAAAGAACCGATCGAAGGAGATGTACGTTACAAACCGGTATCCTGGACCTGCGGAACAGGAAAAGGTGCTTTAAGCAGTGACAATTCTTACGGAAAAACGATCCAGTTCACGACGGCCGGTACGTATAACCTGAATGTTACATATGAGCGTCAGGCATACAAAAATGGAAAATGGGTGAAAAAGGGCGAAGCGGATGTACAGACGGCACAGCTTAAGATCACCGGAGGGACTGTCAAAAACAGCAATGGAAGCCGAAGCACTTCTACAGTAAAAACAGGGGCGGCAACCGGAGATAACTCACCGATCATCCTGTTTGGTGTGATACTTGTGATCTCACTTGGCATTGTAATCTGGATGTTTGTACTGAAGGTACGGCGCAGGAAGAAATAAGGATGAAATGATAAAAATCTCACATCACATTTTATGTGATGTGAGATTTTTTGACACGGTAAGATATTCTGCAGGATGCTTAGTTTTCCATATCTTCGAATTCTGCATTGTCCAGCCATTCATCGAAGGCATCCGCAACCATCTCATATTCTTCGTCGTTTTCGATGTTGTCCAGAGTCGGGTTGCCGTTTACTTCTTCAAAACGGTACAGATAAACATCTCCTTCTTCGGAAGCATTTCCTTTCTCATCCAGTGGAAGCAGTGCGATATATTCCTTTTCACCAGCCTCGAAGATGGTCAGGATCGCACATTCCATGGTGGAATTGTCATCCAGTGTCAGAGTAACGGTTGCCTTTTCACAATCGCTCTTAGAACCACAGGCATCGCAGGAGCCAGCACATCCATTTTCAAAATCGCTCATTTGTATTTACCTCATTTCTGCATAGTATATCTATGCTGCTTTACTGTTCGACACCGGAACATGGAAATGTCCGGGTACGTAATTTCCACTTTAACAGACCAGGACAAGAAATGCAAGTAGATTTGTAAAAGAAAAAATGATATGATAATGATGCCAGGGTCAAAAGGTCAAAATGTCGTTCTTGCTTGCAAGATAAGGCATTTGAACTTGGAACCCGCTAAACACATCGTCTAAATTGCGTGAATTGCGTAGCAATGCAGCAATTCGTATACATCAATTATGGTTATGAAAAGGAAGGGAAATTTTAATGAAACTGATATCATGGAATGTAAACGGACTTCGCGCATGTGTCCAGAAAGGATTTCTGGACTTTTTTAGGGAAATTGATGCAGATATTTTCTGTATACAGGAAAGTAAACTTCAGGAGGGACAGATCAGCCTGGAGCTGGAAGGATACTGCCAGTACTGGAATTATGCAGTGAAAAAAGGTTATTCCGGCACAGCAATCTTTACCAGGGTGGAGCCAATATCGGCAGCGTATGGGATTGGCATCGAGGAGCATGACCAGGAGGGCAGGGTGATCACACTGGAATTTGAATCATTTTATGTAGTGACGGTCTACACACCAAATTCCCAGAGCGAACTTGCAAGACTGGATTACAGGATGCGCTGGGAAGAGGCTTTTCTTTCTTATCTGAAAGAACTGGAAAAAAAGAAACCGGTTATCTTTTGCGGGGATCTGAATGTAGCACACAAAGAAATTGATCTGAAGAATCCAAAAACAAACCGGAAAAATGCCGGCTTTACGGATGAAGAAAGAAATAAATTTTCACTGCTTCTGGAACAGGGCTTTGTAGATACTTTCCGCTATTTTTATCCGGATCAGGAGGGAATCTATTCCTGGTGGTCTTATCGGTTTCAGGCAAGAAAGAAAAATGCCGGATGGCGCATTGACTACTTCTGTGTATCGGACTGCCTGAAGGAAAAGCTGAAGGATGCGAAGATCCACACAGGGGTACCTGGCTCCGATCATTGTCCAGTGGAACTGGATATTGAACTGTAAGTTTGTTATTGCAATGCATCTTTTGCTTTAGTATAATTGTTAAGAAGATACAGACAAGGAGTCGGGCATTTTTATGAATATTATCAATGTAGAACATATCAGTAAGATTTTTGGCGGAAAGGTGATTTTTGATGACGTTTCCTGCGGGATTTCAGAAGGAGAAAAAATCGGGGTGATCGGCATCAACGGAACCGGAAAGACAACCTTCCTGCGAGTGCTTGCCGGACTGGAAGAGACAGATCAGGGGCAGGTGATCACGCAGAACGGGATCCGGATCGCCTATCTGCAGCAGAATCCGGCTTTTCCGGAAGAAAAACAGGTGCTCGATTATGTGACGGACGGGCAGTGGGAAACAGACTGGACGATGGCAAGTGAAGCAAAGAGTATGCTGAACCAGCTTGGAATCACGGAACAGGAACAGCCGATGTCGGAACTTTCAGGTGGACAGAGAAGAAAGGCAGCACTTGTACGCACGCTGATACAGGATTTTGATGTATTGCTTTTGGACGAGCCGACTAACCACCTGGACAATGAGATGCTCTCCTGGCTTGAGGATTATCTGAACCGTTTTAAGGGGACGGTCATTATGGTAACACATGACCGTTATTTTCTTGACCGTGTAAGCAACCGTATCCTGGAGTTGGATCATGGAAAAATTTACAGCTATGAAGCCAATTATTCAAAGTTTCTGGAACTGAAAGTACAGCGGGAAGAGATGGCGCTTGCGACGGAGCGCAAAAGACAGAGTGTGCTGCGTATGGAACTTGAGTGGGCGAAGCGCGGATGCCGTGCCAGAAGTACCAAGCAGAGAGCCAGACTGGAGCGCCTGGAAGCACTGAAAGCCGGGAAAGCGCCGATACGTGATGCAGCTCTGGAGATTGATGCGTCTGCTGCAAGGATGGGAAAAAAAACGATAGAACTGCACCATATCAGCAAACGTTATGGTGAGAAAGTACTGATCGATGATTTTGATCATATCGTTCTGAGAAATCAGAGACTGGGAATCATTGGACCAAATGGGTGCGGAAAATCAACGCTGATCAAGATCATTGCCGGACTGGTCGAACCGGACCGGGGGAGTGTTGAGATTGGTGAGACGATAAAACTGGGATATTTTGCACAGGAAGTACCGGATATGGATACGGATCAGCGTGTGATTGATTATATCAAAGATGTTGCAGAATATCTGCCGACAAAAGATGGAAAAATAACGGCATCACAGATGCTGGAGAGGTTTTTATTTACCCCGGAGATGCAGTATGCACCGGTTTCCAAACTTTCCGGTGGAGAGAAAAAGAGACTGTATTTGCTGAAAGTTATTTTTACAGGGGCAAATGTCTATCTGTTCGATGAACTTTCCAATGATATTGATATCCAGACACTGACCATACTGGAAGATTTTCTGAACAGTTTTCCTGGGATTGTCATCACGGTTTCGCACGACCGTTATTTTCTTGACAATGTAGTGGATCGCATTTTTGCATTTGACGGTGATGGACACCTGCAGCAGTACGAAGGTGGTTATACGGACTATCTGGAAACAAAACAGAAACGGGAAGCAGACACGGCAGAAGAAAAGAGTGCCGGCATGCCAAAAGCCGGAGCTGCAAAAGAAGAAACAGCAAAAATGGCGAAGGACTGGAAACAGAATCGGCCGATCAAATTAAAATTTTCTTATAAAGAACAGAGAGAGTTTGAAACAATCGATGAGGATATTGCAGCGCTGGAAGAAAAGATTGCAGCGTACGAAGAAGAAATTCTGGCAAATGCTACAGATTCCGGAAAATTAAATGAACTGATGAAGAAAAAGGAAGAAGCGGAGAAGACACTGGAAGAAAAGATGGATCGGTGGGTTTATTTAAATGATCTGGCAGAGAAAATAGAAGCGCAGAAAGGGTGATGATAAAGTGGATCAATTCCATGGAATGGGTGCTGTCTGGACAAAGGATGGAATGATTTTTTCCAGAGAACAAAAACAGGGGGAAGAAGCCAGTCTGCTTCTTTACAAAAAAGGAAGCAGGGAAGTAGTAAAGGAGATACCGTTTCCGGATGCGTGTACCCTTGGAAATATTGTTTCTTTGAAGGTAGAAAAGATCACACCGGCAAAATACGAATATAATTTTTGCGTGGATGGAAAGGTTGTACACGATCCGTATGCCAGACTTCTGGTTGGAAACAGAACCTTCGGGGTGCAGGAAGCACAAGAACATGAGGTACGCTGCGCGGTTCCGAATGAAAGCTATGACTGGCAGGGAGACCAGAAGCCTCAGATACCGTATGAAGATGCAGTTATGTACAGCCTTCATGTCAGAGGCTTTACAAAACAGCGCAATTCTGCGGTGCGCCACAAAGGAACTTTTCTTGGCATTGCGGAAAAGGCAGAATACCTGAAAGAACTGGGGATCAATCAGATAAAACTGATGCCGGCGTATGAATTTTTTGAAATGGAAAGCCTGGAGCATCATGCGAAACAGTATCGCAGAGAAGAAGAAAAAGAACCAAAGAGGCTGAATTACTGGGGTTATACAAAAGCCTGTCATTTTGCACCGAAGCGTGCCTATGCTGCCACCAGAAATCCGGTGACAGAATTTAAAGATATGGTAAAAATGATGCATCGCCTTGGCATAGAAGTACTGATGGAATTTTATTTTCCACAGGACTGTGATCCGCGTTATATTGTAGCGTGCCTGGAATACTGGACAGAAGAATACCATATCGACGGTTTCCACATAAGAGGAGAGCAGACCCTGTGCAATCTTATGGCAAAAGATCCGCTGTTTGCACGCACCAAGCTTCTGAATATTTATTTTCCGGTAGAGGAGATCTATGGCAGGAAGCAGTTGCCGGAGGTGCGTACGGTAGCAGAGTGCAACGATGGATTCCTGATCGATGTGCGCCGCTTCCTGAAAGGCGATGAAGAATGCCTGAAGGCGTTTGCGGAACGTATGCGGCGCAATCCGAAAGGAAGCGGACTGATCAATTATATTACGGCACATGACGGATTTACCTTATACGATACAGTATCTTATGAAGAACGTCACAACGAGGCAAACGGTGAGCAGAACCGCGATGGAAGAGTGCAGAACTACAGTTGGAACTGCGGGGAAGAAGGCAAAAGCCGTAAAAAGAAAATCATGGAACTTCGAAACCGCCAGATGCGCAATGCATGGTGTATGTTGCTTTTATCTGCCGGAACACCGATGATCTTAGCCGGTGATGAATTCTGCAATTCACAGTCCGGAAATAACAATCCTTACTGTCTGGATAATGAGATTTCCTGGCTGGACTGGAAAGGCTATAAATCCGGAAAAAGTGAAATGTTTCAGTTTGTAAAAGAACTGATCGCATTTCGGAAAAAGCATAAAATCCTGCATATGAAGCAGGAACTGAGCCTGACAGACAGTCTTTCCTGCGGGTTCCCGGAAATATCCTATCACAGCAGCAGTGCATGGTACGGAGAACTGGACGGACAGAACCGCAAGATCGGTGTCATGTACTGTGGAAAATATGCGCAAGAAGATGAAATGATATATATCGCCTACAATATGCACTGGATGGAGCATACGTTTGCGCTTCCGGCACTGCCGGGCGGATATGGATGGAAGGTGGCACTGGATACCGGAAAAGGAATCTACCGGGAGGAAGAATGGCTGCCGCTTGCGGATAACCGTCAGGTGCGTGTGCCTTCGAGAACGGTTATGGTACTAATTGGAAGGAAGCGTGAAAATGTTAGAGAAAATAATCGGACACTTCGCAACAATCACAAGGCATAAAATGCTGGTGATGCGAGAATGTTTTAAAATCGGGCTGTATAAACAGGGACTGCTGCATGACATCTCCAAATATTCTCCAACGGAATTTTGGGTGGGATGTAAATATTATCAGGGCGATCGCAGTCCGAATAATGCAGAGCGGGAAGCCACCGGAATATCGAGAGCCTGGCTGCATCACAAAGGACGTAACAAACATCATTTTGAGTACTGGATCGATTACAGTGTTGAGCAGCCGGGGCATCCGATGACCGGTATGCCGATGCCGAGAAAATATATCGCAGAGATGATGATGGACCGGATTGCGGCCTCTAAGATCTACAATGGAAAAAAATACAACGACCATTTTCCATTGCAGTATTATGAAAAGGGGAAACATCATTATATGATGCATCCCCAGACAGAAAAGGATCTGGAAAAACTCCTGAAGATCCTTGATAAAAAGGGCGAAGCCAGCCTTTATCGTTACATCCGGCAGGTTTACCTGAAAGGAAAATGATCATTCCGGATAGATCAGGCGGTCTGCCGGGATATCTGTCAGGACTTCATCCAGATATTTTTTTGCCAGATAATTTGCCATGGAAAGATTCATATCCAGATAGTTGCCGCAGTCTTTCGGTGATGCACCTGGCACTTCACCATGGAAATCACGGATAAAAGTAAACATTTCGGTGATCAGCGGAACGATCTCTCTGGACTTGTGATCTCCTGCAAGGAGCAGATAAAATCCGGTGCGGCAGCCCATTGGACCGAAGTATACAGTCTTGTCGGCAAAGGTCGGATGGTTGCGAAGAAAGGTAGCACCGAGATGCTCGATGGTATGAACTTCAGCGGTGTTCATTACCGGTTCCTCGTTTGGGGAAGTCATGCGAAGATCAAAGGTAGTGATCGTTTCAGTACCAATATGGTCTTTGCGTGATACATAAATACCCGGCTGCAGTTTGATGTGGTCTATTGTGAAGCTTGCTATTTTTTTCAATGGAAAAACCTCTCTTTCTGATCGTTGGATTGTTTGGATATGGGTCAAAGGATGCGGCATGGATTTATTGCTGCAGACTTTTACCCCAGATGTCCTGTTTTCAGTATAGCATCCTGGAGAGTCTGTGAAAAGCAGAAATTTTGTTGAGTCCTGACAAAAAGAGTGGTAAAATAAAAGACAGTCATAGTGATACAAAAGGAGTGACAGCATATGACGATTGATGAGTTATTGGGACTGCTTGATATGCAGGAAGAGATTTTACAGTTTTCTCATTTTACAAACGCAGACGCATGGGCAGTAGGGAACTGTATTGTAGAGGAAGCACTCAAACGGAAACTTCCGGTATCTGTCAGCATTCGGCTGAATAATGGACTGACGGTATTTCAGTATGCAGCAGATGGCGTAAACCTTCAGAGCGAACGCTGGATGCAGCGTAAAATGAATACCGTGCGTACCCTGGAGCGGAGTTCTCTTTATGCGAGTGTACTTCTTCGGAAAAATGAAGAGACGCTCGCAGACTGGTATCTTGATGAAAAAGAGTATGCAGCCTGCGGCGGAGGATTTCCGATCCGTATTGAAGAAGTCGGGGTGATCGGAGTCATTCTTGTTGAGGGGCAGGATCATTTTTCGGATCACGATCTGATCGTAAAAAGTATCAGCCGTTATCTGCATATTGATGAAGTTCCACGCATCCGCACGCAAATGTTTTAAAATCATCCGGAAGCGGAGCAGTAAAATTCATGGGCTTTCCACTGATCGGGTGGCAGAAAGTCAGCCGATAAGAGTGGAGAGCCTGTCTTTTTATGCAGCGGTAATCCGGGTTGTACAGATAATCGCCCGGAAGGGGATGACCGATGTGGCTCATATGAACCCGGATCTGATGTGTGCGTCCTGTTTCCAACTGCAACAGTACAAGAGAGTAGGCACCGTCATAATTCAGTCGGCGGTAATGTGTTACTGCACATTCCCCGTGAGCAAAATCGACCTGCCGCAGGATTGCAGAATCACAGGCTCTTGCAATCGGTGCATCGATCGTGCCGCATTTTGGGACTTCTCCTGTGGCAATGGCAAGATATTGACGGTGAATCTGCCTTTCTGCGCTCATCTTTGAGAGCAGGGCACCGCTTAAACGGTTTTTGGCAAGGATCAGAAGTCCGGTGGTGTCACGATCCAGCCTGTTGATGCAGCGATAGACAAAGTTTTCGTTTTTCTGCCCAAAATACCAGGCAGCAGCGTTGGCGAGTGTATTCACGTAATTATGGATCGACGGATGGATCGGCATATCAGAGGGTTTGTTGATGATCATCAGATCTTCGTCTTCATAGACAACCGGAAAAGGAAGAGCCACGGGAACAATGTGTTCAGAAGGGGATTCTTCCGGTATTACAATGGTCAGCCGGTCTTCTGGCTGAAGGACATAGTTCATATAAACGTGGGAACCGTTTACAAGAACCGTGTCATCTGTATGTTTCAGACAGGTCAGAATGTGGCGTGAATAACCATGATTTTTTAAAAAATCCGTTATTTTTGTGCCGGAATCAGACTGCGATATCTGATAAACAAAAGTACGTGTCATATAAAATCCTTTCTTAACTTAAGTAAAAGCAATTCAGGCTTTTGCCTCTGGCATCAGGAAAAGTATATGGCACAAATTTTTGCCTGTCAAAGAAAATATGAAAAAGAAAGGAAAATGTAAGGAATGGAACGAGAGAAGTTTGGTTCAAGGCTTGGGTTCATCCTGATCTCAGCAGGGTGTGCCATCGGTCTTGGAAATGTATGGAGATTTCCGTACATTGTTGGAAAGTATGGAGGAGCAGCGTTTGTGCTGATTTATCTGATATTTCTTCTGATTCTCGGTCTGCCAGTTATGGTAGCTGAGTTTGCAGTCGGACGTGCCAGTCAGAAGAGTGCTGCCCGCTCATTTGATGTCCTGGAGCCGAAAGGAACAAAATGGCATCTGTATAAATATGGTGCGATTGCCGGAAATTATCTGCTGATGATGTTCTATACGACAATCGCCGGATGGATGATCCTGTATTTTGTGAAAATGGCAATGGGGCAGTTTGATGGTTTAAATTCCGAACAGGCAGGGGAGGCCTTTGGCAGTATGCTCGGACAGCCGGTCTTGATGACGCTATTTATGGCGATCGCCGTTTTCCTGTGTTTTGCCATCTGTGCAAAAGGTCTTCAGAAAGGTGTGGAGCGTATCACAAAAGTGATGATGGTATGCCTGCTCTCACTGATGATCGTTCTGGCGGTTCGCTCCGTCCTGCTTCCTGGCGGTCAGGAGGGACTGAAATTTTATCTGTATCCGGATTTTAGCAAAGTAAAAGAAGCCGGAATCGGAGAAGTTGTCTACGCTGCGATGGGACAGGCATTCTTTACACTGAGTATCGGGATCGGGGCACTGGCCATCTTTGGGAGCTACATTGGAAAAGAGCGTGCCCTGACAGGCGAGGCAGTCAGCATCTGTGTACTGGATACCTTTGTGGCACTGATGTCAGGACTGATCATTTTCCCATCCTGTTTTGCCTACAATGTACAGCCGGACAGCGGTCCGAGCCTGATTTTTATCACACTGCCGAATGTATTTAACGCAATGGCGGGCGGAAGATTATGGGGAACATTGTTTTTTCTGTTTATGACATTTGCGTCTTTATCTACGGTTATCGCCGTTTTTGAAAATATTATTTCTTTTACTATGGATCTGAAGGGCTGGAGCCGAAAAAAAGCAGTTCTGATCAATCTGGTCGGTGTGCTGGTTCTTTCCATACCATGTGTGCTTGGTTATAATGTATGGAGTGGTATTACACCGCTTGGAGCAGGCAGCACGATCCTGGATCTGGAGGACTTTATCGTCAGCAACAATCTGCTGCCTCTTGGAAGCCTTGTCTACCTTCTGTTCTGTACGACAAAGCTCGGCTGGGGATATGAGAATTTCCTCAAAGAGACAAATACCGGAAAAGGCATGAAATTCCCAGGACAGATCGCGTTTTATGTGAAATATATTTTGCCGCTGATCGTCCTGTTCATCTTTGTGATGGGATATTATACAAAATTCTTTGCGTAAATAAGACACTAAAAAGTGACAGATTTACAATCGAAATCTGTCACTTTTTCTATGGGCAATTATGCAAGATTGTACAAATGTCTTACTCACGGACCAGTACTTTTTCAATTTCCAGAATATACATGGTGTGGTAGTCTTTCTGCGGATACCATCTCTCGTCAAGAGAGTGGTCGATAAAACATTCTGGCTGATATTCCTGTGCATACAGCTTTCTGCCTGTGATCACCGTGTTTGCCTCAGAAAAATACGGAACCTCGTCAATGTGGGCGACGCTTAAGCCGCTTTTGCCGATCTTGTCTTCGTCTCTTCCGGACACGGAGCCAAGGTAATTGAGTGTTTTGCGATGTTCTTCGTCAAGAACGGAGAGAGACAGTTTAGCAGAACCGTCAATAAATTCTTTGGTATAACGCTGCGGGCGGATCACAATAAAGGCTACGTTTCTGCCCCACATTACACCGACACCGCCCCAGGAAGCGGTCATGGTGTTTACTTTTCCGTCTTTTTCTGCTGTCACGAGCAGCCACTCTTTTCCGATCATCTGAAATGGATTTTTCCGAAGTTCTTCCGGTTTGATTTCTTTAAAACTCATAGTATATACCTCCAGTCTGATGTAACTGATTTATCACAAAAAAAGGTCGCTGCAGTGCTTTGCGCAGTGACCTTCTTGCTTCCAATGTTATAATACACGTGCAGGTAAAAAAATGTCAATATCTTTTGGGCAAAATGTTTTAATTTGTCTTAACAAATCAAAAAAAATATGGTAATATAAAAACAAGACTGACAGGTTAAGGAGGATTACAGATGGATAAGGATAAGTATGTTGCATATGTCGGAACCTATACACATGGAAGCAGTATCGGTATACATGTGTATGACCTGGATATGGAGAACGGTTATATGACGGAACGTGAAGTCATTCCGGTGAATAATGCATCTCATGTGGCAAAATCCAACAATGGAAAATATCTGTATTCGATTGCAGATGAAGGGGTAGAAGTACTGGAGATCAAACCGGACGGCGGACTGAAACCGATCAATAAAGTCGGGATTGATGGTATGAGAGGATGTTTTCTTTCTACAGATAAAGAAGGAAAATTCCTTTTTGTCTGCGGATACCATGATGGCAAGATCACGGTAGTACGTATCAAGGAGGACGGAAGCCTCGGAGAAGTGCTGGATGGTATTTTTCATCAGGGACTGGGCAGTGTTGCAGAGCGAAATTTCCGCCCGCGTGTTACCTGTGCGATGATTACGCCGGATGACAAGTATCTGTGCGTAGTAGATAATGGTATCGACCAGATCAAGATTTATACAGTCAACCAGACAAGCGGTAAACTGAAGCTTTACGATATTATCCGCTGTGAGCTGGAGTCCGGACCGCGTCTGATCCGTTTCAGCAGGGACGGAAGGTTTGCTTATGTGAACTGTGAGCTGACAAATGAAGTTCTGGTTTATTCGTATGATGCAGGCGGAGAGGGTGGCAAATTCGAACAGATCCAGAAAGTCAATATCTGCGATCGCAAAGATCAGTACGGATGTGCGTCTTCCGGACTGCGTATTGCACCGAGCGGCAAGTACCTTTACTGTACGACGGCCGGTTCTGATACGGCAGGTGTATTTAAGATCGATCCGGAAACAGGTATGCTTTCCAGGATCTGCATTTTGCCGATCAGTGGTAAATATCCGAAAGATGTCGCTGTATTCCCGGATGAAAAGACCATGGTCGTGCTGAACCACGAATCCAACGAGATCCGCTTCTTTACGGTTGATTATGAGAAAGGATTGCTCTATATGAAGGGCAGACCGATCAAGATCGATACTCCGAACTGTATCCTGATATCCAAAGCAGGACAGCCGGATTAAGGACGGATCGGATAAAACAGAAAACAAGAACAAAATATCAGAAAAGAAAAGATACCAGCTTCCGATCATCTGTGTTTGCGGGCTGGTATCTTTTTGTTCCTATTCGTATCGGATGTAAAACAGACCCAGATCCTGACGACATTCCTGAAATGGAATTATCTGCGGAAAAAGCGCTCCAGATCTGCCATATTTGATGTGATGCTGCACATCAGCATATCAACAAGCGTGATCGCTGCCATGGATTCTACAACGACTACTGCTCGAGGTACAATGACCGGATCGTGACGGCCTTTTACCGAAATCTGTCTGCTTCCGCCGTCTTTTGTGACGGTGGACTGTTCTCTTGAGATCGAAGGGGTTGGTTTGATGGAAGCACGCAGAAGAATGTCGCTCCCGTCGCTGATGCCGCCTAAGATGCCGCCGGAATGGTTTGTCAGTTTGATGATCTTTCCATCCGGATCCCTGGTATACTGGTCATTGTTGGTATGGCCGAGCGCATGTGCAACGGCAGTGCCATCTCCGATCTCAAAAGCCTTGACAGCACCGATGGAGAGGATGGCTTTGCCAAGATTGGCACTGAGCTTTTCAAAGACCGGCTCTCCGATACCGGCAGGCATATTCTGGATCACACATTCGATGCTGCCGCCGCTGGAGTCCTCGTTTTTCATGCATTCCTCCAGAAAAATGCCGGCTTTTTCTGCTGCATCTGCATCCGGCATATAGAAAGGGTTTTCCATGATCACGCTGCGGTCGAAGCGGGATGGGTCAGCCGTGATATCTCCGATGGATCTGGTGTAGGTGAGAATGTGGATGCCAAGCTGATCGAGGATCCTGGCTGCGATCGCACCTGCTGCCACCCGGCCGATCGTTTCACGCCCGGAGGAACGTCCGCCGCCGCGATAATCACGGAAGCCATATTTCAGGTCAAAGGCCAGATCTGCATGTCCCGGACGATAATAAGAAGCAATTTCGCTGTAATCTTTCGAACGCTGATTCTGATTGCGTACCAGCATGGAGATCGGGGTTCCGGTCGTTCTGCCTTCAAAGATACCGGAGAGGATTTCCACAGCATCGTCCTCTTTGCGCGGTGTGGTGTAACGGCTCTGTCCCGGCTTCCTGCGGTTTAAGAATTTCTGGATATCATCTTCACACAGAGAAAGTCCGGCAGGGCAGCCGTCAACGACAACACCGACCCCCGCACCGTGGGACTCGCCCCATGTTGTTATTTTAAATAAAGTTCCAAATGTAGAACCTGCCATAAAAGTACCTCCTGGTAAGATTTCCTTGCACAGATTATTATAGTGAAAGGTTCTGAAAAATTCAATAGGAAATCCCGGATAGCACCATCTGACCCGCGGCTCATATATTAAAAGAAAATGAGAAAAGGAAATGATAAGATGGAGCATGCAAAAACATGCCGCTTTGGCTTTATTCATGTGATCGAAAAAGGGGATACTCTTTATAAACTCGGGAAAAAATATGGTGTGACAGTTTCGGCACTTTTATTTGCCAATCCATGGGTGAATGTATACAACCTTCAGATCGGGGATGAGCTGTGCATTCCGGACTTTCGGTGTGAGCGGTGCAGGGAAGATCAGAGGGAAGAGCAGATGCCAGGCAGAATTTGAACAAGAACTAAAGTGTTTGTAAACTTTGTGAAAAAACAGGTAGTCTGATTGACAAAAGATACAATCAAATTTATAATAAATGAGGCATTGGCAAGCGGGCGGAGCAGCGTGGTTTTGCTTCGCAGAAAGCTTGCAGAACACACGATGCGGAAAGGAAGATAAAGGAGCTTTTATGAACTTTTTAAACAAAATGGAACGTAAATTCGGACGGTATGCCATACACAACCTGTCCACGTACATCATTGGAGCCTATATCATCGGCTATTTTCTGTATTTCCTGGCACCGGGTGTACTGTATAGCTATTTGAGCCTTGAGCCATATTATATCTTAAGAGGGCAGATCTGGAGACTGGTCACCTGGGTTCTGATCCCGCCGGAGTCACCAGGGATCTTTACGGTCATCATGCTGATGCTTTACTATTCACTTGGAAATTCACTGGAACAGACCTGGGGAACGTTCCGGTATAATACCTATATTTTTTCAGGGATTCTTTTTACGATCATCGGTGCATTTGTCCTGTATTTTGTGATGGGCGGCAATATTGTGTTCGGGCAGGCACTTTTTTCTACCTATTATATCAATATGTCCATCTTTCTGGCATTTGCAGTCTGCTATCCGAATATGGAGCTGCTGTTGTATTTTATCATACCGATCAAGGTCAAATGGTTTGGTATTCTGTACGGAGTTTATATCCTGATGAATTTTGTCCAGTCCGGATGGGAAGGAAAAGTGGCGATCATTGCATCACTGCTGAATTTTATCCTGTTTTTCCTGATGACGAGAAATTACAATAAGGTTTCACCAAAAGAGATCCGCAGGAAGCAGAATTTCAAAAAGCAGGCCGGCCAGGCGGCAAAGCCGGGTATCACCAAGCACAAATGTGCGATCTGCGGACGGACAGAGCTGGACGGAGATAATCTGGAGTTCCGCTTCTGCTCCAAATGTGACGGTAATTATGAGTATTGCCAGGATCATCTGTTTACGCACAAACATATCAAGAAACAATAAGGAATAAATCTGGATTGGACCGCAGAAGCGGCAGCAGGAGGAATCATGAAGAAAACAAAGATCATCTGTACAATGGGACCGAGAACGATGGATAAGATCATTCTCAAAGAACTGATTGCAGGCGGAATGAACGTGGCACGTTTCAATTTTTCACATGGAAGCCATGAGGAACATGCAGAACGTATCGCACTGGTGCGGCAGGTTTCCGAACAACTGGGCATTCCGGTTGCGCTGATGCTGGATACGAAAGGACCGGAGATCCGCACCGGAATTCTAAGGGACGGCAAGAAGGTCTGCCTGGAGCAGGGAAAGGAATTTACACTGTATACCGAAGAACGGGAAGGGGACGAGTCAGGATGCTCGATCACCTATCAGCAGCTTGTCTATGATGTACGAAAAGGCGATACGATCCTGATCGATGACGGTCTGATCGGCCTGGAAGTGCAGAGAGTTTCCGCGGACAAGATCGAATGTATCATCAAAAACGGCGGGGAACTGGGCGAGCGCAAAGGCGTCAATGTACCAAATGTCAAGATTCATCTTCCGGGTGTGACACAGAAAGACAAAGAAGATATTCTGTTTGGCATTGAGCAGGGCGTAGATTATATTGCAGCTTCTTTTGTACGCAACAGTGACTGCATCATGGATATCCGTGAGATCCTGGAGGACAATCACGGAAGGGACATCGGGATCATTGCCAAGATCGAGAATGCAGAAGGTGTGGAAAATATCGATGAGATTTTGGATGCGGCAGACGGCATTATGGTAGCCAGAGGAGACCTCGGTGTGGAGATCCCTGCAGATCAGGTGCCGCACATTCAGAAAAAGATCATCCACAAATGCAACCGCAAATGCAAACCGGTTGTAACTGCAACCCAGATGCTGGATTCGATGATCCGCAATCCTCGTCCGACCAGAGCAGAGGCAGGTGATGTGGCAAATGCGATCTACGATGGCAGTGACGCGATCATGCTTTCCGGCGAGACTGCCATGGGTAAATATCCGGTCGAAGCTGTCCGTATGATGGCGAAGATCGCAGAGACGACAGAAGCTCATCTGGATTACTCCAATCTCCAGAAATTAAATAAAAAACAGCGTAAAAAAGACATTTCCATGGCAGTAGGATTTGCAAGTGTATCTACGGCGGAGATTTTAAAAGCCTCCTGTCTGGTCGTACCGACGATGACCGGATATACAGCAAGGATGATCTCCAGCCTGCGTCCGAAGACACCGATCTATGCCATCTCTCCAAGTGAGCAGGCAGTCCGCAGGATGCAGCTTTACTGGGGTGTTTATGCGATGCCGGGTGAAACTGAGGACAGCACAAGACATATGATCGCCAACTCAATGAAGATTATTGTACGCAGGAAACTGATCAGGAAAGGAGAACTGGCTGTATTTACAGCAGGTGATCCGGCAACCAACATGGTATCCGGACGCGGACGTTCAACGAATGTAATGCAGGTAGTGGAAGCAAAATAAAGCATGACAAAGTCAAAGATGAGAAGAGGAGTTGCAGTTGCTGCAGCTCTTCTTATGATTGTTTTGGAAATACTGGCAGTGCGAAATGAGGGATTTTTAGCAGGGAAAGCGGTACTGGCATTGCTTTTGTCACTTCTGGCTGGCGGGGTGATTGCACTTGATATTACGATACCGAAGAAATTAAGTCCGCTGATCTTTCTGTTGTTGCCGGCAGCATCTGTCTGCTGTATGGAGTTCTTTACCCATGTGCCATGGGATCTGACGCCGGCGATCTTTTTTCTGAATTACCTGTTTTATCTTGTAGTATATCTTATTATCACGACAATATCCGGAAATATGCGCTGGGGAGGTATGTTCGCGCCTGTTTTCCCGGCACTTGTGGGAACCGTCAACTATTTTATTGTCAGTTTCAGATCCTCACCTCTGGTACCGTGGGATCTCTATTCTCTGCGTACGGCGGCGAGCGTTGCGGATAATTATACACTGGATGTATCGTGGAGACTGTATTTTGTGCTGATGGGATTTTTATGGATCGCCATCCTGGGAGAAAAACTGCGGTTTTCTTTTGGAAGCATCCGCAGGCGTCTGATCCAGGTAGTGCTGTCGGCGGCACTGATGGCGGCATTTGTCAGCTATGTGCAGACAGAGAACTGCGAAGAAGTGTTTGGACTGGATGATATTTTATTTACGCCAAATGTGCTTTACCGCAACAATGGTTTTATGGTGGCATACCTGGCAAACCTGCAATATCTGCATATCGAGAAACCACAGGGATATTCGGCAGATGCAGCGCAGAAACTGGCAGATACCAGGATGGCTGCAGCAGACAAAACATCAGAACAGACCGATTCGGATGCAGCAGACGATAAATCAGAAAAAGATACTGATAAACCTAATATTCTGGTTATCATGAACGAAGCATTTTCTGACCTGTCTGTGTATGGAGATTTTGCAGCGACAGAGGATTATATGCCGTTCTGGAGGTCGCTGAAAGAAAATACGGTACGTGGCAATCTGTATGTTTCAGTAAAAGGCGGCAACACGGCAAATACCGAGTTTGAATTTCTGACCGGAAGCACCATGGCATTTCTGCCAGCCGGAAGTGTGCCGTATCAGCAGTTTTTAAATGGTCAGATGCCATCGCTTGCAAGCTGGCTTGGCAGCATGGGCTATACGACTGCAGCCCTGCATCCATATTATTCAACGGGCTGGAGCCGGGACAAGGTGTATCAGTATCTTGGATTTGATAAGCAGTATTTTCGCGATACCGGAGACTTTCCGGATGCCACACTGCTTCGTGGCTGGGTGGATGATGCGTCTGCCTTTGACAAACTGATCGAACTTTACGAAAAAAAAGATGCAGATACGCCGCTGTTTGCTTTTGAAGTGACCATGCAGAATCATGGAGGTTACAGCAAAGAGTACGAAGATCTGACAAATGAGATCCAGTTTTTGGATGCTACACAGGAGATGCGTTCTGTGCACCAGGTACAGACCGAAGCAACCGAAAAATATCTGACCCTGATCAAAAAGACGGATGAAGCACTGGAAGAACTGATCAGTTATTTCGAAGAAGAGGACGAGAAAACGATCATTCTGATGTTTGGAGACCATCAGCCTGCAGAATACATCACCAATTCCGTCCTGCGTGTTTTAGGTGAAGATACCACGACGAGGAATGATACGACTGACAAGTTAAAAACAAGCTATGAAGTACCATTTGTGATGTGGGCAAATTATGATATTGGCGAAAAAGAAGTCGATGCCATCAGTGCAAACTATCTGAACAGTCTCCTTGCAGATACAGCGGGACTGGAAAAGACGGATTATCAGAAATGGCTGCAAAAACTGGAAGTGGAATATCCGGTCATAACGGCCAATTTTTATCAGGATGCGGACGGTACGTTCCACTCCTGGGGAGAAGAAAAACAAAGTGGTATTTTGAATGATTATGCAATTTTGCAGTATAATAATCTTGTTGATAAAAAGCATCGGATCAGCGGTTTCTTTCAGCCGTGATCTGCCGCGGCGGGTATTGACAAACGAAAATTTCCGTATTATATTTTTACATATTGCTGCTTGATAAATAAGCAGGCCGGCAATGGGCTGAAACAACAGAAAGGAACAAACCGATGAATAAAAAACCATTTGTGACATATGAAAAACTTCAGGAAATTGTAAAAGAGATTCCGACACCATTCCACCTTTATGATGAAAAAGGCATCCGTGAAAATGCCAGAGCATTAAAAGAGGCTTTTGCATGGAACAAAGGATACAAAGAATATTTTGCAGTAAAAGCAACACCGAATCCTTTTCTGATCCAGATTTTAAGAGAGTATGGCTGCGGCTGTGACTGCTCTTCCATGACGGAGCTGATGCTCTCGAAAGCAATCGGCGCAACCGGAGATGACATTATGTTTTCTTCCAATGATACACCGGAAGAAGAGTTTGCTTATGCAGCATCTTTAGATGGTATCATCAATCTGGATGATATTACACATATTGAGAAAGTAGAAAAAGCAGTTGGAAAGCTTCCAAAGAAAATGAGCTGCCGTTACAATCCGGGCGGAATCTTCAAAATCAGCAATGATATTATGGACAATCCGGGTGATTCCAAGTATGGTATGACGACAGAACAGATTTTTCAAGCATTTCGTATCATGAAAGAAAAAGGTGTGGAGGAATTTGGCATTCATGCATTTCTGGCAAGTAATACCGTCACAAATGATTATTATCCGCTTCTGGCAAAGAAATTATTTGAACTGGCAGTACGCCTGAAAAACGAAGTGGATGTCCATATCGGATTTATCAATCTGTCCGGTGGCGTTGGCATTCCTTACCGTCCGGATCAGGAACCGAATGATATCCGTGTGATCGGCAAAGGTGTAGAGAAAGTCTACAATGAAGTACTCGTTCCGGCAGGTATGGGCGATGTGGCGATCTACACAGAGCTTGGCCGTTTTATGATGGGACCGTATGGCTGTCTGGTAACAAAAGCAATTAACGAAAAACATACTTATAAGGAATACATTGGTGTGGATGCATGTGCGGTAAACCTGATGCGCCCGGCTATGTACGGTGCTTACCATCACATTACCGTTATGGGAAAAGAAAACGAACCGTGCAGCCATATGTATGATGTGACCGGATCTCTGTGCGAGAACAATGATAAATTTGCCATTGACCGTATGCTGCCGAAGATTGATATGGGTGATCTTCTGGTGATCCACGATACCGGTGCACATGGATTTTCCATGGGTTATAATTACAACGGCAAGTTAAAATCCGCTGAAGTTCTGCTTACAGAGGAGGGACAGGCAAAACTGATCCGCCGTGCAGAGACACCGAAGGATTATTTTGCGACTTTTGACGGATTTGATTTCTATAAGAAAGTATTAGAATGATACCAGAATTTACAGGAGGGAGTGTGGCATGAAAAGGAAAGGGATTTTTAAGGCGCTGCTGGGACTGATCGCTGCGCTTATTGTGTTTTTTTTTCCGGTATTGAAGTCCGGGGCGGCAGGCGTAAAGTACGATAAAGTGATTTTTGTCGGGGATTCCAGGATGGTGGAGCTGTCTGACCTGGTGGCCAATGACAACATCCAGTATATCGCAAAGCGCGGGATCGGTGTAAACTGGCTGAAAGGCAGCGGATATCCAAAGCTGCAGAAGGCAGTGAAAAAGACAAAAGGACGTAAAGCAGTCGTTTTTTTTATCGGGATCAACGACACCTATCATATCAAAGAGTATATTACGGCATTGAACAGTTATTATAAACCACTGAAAGAAGAAAATTGTGATGTGTATTACCTCTCACTGACACCGACGACCTCCGTAGGGAAAACGCCGAGCAAATCAACAGAGAGCGTCAGGGTTTTTAATGCAAAAATGAAAAGTGGTCTGAAAAAAGGCATTCGTTATCTGGACATTTTCAGCTATTTTCGCTGGGGGATCAACAGCGTAGATGGTGTACATTACACCGATTCTTCTTATGGCTCGATCCACCGCTATTTTCTTCGCCGTCTGAAAAAGTACGGAACTGTGAAGAAAGGAAAATATAACTGGGAATATAAAGATGGAAGCTGGTATTGTTACAACCGAAAAGGCAAGCTCTATAAGAGCCGTTTTCTGCCGCTTACGAATGGGACCTGTTATGTGAACAGCAAAGGGAAAAAACTGGCAAACCGTACCTTTACGGTAAAAAAGAAAACATATCATGCAGACCGGTTTGGTATTGTAAAAAAATAGCAATCCGCCGGATTCAATCTTCTATCTGATATACAGCGGCATAATCTGAAACGGAAAGATTATGCCGTTTTTTTACATATGAAAATTGAGAAAAGAACCTGCATACTCTGCCGGAAAGAAAGCCATACTATTCATAGAATAAAACCTTGAAAAGGCAGGAATAAGAATATGAATCGTATGACGGGAGAACAGAGCATCTGCTTTGAAAAACCACCTTATATCCGGTGCAGTGCTTCTGTAGTAGGAAAAAAAGAAGGCGAGGGACCGCTTGGAAACCTGTTTGATCTGATCTGTGAAGATCCGATGCTTGGTGAGGAGAACTGGGAAAAAGCGGAGAGCATGCTTCAGGTAAAAGCGGCAAAGCTGGTTCTGGAGAAAGCAGGGCAGATGCCGCAGCGTGTCCGCTATATTTTTGCAGGTGATCTGCTGGGGCAGCTCATCGCCACATCCTTTGGCGTGCAGGAACTGGAAATTCCGCTTTTTGGTCTTTATGGTGCCTGTTCGACCTGCGGGGAGACGCTCTCTCTGGCAGCGATGACAGTAAATGCCGGCTATGCAGACCAGGTGCTGGCAATCACCTCCAGTCATTTCGGAAGTGCGGAAAAACAGTTCCGTTTTCCTCTGGAATATGGAAACCAGAGACCGCTCTCTGCGACCTGGACCGTGACCGGAAGCGGAGCGTTTCTGTTATCAACCGAAAAGAGTCATGCAAAGATCACAGGCATCACGACCGGAAAAGTGGTTGATTACGGTGTGCGGGATTCCCTGAATATGGGAGCATGCATGGCACCGGCAGCGGCAGATACTATCATCTCCAGCCTGATGGATTTTAACCGGCAGCCCCAGGATTACGATAAGATCATTACAGGGGATCTTGGTTATGTAGGACAGACGATACTTTTTAAATTGCTGGAAGAGCGGGGATTTGATATCCGAAAACAGCATATGGATTGTGGAATCGAAATTTTCGACCGGGAAGCACAGGATACTCATTCCGGTGGAAGCGGCTGCGGCTGCTCTGCTGTGACGTTCTCGGCGATGATCCTGCCAAACATCGAAAAAGGTAACTGGAAACGGGTTCTGTTTGTGCCGACCGGAGCGCTGCTTTCTACGGTCAGCTTTAATGAAGGACAGACCGTACCGGGCATTGCACATGCAGTTGTGGTCGAACATTGTTAAATAAAAAACAGCAGAGAGGAGAAAACAAAAATATGAGTTATGTGACAGCATTCTGGGTGGGCGGACTGATCTGCGCCCTGTGTCAGATTCTTCTGGAGAAAACAAAACTGATGCCGGGAAGAGTGATGGTGATCCTGGTGTGCAGCGGGGCAGTACTTGGGGCATTCAATATTTATCAGCCATTTGTCGAGTTTGCAGGGGCAGGGGCATCCGTACCGCTGCCTGGCTTTGGAAATCTGCTATGGAAAGGAGTAAAAGAAGCCGTAGATGAAAATGGATTCCTTGGGATTTTCATGGGAGGTTTTAAAGCGAGCGCCGTCGGGATCAGTGCGGCACTGGTCTTTTCCTATCTTGCCAGCCTGATCTTCCAGCCGAAGATGAAAAGGTGATTGGATTTGGTCAGATGAGCAGAAAAATGGACTGTAAGTATAAAATTTTAGAAATCAGCAGGAGAATATGTGAATAATAAGAAACTATACAATATAGGAAAAACAGAAGATGGCATGCAGATCCAGAAGTATCTAAGAGAAGCGGGATTTTCGAAAGCACAGATCCGCAGCATGAAATTTATGGAGGACGGCATCTGTGTCAACGGACAAAGAGAGAGGGTGACAGCGGTACTGAAGGCAGGGGATGTGCTGGAAGTTTTGCTGGCTATGAAAGAGGGTGCTTCTTCGCATTTGTTGTCGCTTGAAAAAATGCCGGAGATTCTTTACGAGGACGAGGATGTGATTGCGGTAAACAAACCGGCGGGGATTGCCGTGCATCCATCTCACGGGCACTACCTGGATACGCTTTCAAACCAGCTTGCCTACTATTTCCGGATGAGCGGACAGAGAGTGGAAGTACACAGCATCGGCAGACTGGATCTGGAGACAAGTGGGATCGTGCTGTTTGCAAAACACCGGGCGGCGGCTGCAAGACTTTCTGCGCAGCGGGAAGCAGGAGTACTTCGGAAACAGTATTTTGCAATCTGCAGCGGTACATTTGAACAAAAAAGAGGCTGTCACAGAAGTGCGGTCGCGCCGCTTCCCGGCAGCCTGATGAAGATGTGTGTATCCGAAACAGGAAAACGGGCGGTCACATATTTTGAAGTAGAAAAGCAGTATCCACATGCGGCACTGGTGCGTCTGGAACTCAAGACCGGACGGACACACCAGATCCGCGTACATATGGCAGATGCCGGTCATCCACTGCTAGGGGACCGTCTGTATGGCATCTTGGCAGAAGCGTGTGCACCGCATTTGGGGGAAGGAAAGCAGTATGGAAGCCAGATGCAAAGAGCCGCACTCCATGCTGGAAAAATGACATTCCGACAGCCGTTTTGTGAAAAAGAAGTTACCGTTGCCGCACCATTTCCGGAAGATATGCAGATCTGTCTGGAACAACTGGAAGATGTATTGAAAAATGAACTGGAAAACAGAAGATGAGGTGAAGTTTATGCAGAAATATATTATGGCACTCGATCAGGGAACGACAAGTTCCCGCTGTATTTTATTTGACAAAAAGGGAAGCATCTGCAGTATGGCACAGATGGAATTTACTCAGATTTTCCCAAAACCTGGCTGGGTGGAACACGATCCGATGGAGATCTGGTCCACGCAGATCGCTGTTGCAGCAAAAGCGATGGGGAAACTTGGGGTAACGGAAAAGGACATCGCAGCGATCGGCATTACCAACCAGAGAGAGACGACGATCGTCTGGGAAAAAGCGACCGGAAAGCCGGTGTATAATGCTATTGTCTGGCAGTGCCGCAGAACAGCAGAAAAAGCAGAAGAACTGGCAAAGGATGGATTTGGAGATGAAATACATAAAAAAACAGGACTGATACCGGATGCCTATTTTTCAGCAACCAAACTTGCCTGGATTCTGGATCATGTTGAGCAGGGCAGGGAACGGGCAAGAAGCGGGGAGCTTTTATTTGGAACTGTGGATACCTGGCTGATCTGGAAACTGACAGGCGGTCAGGTACATGTGACGGATTATACCAACGCATCCCGGACGATGCTTTTTGATATACATAAACGCAGGTGGGATACCGAGATCCTGCAAAAGCTGGATATCCCGTGCGAAATGCTGCCGGAAGTAAAACCATCCAGTACAGTTTATGGATACACGAAAGATTGTCTGATCGGAGACGGCATTGCCATTGCCGGTGCGGCGGGTGATCAGCAGGCTGCATTGTTCGGACAGTGCTGTTTCCGTTCCGGAGAAGTGAAAAATACATATGGGACAGGATGCTTCCTGCTGATGAACACCGGAGACTGGCCGGTTATTTCCGGAAATGGACTGTTGACGACGATCGCCGCCGGAGTCGGTGATCAGGTGCCGTATGCACTGGAAGGAAGTGTATTTGTAGCCGGAGCAGCGATCCAGTGGCTCCGCGATGATCTTCGTATGATCGACCGTGCGGCAGAATCGGAAATCTGGTGCAGGAAAGTGGAAGATGCCAACGGCATTTATGTTGTTCCGGCATTTACCGGACTGGGTGCACCATACTGGGATCCTTATGCCAGAGGGACGATCGTCGGCATCACACGCGGTACAAAAAAGGAACATCTGATCCGCGCGACCGTCGAATCCCTTGCTTATCAGGTTACAGATGTGATTGAAGCAATGGAAAAAGAATCCGGACTGACGCTCGCATCTCTGAAAGTGGACGGCGGAGCCTGTGCTAATGATTTTCTGATGCAGTTCCAGGCAGACCTGCTCGGTGCAAAAGTGGAACGTCCAAACTGCATCGAAACAACGGCACTTGGAGCAGCTTATCTTGCCGGCATTGGTGTAGGATATTTTGAAAGCCTGGAAGAAATACAGAAAAACTGGGCAATGGAGCATACTTTCCTGCCGCAAAAGGAAGCAAGCTGGCGGGAAGAAGCAAAGAAAGGCTGGAAAAGAGCCGTTTCCTGTGCCGGAGGCTGGGCAAAAAAATAATATTTTCCATGATTGACATTTCCTCACTGATTTGTTATACTGCAACCGTATATAGTTAGCAGACACTAATAAATATTAGTGAGGAAATAAATATGATGATTGACAAGCGTCTGATCGGGATGGTTCCGGAGAGTAAAAAATACGTTGCCGGAAACGTTCTGATGCAGTGGATTTCACTTGCGGCAAATGTGGTGCTGATGATGAGCATCACACGCTTTTTTGCGGCCTTATATGCAAAAAAAGTGACCGGAAGGGACTTCGTTGGATTTGCCATCCTTGCCGTTCTGGCAGTGGCGGTCCGTTTTTTCTGTGCCATCGGTGCATCACGGATGGGATTCCTTTCTTCAAAAAAAGTAAAAAAAACACTCAGAGAAGCGATTTACAGCAAGCTTTTAAATCTTGGTGCAGCCTACAGAGAACAGATCCGGACATCCGAAATCGTGCAGGTTGCCGTAGAAGGGGTAGACCAGCTTGAAACGTATTTCGGAGCATATCTGCCACAGTTTTTCTATGCCATGCTGGCACCGCTGACTCTTTTTATCGTGCTGCTGCGTGTAAATGTACCATCTGCAGTAGTACTGTTTGTCTGCGTTCCGCTGATCCCGGCAGCGATCGCAGGTGTACAGACCTGGGCAAAGAAGCTGCTGGCAAAATACTGGGGGCAGTATACGGCACTTGGTGATACTTTCCTTGAAAATCTTCAGGGACTTACTACATTAAAGATTTATCAGGCAGATGCTTTCAAAAATCAGAAAATGAATGAAGAATCCGAAAAGTTCCGGAAGATCACCATGAAAGTACTAACCATGCAGCTCAATTCCATTACGATCATGGATGTCATCGCTTATGGCGGAGCGGCACTTGGAGTATTCTTTTCAGTGACACAGTATCAGAAAGGAAAGGTAGACCTTGCAGGTGCGCTTCTTGTTATTCTGCTGTCCGCAGATTTCTTTATCCCGATGCGTCAGCTTGGAAGCTTTTTCCACATTGCTATGAACGGTATGGCGGCAAGCGATAAGATCTTTCGTTTTCTGGAACTTCCGGAAGCACCGGAAAAAAAAGCAGAATTTCCGGAAAATACAGAGATTGTCTGTAAAAATCTTTACTTTTCCTACGAAAAAGACCGGGAAATCCTGAAAGGCATCGATTTGAAGATACCAAAAGGAAAGCTGGTTGCCATTGCCGGGGAGAGTGGCTGCGGCAAATCAACAGTGGCGTCGGTCCTGATGGGGAGAAACCGTGGTTATCAGGGACAGATCCGGATTGGTGACATAGAACTTTCAGAGATTTCCGAATGCAGTCTGATGCAAAACATTACGTATATCAGCCATAACAGTTATCTGTTTAAAGGAACGGTGCGGGAAAATCTTCAGATGGGCAATCCGGATGCAGGTGAGCAGGAGATGTGGAAAGTCCTGGAACAGACAAAGCTGGCAGCATTTTTGAGAGGCGAAGCCGGACTGGATACAGAACTTGCGGAAAAAGCATCGAATCTTTCCGGGGGACAGTGCCAGAGACTTGCGCTTGCCAGGGCGCTTCTGCATGACAGCCCGGTCTATATTTTTGATGAAGCAACTTCCAATATTGATGTGGAAAGTGAAAACGATATTATGGAGCAGATCTTACTGCTGGCAAAACAACAAAAGAGTGTACTCCTGATCTCGCATCGCCTTACCAATATCACAAAAGCAGACTGTATTTATGTGATGGAAAACGGGGAAATCAAAGAGGCTGGTACACAGGAAGCATTGTTGCAGAAAAGAGGGCTGTATCAGAAAATGTGGGATACGCAGCAGGCATTGGAACATTACGGAAAGGATGGAAAAAACATATGAAAAAAAGAAGCAATTTTACAGTTATGAAAAAACTGATCCATCTGGTAAAACCACTGACCGGCTATATGATCCTGGCAATCCTGATGGGGCTTCTGGGACATCTTTGCGCTTCCTTTATCACGATCTTTGGAGCGTTTGGAATTTTGCAGGTGCTTGGTCTGTGGAAAATATCGCTTAAGCTTCTGTTTTCTGGTGTGGCAGTTTTTGCAGTGCTGCGGGGCATCCTGCGCTATGCAGAGCAGTCCTGCAATCACTTTATTGCCTTTAAATTGCTGGCGCTGATCCGTGACCAGGTATTTCAGGCACTGCGCAGACTGACTCCGGCGAAACTGGAAGGAAAGGATAAAGGAAACCTGATCACCGTGATCACATCGGATATTGAACTTCTGGAAGTCTTTTATGCACATACGATCTCGCCTGCAGCGATCGCCTGTTTGTATACCGTGATCATGTGTCTGTTTATCGGACATTTTCATATTTTGCTTGGAATCCTTGCACTGGCTGCCTATCTGAGCGTAGGTATGCTGATCCCGTTTGCAATTTCAAAGGCAGGCGGGGATGACGGCATGCGTTTCCGCAGCAAATCCGGAGAACTTGGAAGCTTTGTGCTTGACTCCCTGCGTGGTCTTTCGGAGACTTTGCAGTATGGCCAGGGACAGGAACGTTTAAGGCAGATGAACCGCAGAACGGATGAACTGTCCAGGGAAGAGGAGCATATGAAACAGACAACCGGAAGAAATGCAGCGATCACGGGTATGACGATCCTGTTTTTTGATCTGGCAATGCTGTTTGTTTCTGCAATACTTTATCAGAAAGGAAATCTTGGATTTTTCGGTATGCTTATCAGTACGGTAGCACTGATGAGTTCCTTTGGCCCTGTTACGGCGCTCGCAAATCTGGGAAGCACTCTTCAAAATACATTTGCAGCCGGAAACCGGGTACTGGATATTCTGGAAGAAGAGCCGATGGTAAAAGAGATTTCCGGAAAAGAAGAAGTGGCATTTTACGGTGCAAAGGCAGAACATGTGACATTTTCTTATGGACAGGAAACCATTTTGAAAGATATTTCAGTTGATATGAAAGAAAACCAGGTGGTAGGCATCAACGGAAAAAGCGGAAGTGGAAAATCTACGCTTTTAAAGCTTCTGATGCGGTTCTGGGATACGCAGGAAGGAAAGATTTCCATATCCGGAACAAAGATCGGACAGATCAATACCTCCAATCTGCGTGATATGGAAAGTTTTGTGACACAGGAAACCTGTCTGTTTCATGACAGCATTGCGGCAAATCTGAGGATCGCAAAACTGGATGCCACACAGGAAGAACTGGAAGAAGCCTGCAAAAAGGCATCCATCCATGCATTTATCAAAAAGCTTCCAAAAGGGTATGAGACACCAGTTGGTGAGCTGGGGGATACGCTTTCCGGTGGAGAACGTCAGAGACTCGGACTTGCAAGAGCTTTTCTGCATAACGCTCCATTTGTGCTTCTGGATGAGCCAACCAGCAATCTGGACAGCTTAAACGAAGCGGTGATCTTAAGATCACTGGAGCAGGAGCGGGCCGGAAAAACGATAGTTCTGGTATCTCACAGAGAATCTACGATGCGTATTGCAGACGTTGTGTATTCAGTTGAGAGAGGAAGGATGAGCTGAAGATGAACATTCCACACAGCGAAGAAGAAAAAGAAGAGGACTTTCTGGAGTATCTTTACACAGGATGGAAATCAGGCGTGGAGATTCTGCCGCAGCAGGTGCAGATGCATCTTAAACTGACCGGGCAGGAACGGGAAGGGCTGGAGAACGGACTGCTGGAAAGGGGCTATCTGAAAAAAAGAATACAAAATGGCGGGTACCGCCTTACAGAACTTGGAAAAATGCAGGGAGAGGAATGTCTTTTGCGTCATCATAATCTGACACAGTTTCTACAGATGACATGTGGACTTGAGGAAGAAGAGGCAGAAGAGAATGCCTGCCGTATGGAGCATGTGATCAGCGGAAATCTTTTACAGGGCGTGCAGGAATTTCTGAAATACGGAGAAACGTATGACCGCGTGGTGCGGGATGTGGATCTGCGCTATCTGTATCAGGAAGGGACATATTCCTTCAGCATGAGCCTTTACCGGATGGAAGAGCGTTTTCCACGTCGTCTGGCAGAAGAGTCTGCCTGGTTTTTAGAAATGGCAGATCTGAAAGTCGGAGAAAAAGAGAGTTTTTTTATCCTGCATGGAAAGCGGATAGCCAAAGACTGCAGGCTGTGGTATCTGGATGGTGAAAAATGGCGTATGGCAAAGCGGGAGCAAGATGATTTCTGGCTGCCGGAAAAAGCGGTTGTCTGCACGGTAAGTTCTGCATCTCCGATCACAGAATGTGATGGTGTGCTTGGAATTACGGAAGGAATCCAGAAACCACAGGAGATGCAGTGCCGGGAACTGAATATTCATATATGGTAAAGAGGTGGAACAGACATGGAAAAAGGTGAAAATCTGAACCGCAGAAATCTGCCGACTCTGCAACAGCTCCGTTATCTGACGGAACTGGAAAAAGAAGAAAATACCCGCGGCATGATCGCAAGAATTGCAGAAAATTGCCAGGTGAGTACGGCACCAGTCAGCCGTTATCTGAAAAGCTGCTGCGAAAAAGGGATTCTGACGGAAGATTATCAGTTTACGAGAGAAGGACAGGCGTGGCTGGAGAATTATAAGCGTATTTTAAAAGAACTTCCATCTTATTTCAAAAGCATCGGTATTCCGGAAGCACAACTGGAACAGAATGTGCGTGATATGGTAGAAAACATTGCCTGCTATACGATTTCTACCATGCTGGCGAATTATAAAAGAATGCAAAGCAGTCATGTGCGGGAAAAGAGAGAACGTTTAACAGAACAGTTTCTGCGGGAAATGCTGCCAGAGAAGATCGAATGTCCGGTTTATTTTATGTTGTATCGGAACAAAGATGGCAGGGCGGCCGTCTCCATGGCAGATCATGGGTTTGAAAAACCGGCAACGCTGAAACATAACCGCAGAGGAAGCTGGCTGCTTCTGAAGCGAAAAGAAATGCAGGGATTTTCCCGCATCAACGGTGAGTGTATGACCGGACATCTGGATACCCTGAAATACGATCAGGAAGGAACCCTGATCCAGGCAGAATATAAAGACGGTATGATCCGGATACCGCTCAAGGCATTTCAGTTTCACAGACGGCAGGGTGGAGAAGTGCGCGGTGAACTGTCCGTGACCATGACCTGCAGCGTAGGAAGAAGCCATATGCCGGAAAGCACCGCCGTGCTGGTATTCTGGATGTAGGATCACAGTGTTGAAAAGTCTGATTCCACCTGTGCTTGCACAAAGGTGGGATCAGACTTTGAAACATGCCCAGATATGAGCATAAAAGTGGAGCGTGAGCTTCACGATATGCGAATAGCTGGCAGGATTGCGGGAGTACGAAGTACGGAGCAATCCGTGTGATCCGTGTGGTCCGTGCAAGGAGTCATATATGTGAAATCTGCAGCAGAAGCAGCACAGAATGGATTAAATGTTGAAAATATTTTAAAAATCAAAAAAGAAAAAAAGTGCCGAAATCTCTAAGATTTTTGCTTCATGCTTCTTGGGCATGAATGGGAAAAGAACGCTTGACATGGAAATTGAAATGTGTTACCTAGTTATAACGAAAAGTAGTCTGAACTAACTTATATACACGATCCAAAGATACAAAAACGAAATTCGGAAACAAAGAGTAAAGGAGAATTTTCATGAGAAAAAAAGAATGGTTTCAGAGAGCTGACGTATGCATTGCGGCTGCAGTGCTGACACTGACTGCACTGCCGTCCGTTACCGCATCGGCGGCACAGTCATATACAGGGGCAGCACATATTAGCCAGTTTGGAGAGTATGATGTTGCGGTTACAGTTGATGTGGAAGATCAGAAAATCAAAAACCTTACGATCGAAGGGAAAAATTATGCCGGAAATTATATAGGTTACAATGAGGCGAGACTGAAGATGGCAGCCGATGTCCTGAAAGAGGCTTATGTCGGAAAATCTGCGGCAGATGCAAAAGAGATTGCAGCAGTGGATGTGGTTTCCGGGGCAACCTATTCTTCAAAGGCAATCCGGGATGCCGTCCTTGAGGCACTGGAACTGAAATGGGATGAAGAGGAAAATGTAGTTCCGACGGAAAAATTAAAAGAAGGTACCTACAGCGTTACGATTTCTTATTACACCGATAAGATCAGGCATAGTCTGGTCGAGGACGAGACAAGACAGGCAGTAATCCAGGTGGATGCGGATGGGAATATGACACTGGTCACCGATCTTATAAGCGGTACCGATAAAGAACCGCTTTATATTTATCAGTTTGATGGATATTATGCCGGAAATGATACAACAAAAGAATTAAAAACCGATGCCACAGTGACGACGAAATCCATGTCTTATAAGGATGGAAAAGAAACAAAAAGCATGGATGTGGTATCAAAGGTTGCATTTCCTCTGGAGAATGGTTTTGCAGATATGTATTGTACAAAAGCAAGTATTTATGTGCCGGTTATGAAGAACCTGACCGGTACCTACCAAGGACTTGCCTTTGATCAGGGCAGGTTCAGCGCGGACTGTTATACAAAAGTATACTGGAATACCTTGAAGGCACAGGAAGAAACAATCGCAGATGGAAGCTATGAAGTGCCGGTAACACTGATGAGTGCATCCAATCCGGACAAAGTATCCATGGCAGGAGCGGCAATTTCACCGGCTGCAGAAGTAGTTGTGAAAGACGGAAAAACACAGTATAAGCTGAAGTTTCACAGCATGGATCTTAATCTGGCAGGCAGCACAGAAAAAGGACATCTGGAAAAATTCTGGGTTTATGCAGGTGATACGAAATCTGAGAAAACAGAGGCAACCGGCGGAGATTTTTATAGCGAAGAAGGAAATTCCTATCCGGGAAGCTTTTCCTTTACGCGTGACAGAGCAGGGGAAAAAAGTCTTTATGCCAGAGTTTCGGTTGATGCCATGGCAGGCTTTGATCAGGATGTGATCGTAAAACTGGACTGGAACAACCGCACCGCCGGAAGTGATAACGGAAAGAATAACAATAATAGCAATAATAACAATAATAACAGCAATAATAACAGTAACAATAACAACAGTAACGGAAATAATAGTAGTAATAGTAGCGGTGATCAAAACGATAACGGAAAGAATCAGACATCTGCAAAAGCTCTGGCAGCCGTGAAGAATCTGAAAAAGAAAAAAGGAAAGAAAAACACGCTGACCTTAAGCTGGAAAAAAGTTTCCGGGGCAAATGGTTATGAGGTTTATCAGGCGGCAAAAGCAAAAGGAAAATACAAGAAGATCAGGACCATTTCCAAAGGGAAAACAACAAAGCTTACAGTGAAAAAGCTGAAAGCCAAAAAAACTTATTATTTCAAAGTACGTGCTTATAAGAAAAACGGCGGACAAAAAGCTTACGGAACGTATTCAAAAGTATTAAAAGTAAAGATGTAACAGCAACCGGATGGCGGAGGAGATCAAGATGGTGAGAAAAGTAACAGAGAAAAGAAAAAAGTGGCAGGTGTGTCTGCTGGCAGGCGTTATCCTTGCTGGATCTCTGATTTCACCGATGCAGGGAAGGAAAGCAGACAGGTGTTATGCAGCAGAAGTGCAGGAAGGAACCCTTGCAGATGGCACATACAGCATCAGCGGGATGCTGCGCCATGCCACACAGGATCAGGATTCCATGGGAAATACAGCAATCGCAAAGCCCCTGACTTTAAAAGTGGCAGATGGACAGTGCTCTCTGATCCTGGATCTGGTTCCGCTTACGATTCGGCTTGGAAAGAAAGATTTTAATGGATATCTTGCAGAACTGCTTTATTTTCCACAGATTGAAGGCAGTCTGCCTTCTGAAAATGATATGGCAGTGGGAGCGGATATTCTATCACAGTATGATGGCGTTTATGACAGCTACAATGATCCGGAGAATGGTCTGGATGAAAATGTAAAAGGCATGATCTATCCAAAACAGATCGCCATTCCGGTAAATGCGGGTGAAACACAGATCTGGACGCAGGTTTATGTACCGGTGATGGAGGCGGTCAGCGCCGGAAGCGGTGAGCAGTATGCAAAGCTTCAGTTAGACTGGAATACCTTGAAACTGCTCTCGCAGCCAACGGAACCATCAACGGAAGCACCATCGACGGAAGAGCCGTCAACTGATCAGCCGTCAACTGATCAGCCGTCAACCGACCAGCCATCGACCGATCCTGGTACTTCGACAAATGGTGGTCAGAATCAGAAACCAGATAAATCCGGTCTGCATACGCTTCTGCTGTCTGCGACCAGCTTATCTGGAAGAGAATCTGTGTATACAAAAGACAGCCTTGATGCACTGAAAAAAGCGATTGCAGCAGCACAGAATGTATACGACAACGAGAATGCCACAAAACTTCAGATTACAAAGCAGCAGAATGCACTTTCACAGGCGATCATCAATCTGGAACAGAAAAAGCAGACCTCTTCGACAGAAAAAAGTACACAGGAAGAACTGGATATCAAAACACTTTCGGATGGTGTTTATTATCTGTCCGGAAAGATGTTAAAAACAGATAAGCAGTCCGTTTCCATGGCAAACGAGGCACTGGATCATACGGTGAAACTGACCGTAAAAAAGAAAAAATATACATTGACACTGAATTTTTCCGGACTGACGATCAATGGGCAGAAAGGTTATCTTGGCTGGTTAAAATACTATAAAACAGGTTATAAAACAGATGCATATGGTGCGCCATCCGGAAGTATGCAGGCAGTTACGGTGACAAAAAAGCAGAACAATGCGGATTATCCAAAGGAAATTTCTTTTTCAATGATCGAAGAAGCAAAAGAAGATGGCTATGTGCCATTGCAGGTGTTTGTTCCGGTCATGGATGCCATTTCAGCGGGAAGCGGCACGCAGAATGTTTATCTGAAACTGGATCTTGAGGGTATCACACAGGACAAAAAGAGCGTTAAAAAGGAATCAGAAAGTAACCAGACGGATGGCAGCAGTTCAAAAAAGAATACGGGCAGTACCACGGCAGGAAGTACTTCTGCAGGAAGCAAAGCAGTCGCAAAAAGCGGTGGTTCGTCACTTGGAAATCAGGGACTTCCAGGAAGTGGTACAGCATCCAAAGGCAACACTGCCCGCTCTGAAGTGCAGACAGGTGAGAAAAAAACATTTTCTGAAAAAGAAAAGAACACCGAAAGTGCCAGACTTAGCAATCCGGTGGAAGCATCCAAGGTGCCGGAAACGGAAAGTACATCCGGAACAAATACGGAAGATATTCCGAAAAGTGAAAAATCCGGGCATGGTAACCCGGTTGCCGCAGCTCTTCCATCGCTTGGAGCGATTCTTGCAGCAGGCGCTGGTGTGCTCTATAAAATACGAAGCCGCAGATGGGTATTATAGGGGAGGATCATGCGAAAAAGCAGTAAAAAAAGAAAAATAAGAACATACATAGTTTGGCTGCTTCTATTCTGTGGAATCCTGCTTCTTGACCAGGAGCAGGCATATGCAGAAAGTGGCAGTATCTATACCTGCAGCATCACGGCAAGTTATGCACATCCGGTGACCGGAGACATAGAGGATGCCGGGGGCATGGCAGGTTCCGTTACGGGTCAGGGCATGGTAGAAGGCGCAGTGGGTGCACAGGGCATCCTGGAAGTTACCGATGCGGGAAATTATTACCTGACGGTGCGTTTCAGCCTGATGGATTATGCTTCCGGTCATGAGATTTCCGTACAGAATGTCGGGGAGAATGGATGGACTGAGACGGTGGGAACGGTGACAGCGACGGGGAGTGACAGCAGTGGAAGCAACGAAGATCTTTGTATCGAAGTGCCATCAGAACAGTGTATTCTGCGCTGTTCGATGTATGTAGAGCCAATGGGAAGAGATGTGATCTTTTACTTTTATCCAGATGATTATCAGACCGGTAATCAGACGGATATGAAAGCGACAAAGGTAACAGAAACATCAACGGAAGCCGGGAAAGCACAGAAACAGCCACAGAATCAGGAAACACAGCAAAACGGGAATGAAAATGCAGATCCTGACGGCGGAGAAAATCAAAAAGCTACAGAGAAAGCTGCAGAACAGTTCCGGGGCGCAGAAATGCACGCAGAAGAAACTGCGGATGGCGAGACGGAGATGGCAGGGCTTTCGCTGTCAACAGCTTCCAATGAAACACAGGCAGAAGCAGAAAACATACAGACAGGGACAATGGTAATGACGGTATCTGACTGGATCCTGGCGCTGACAGTATCCATGACACTTTCCGGGTTGCTTCTTCTGGCGGCTGGAACGGGTGTATTTCTTCTTTTGCAGCGACATCCGCAGTGGTGGAAAGGAGACTGGGAGGATGACTGAGTGTAAACGTTTCTGGCTGCTCGCAGGGCTTGCTATCTGCATACTGCTTGGCGGATGTGTCAATCAGCATCCGGATAAGGGGATGTCAGATGAAGGCATAACTGGAAGTGGAGAAGAACAGGCAGTGGAAGCAGCGCGAAAAAAAGTAGAGGCACTTGGAAGGGAACCACGTATCGTTGCCACCTCTCCGGCGGCAGCACAGATCTGCGATAAGCTGGATCTGGAACTTGTCGGTGTCTGCAGCAGCAGTACGTCAGAAATTCCGCAGCGTTATCAGAAACTGACAACTGTTGGAACGGCGATGAGTCCGGATATGGAGATTCTGGCATCTCTGGCGCCGGACTGGATTTTAAGTCCGGCATCTCTGCAAAGTGACCTTCAGCCAAAGTACGAGACGATTGGAAGTGACTGGGCATTTCTCAATCTGCGCAGTGTACCGGGCATGTATCAGTCTATTGAGGAACTGGGTGTGATCTTTCACCGTGAAGAACAGGCACAGGAACTTACCGACGCTTATCAGGAATTTTATCAGAAATTTCAAAAAGAGATTGAAGGCAAAGACCATCCGAAAGTACTGATTCTGATGGGACTGCCTGGAAGCTATGTGATCGCGACTGAAAAATCTTATATCGGAAGTCTGGGAGCACTTGCCGGGGCAGAAAATGTCTATGATGATCAGGGACAGGAATTTTTAAGCGTCAATACAGAAGATATGAAAACAAAAGAACCGGATATCATTCTGCGTGCGGCACATGCACTTCCGGATCAGGTCGCGGAAATGTTTGCAGAAGATTTTAAAACCAATGATATCTGGAAACATTTTCAGGCAGTAAAAGCCGGAAAAGTCTATGATCTTCCTTATGAACAGTTTGGAATGAGTGCAACGTTTGCTTATCCGGATGCGCTGGAAACCTTAAAAGAAATCTTATACGAATAAGAAGGAGAATGCTCTATGAATCAAGATATTCTGCGGAAGCAGAAAAAACGCCGGAGAGTCTGGTTTTCGTTTGTGGTTGTGTTATTTCTGCTTCTGACCGTATTTTTTGCGGCGATCAATACCGGCAGTCTTTCGGTCAGTTTTGGACAGCTCCTTCGTGGCCTTTTTGTATCTTATGATGAAAATGTGGCGGCTGTCTATGACCTGCGTTTTCCACGTATCCTGATCTCCATGCTTGCCGGAGCAGCGATCGCAGTATCGGGTGTTCTTTTTCAGGCAGTTCTGAAAAATCCACTGGCAGATCCTGGAATCATCGGCATTTCCAGCGGAGCGGGCTTTGCGGCAGTGTGTATCAGCACCTTTTTTCCAACACTCTATTTTTTTACACCGTTTGCAGCCTTTTTTGGCGGAGTGGCAGCGTTTTTTCTGGTCTACTGTCTTTCGTGGAAACAAGGTTTAAGCCCGTTGCGTATTATCCTCACCGGAGTGGCGGTGGATGCGCTGTTTACCGGACTTTCCAGCGTATTCAGCACGATGACAGGTGGACAGCGTACCGGGGTGGCATCGATTGTAGAAGCCAATATCACACAGAAAACCTGGTCCGATGTGAGTACGCTTTTTCCATATGTGGCAGCAGGGCTGTTTCTTGCCGTTCTGTTTATCGGAGAATCTAACCTGCTTGCCCTGGAGGATAAGACAGCAAGGGGGCTTGGCATCAATGTCAACCGGACCAGGATCGTGATCTCCCTGACGGCTGTTCTGCTTGCCAGTGTATCTACGGCAGTAGCCGGGACAGTCAGCTTTCTCGGACTGATCGTTCCACATATCGGCAGGCTGCTGGTTGGAAGCGATCACAAAGTGCTGATTCCGTTTTCCGCACTTGCAGGTGCATTTACTTTCCTGCTCGCAGATACGATCGGCAGGACGATCGCTGCACCATATGAAGTAAGTGCGGCTGTGATCATGAGCGTGGTTGGAGGCCCGTTCTTTATTCTTCTGCTTCGGAGGTCAAAAAAATATGGAAACTAATGCGATGGAAGTGAAAAACTTAAGCTTTGCCTATGGAAGCAATCAGATCTTGTCGGATATATCGCTGACGATTCCGAAGGGAAAGATTACAACGATCATGGGTGCGAACGGATGTGGCAAGTCTACTTTGTTTTCACTTATGACGAAAAATCTGACACTGGGAAAAGGAAAAATCCTGTTACAGGACAAAAATATCCGCAAATATTCCTTAAGTGAATTTGCAAGGAAAGTGTCGATCGTTCATCAGCATAATTCAGCGGCAGAAGATATCACGATCGAACGGCTTGTTTCCTATGGCAGGACACCGTATCAGAAAATGCTGGGTGGAAAAAGCGAAGAAGATGAGCGGCTGATCGAGCAGGCACTTCAGGTGACCGGGCTTCAAAAACTGCGTGACCGGGAGATCGGCAGATTATCCGGCGGCCAGCGGCAGCGTGTGTGGATTGCCATGGCACTGGCGCAAAATACAGAACTTCTGTTTCTGGATGAGCCGACCACGTATTTGGATATCCGTTATCAACTGGAGATCCTGGAACTGGTGAAAAAGCTCAATGAAGAATTTGGCATCACGATCATAATGGTTCTCCATGACATCAATCAGGCTATCTATTTTTCCGATAAGATCATCGGTCTGCAGGGTGGCCATGTAGAGATCGAAGGAGAACCGGCACAGGTGATCACGGAGGAAAGCATACAGAAACTATACGGTGTGCATCTTCTGGTAACGAAAGTAAACGGAAACCCGGTAGTAGCCATACAGGATTACCGGCTTCCAACAAAAGAGTCCCTGAATATCTGACAGACAGAAAGGATACCTTTATGAAAAAAACACCGGTTAATATCATCTGGATGCTGCTTGGTTTTTTATGTCTGGCATTTGGAACCATCGGCATTGTTTTGCCGGTTCTGCCTACCGTGCCATTTTGTATGGCAACTGTATTCTGCTTTGCAAAAAGTTCAGAAAAATTACATACCTGGTTTCTGTCAACAAATCTGTATAAAAAGCATCTGGACAGTTTTGTGCAGCAAAGATCCATGACGCTTGGCACAAAGTGTAAGATCATCGGAATGGTCACGGTTGTTATGGCGATTGGTTTTCTTTGTATGAAAAATGTGCCGGCCGGAAGAATCTGCATTGCAGTTGTATGGATATGCCATATTTTCTATTTCTTTTTCCGGGTGAAAACAGTTGAGCAGAAATAACAAATTTTCATTGACAAAGGCAGCAAAAAGTATTAGTATTTAACACATAAGAAAAACCGATGAGAAAGAGGAGTAAGTTTTCCACAAAGTTACAGAGAGCTGCAGGCGGTGGGATTGCAGTACGGCAGGGATTACTGAATGGACTTTTGAGGGCAGCCCGAAATCACAGAAGAGTAGGCGCTGTCGGGAACCGAACCCGTTATCAATCAGGAATGTATAACATGTACATGCAGAGTGGACAGAAGTCAATTTGAGTGGTACCGCGTTGATAGATATCAGCGTCTCAGGCAAAGAGCCTGGGACGCTTTTTCACTTTACAGGAAATTGCTTTTCTGTAAAGTAAAAAATTATTTGAAGAGCGGGGATTAAGGTCCACGGCAGAAAAGGAGGATTTTATCTATGAAGAAAAAAGTATTAGCAGGTATTATGACAACAGCAATGGTTATGGCTATGATGACAGGATGTGGAAGCACAGATGCCACAAAAGATACACAGGCAGCAGGTGCCGCAGACGGCAAATATACCATCGGTATTTCCCAGTTTGCAGAGCATGGATCTCTTGACAACTGCCGGGAAGGATTCCTGGAAGGTCTGAAAAGTGCCGGTATCGAGGAAGGTGTGGATCTTACCGTAGAATACCAGAATGCACAGGCAGACACCGGAACAGCCAGCACAATCTCCGATAACTTTGTATCCAAAAACGTGGATCTGATCTGCGCGATCGCAACTCCGAGTGCCATGAGTGCTTACAATAGCTGTCAGGACAGTGAGATCCCGGTGGTATACACTGCGGTATCCGATCCGGTTGGAGCAGGACTTGCGGATGAAGAAGGCAAATCCGCAGGAAACATTACCGGAACTTCTGATAAACTTCCGGTAGAAGAACAACTGAAGATGATCCGTGACCTGATGCCGGAAGCACAGAAGATCGGTATTCTGTATACAACAAGTGAGGCAAATTCCGTCAGTACGATCAAAGAGTACAAAGAACTTGCAGGAAAATATGATTTCGAGATCGTTGACAGTGGCATCAATACCGTAGCCGATGTAGAGATGGCGGCAAAAGATCTGGCATCTAAAGTAGACTGCATCAGCAATCTGACGGATAACACCGTAGTATCTGCACTTCAGACGGTGATCGCAGCAGCAGATGAGAAAAATATTCCGGTATTTGGTTCCGAGATCGAGCAGGTAAAGAGCGGCTGTCTGGCTTCCATGGGTATTGATTATGTTGCACTTGGCAAACAGACCGGTGAGATGGCAGCAAAGATTTTAAAAGGCGAAGCAAAGGCTGAAGAAATGCCATATGAAGTGTGCAGCGGTGCAAGCCTTTATGTAAATACAGCCGTTGCAGAGAAACTTGCATTCGGACTGGAACAGGATACGATCGACAGTGCAGCAGAAGTGTTTGACGAGATTACAGTGGAATAGTCGGAGGTTGATATGGCATTGCTCATAAGTGTCCTGGAACAGGGACTGATATACGCGATCATGGCGTTTGGCATTTATATTACATACAAGATCCTTGATTTCCCGGATCTGACGGTAGACGGCAGTTTTCCGATGGGTGCGGCGGTTACGGCTGCACTGATCAGCAGGGATGTGAATCCCCTGCTGACGCTGCCGGTCTGTTTTTTGCTTGGGGCAGCAGCTGGAACCCTTACCGGACTGATCCATGTCAAATTAAAAGTGCGCGATCTGCTGTCCGGTATCATTATGATGACCGCACTTTATACAGTGAACCTTCGAATCGCAGGCAGAGCCAACCTGCCGATCTACAATAAAAATACGATTTTCCAGAATGACATTGCAGATAAGATCCTGCCGCAGAGTCTTTCACCTTTTAAGGTTGTGATCATTGTACTGGTCATCACACTGATCAGTAAATACATTCTGGACTGGTATCTGCGGACAAAATCCGGTATGCTGCTTCGGGCAGTAGGAGATAATGACCGTATCATCACTTCTCTTGGTGTAAATAAAGGAAAAGTAAAAGTGGTTGGTCTGGCGATTTCAAATGGTCTGGTTGCCTTAAGCGGCTGCGTTTTTGCACAGCAGCAGCGTTATTTTGATGTTTCCATGGGAACTGGAACGATGGTGATCGGTCTTGCAAGCGTAATCATCGGAACCAGTCTTTTCCGTAAAGTAACAGTTCTGCGAGTGACATCGAGTGTAGTGATCGGTTCGGTGATCTATAAAGCCTGTGTGGCGATCGCCATCCGTTTTGGTTTTGAATCTACCGATCTGAAATTTATCACAGCGGCACTGTTCCTGCTGATCCTAGTACTTGGAATGGAACGCAACAGGAAGGTCAAGGTGAAAGTCGATGCTTGAACTCAGAGAGATTTATAAATATTATAATCCTGGCACAGTCAATGAAATGTGCCTGTTCAATAATTTTAATTTTAAAGTAGAAGATGGGGAATTTGTTGCGGTAGTCGGCAGCAATGGTTCCGGAAAGACCTCCATGCTGAACATTATCTGCGGAAGTATTCCGATTGATGAAGGCGCTGTTCTGATCAATGGAACAAATATCACCAACATGCCGGAATACAGGCGCATGAACAAGATCGGACGCGTTTTTCAGAATCCTTCCATGGGGACATGTCCTTCCATGACCATTCTGGAAAATATGGCGATGGCAGAAAACAAGGGGAAAGCATACAATCTTGGAAAAGGAGTCAATAAAAAAAGAGAAGATGCCTACCGTGAGCTGCTCCGTCCGCTGAACCTTGGACTGGAAGATAAGCTTCATGTAAAAGTAGGAGCCTTATCCGGCGGTCAGAGACAGGCGATGTCTCTTCTGATGTCCACCATGACACCGCTCGATTTTCTGATCCTCGATGAACATACGGCGGCACTGGATCCAAAGACGGCAGAGATCAATATGCGTCTGACCGATCAGATCGTACGGGAGAAGAATCTGACCTCGATCATGGTTACGCATAATCTTCGTTATGCGATCGAGTACGGAACACGTATTGTCATGATGCATCAGGGAAAAGTGATCCTTGACAAAAAGGGCGAAGAAAAGAAAAATATGAATGTGGATGACGTACTGGATCTGTTTAATGAAATCAGTATTGAATGTGGAAACTAAATAGGGTAAAATAAAATAAGAAAACGAGGTAACAGTATGAGATATCATAATATAACCAAAGATGATATGTTAAATGGAGACGGGCTGCGTGTAGTGCTTTGGGTTTCCGGCTGCAATCACTGCTGCGAGGACTGTCAGAACCCTGTCACCTGGGATTCGAACGGCGGGATTCCGTTCGATGAAGCAGCGAAAAAAGAACTGTTTGAAGAACTGGAAAAGAGTTATGTTTCTGGAATTACATTAAGCGGCGGAGATCCGCTGCATCCGGCAAACCGTCTGGATATCCGTGCACTGGTGTGCGAGATCCGGGAGAAATACCCGGAAAAGACGATCTGGCTTTATACCGGATATCTCTGGGAACAGATCAGCCATTTTGAGGTGATGCAGTACGTGGATGTCTGTGTGGATGGTGAATACGAAAAAGAGAAACGGGACGTACAGCTTCACTGGAGAGGCAGCAGCAATCAGCGCGTGATCGATGTCAGGAAAACTCTGAAAACAGGAAAAATCTGTCTGTACTGTGCATGATCCTGGGAATACCCACAGGTGCAGGATATACAGAACACAAAATTGGTCAATACAGAAAGTAGAGAAGAGTATGAAGAGAATCGCAAAATTTCATAAAGTGAGTTTTGGGCAGTTTAAGGCAGGATGGCTGGGAGAATTTCCACAGACGACGGAAGAAGAACTGCAGAAAATCTATGAGGATATCAGACTTCCAAAGCGCGCAACGGCAGGTTCTGCAGGATATGATTTCTATGCGCCGGAAACGTTCAGTCTCAAATCCGGTGAGACAATTAAAATCCCGACAGGGATCCGTGTCGAGATGGAAGATGGCTGGGTGCTGAAATGTTATCCGCGCAGTGGCCTGGGATTCAAATATCGTCTGCAGTTGGATAATACCGTCGGCATCATCGACAGTGATTATTTTTATTCAGATAATGAAGGACATATGTTTGCAAAGATCACAAGCGATGCAAAGCAGGACAAAACCCTCACCGTAGAAAAAGGACAGGGATTCATGCAGGGAATCTTTGTAGAATATGGCATTACAACAGATGATGAAGTGACTGCAGTGCGCAACGGCGGCTTTGGCTCGACCACAAAATAGTGCGGACTGTCTGGAAGAAAAGAACGGTACTTTACAGGAAAAATCCTGCAAAGTACCGTTTCTTTTTATTCTGCTAAAGAAGTTTCACTTTCTGTCTCAGAAGAAGTCTCTTCCGTTTCCGGATAATCATCGTAGCTTAAGTTCTGGAAATAAGAAAGTTTATCTGCGGACATCAGATAGATATTGCTGCTTCCGGCGAGCTGTACGTAACAGGAACCATCCTCGGTCTGATCTCCGACATACAGTGTCCCGCTTAAAATTTCTGCGGTTTCGGTTTCCTTCTCTGTTTCGGATGCGGCTTCCGTTTCTGCTTCGGAGGACAGTTCACTTTCTTCCGTGCCGGTTGCTTCTGTATACTGGAAGGTGAGTGTCAGAGAGGGAGTTTTCAGCCCGTACTGTTCTTTATTATCATCTTTGTAATCGACAAAACGTTCGAAAGAGAGGCTGCCAAGATGATCAATAAGCGTTGTAACAGTATTTACAGTCGCTTTCTCTGGTGTGCTTTCGGTCTTTCCGGCATCTTCGGAGCAGGAAATATCCCATGTTTTTACAGAGCCGGTTCTGCTGCTGGCAAAGATCAGGGTACTGTTGTTTTCGGTAACAGAAAGACTCTGGACATTGTCTGAAGAAACAGTCGGGAATGTTTCGATCACGGCGAGGTCTGCAAGTGTCTTATGGAAAGAATCTGCCAGAGAGGAGCTTACGGTATAGACTTCGTTGGTATCCTCGCGTTTCATATAATAATCACCGGTAGTACTGTTTGCATTTCCCAGAACAAGACGGCAGCTTGTGTCGTCGGAGGAAGTGAGCGTAACTGTGGCAGAAGCACCGGAGAATCCGTAATCTTCCCCATCCTGTGCAGTGCCAAGGTCGCGGACGGCATTGAAAGAAACAAATGCATTTACCAGTTCATCCGCAGAGTCTCCGGAAAGCGGGAAATGTTTGTCCTGGACGCAGGTCCAGCCGCTGTCTGTTTTGGTGAGCGTAAAAGAAGTATCACCGTCTGCAAGCTGAAAAGAAGAGATTTTGTCTGCTGCGGCTGTGGAGACATCGATGCCGGTTTCTGACTCGGCGGCATCTTCTTTTGCCTGTTGTATGCGGTTGTGGTTTGCCAGCAGGGCATAGCTGCCGGCGAGAACCACAAGAACCGATGCGGAAACGATCAGTCTGAGTGTGTTTTTCTTCACTATTTTTTCCTCCTTTTCATCCAGATCACACCACCGATGATCAGAAATGCGGCAGGGAGTATGGCAATGGTGGCGATGCTCCACAGATTGGCATTTGCGGAAGTTACGGTCAGATAAGAAAGTTCCATGCTCTTAGAAGGAATGGAAATACTGGAACTGTGACCGCACATCCAGCTCAGTGCAGTGGTCAGAAATTTGGTATTTCCGCCGGAAACAACCGAATCTGCACTGGTGCTCAGAAACTGGCTGCTGGCAAGTAATACGATCCTGGTTTCTTTTTGTGTTTCGGTGGAAGTATTTTCTGTTTCGCTTTCAGACTCTGTCTGGTCAGTACTGTTTTCTTCTTCTGAAGAGGTTTCGGTTTCCAGAGAAGTATCGGAGTCACCGATGGTCTGTACAATGGAGGCAGCCAGTGTAAACGGACCGTCTGTATCCCCGTCTTCTTTGGAAAGGCTCTGTATGTTTTTCGGGTCTGCTTTCAGATAGGAAGAGCTTGTTGAGGTCAGCATATCCGTAACCGTGATGTCATCGGATTTATCTTCGCGTGTCGTTATACTCTGCCCAACTGGCATCAGTACATAACTGTTTGCATCAGCAAGGCTTCCGGCAGCGTCACAGGACTGGATTTCCGGAACCAGATAAAGCGGATTGCCGGATACGTAGTGGCTGCTGTCACCTTCCAGAACGACACCGCTTTCGATGGAGACACCATATTGTGTAAGGATCGAGTCATAATTTGGCATGTCCGTTGTACTGTAGCCGGACACAAGGAATGCATGGCCGCCATTTTGCAGATAAGAAAGGACAGCAGATGTCTCAGCATCTGAGAGATCCTTCTGTGGCGCATTGATCATCAGGCAGGCAGCATCTTCCGGAACACTTCCTGATGTGATCAGATTCAGCTCCTGGATCTCGATGTTTTCTTTTGCGATCGCAGACTGCATGGAAGAATCGAGTGTGCTTTCTTCATGTCCCTGCAGGGTATACAGTACAGGCAGGTCATCGGTGGTGACATAAGCGATCGCACTGGTGATCTGACCTTCTCCGTCAAATCCGGTCGTCTCCATGGAATAGGTCTGATAGTTGACGCTGCTCTCATAGAGATCGCTGTAAGGGATGACTTTGCTGCGCCTGTCACTGACTGCGATCACACTGTTAGAGGCAACCTCGTCACTGCTGTACTGAGAAGTAAAGCTGGGATTCATGACAGGGTCTTTCTTTTCGTAATGAATATGGGAAGAAAGATCGCTGTAGCGTGTCAGCAATTCGTCCAGGGTAGAATCTTCGCTGCCGTCCTCTGCAACCAGATAAAGGGTAACATCTTCGCTCAGTGCAGAAACAACGGATTTTGTCTTGTCACCGACCGTATAAAGTTTGTTTTCACTGACATCGATCTTTGTGGCAGAAGATGGAAGCTCACCTGCCAGAAGATTGACAAAGATGGCGATCGCAGCGGCCACAACAGTCAGCAGCAGGCTGTAAGAACCTTTTTTGAAGAGTTTTTTATTCTTTTTTCGCAGAAGTTCTGCGGGTTTTTTCTGTTTCAGATTGATATTCATAGTCCATCCTCCTAATTCCAGCGTCGTTTCTCAATACTCTGCACCGTCAGAAACAGCATGATTCCGATAAAAGAAAGGTAGTAAACAATTCCGGTCAGATCGAGAATGTTATTTGTGAAATTGCTGAAATGACTGGACAGGTTAAACAGATCCAGTATTTTCTGGATCATGCCTTCAAACAGGCTTTGTTTTGCAAAGTATGCAATAGTCAGTGCACCTTCACCGAGGATGCCGATACACAGAGGGATCACTGTGCTGTGTGTTGTGTGGCAGATCAGCAGGCAGATCAGCAGTACGATCACGACCAGTGCAAAAAAAGAAGCACCTGCTGTTTCCGGGAAAAAGCTGCTGATACCCTCCATCAGGTAGCAGACCAGAAGAAAGGCGAATGTACCGACAGCAGCAAGGATCTGACTTTCGGTAAGGGAAGAGAAAAACAGTCCGACCGAAAGACAGGTGCAGCCAAGCAGGAAAAAGCCAAGGATTGCCACATAGGCAGAAACAAAGGCAATGCTGCCGTACTGTGCCATGATCAGCGGATAAAAGCACAGGATCACAACCGGGAGCAGGAACGTAGCAGCCAGCGCCAGATATTTTCCAAATACGATCTGCCATACCGTGACAGGTGAAGTCAGAAGAAGCTGGTCGGTTTTCTGTTTCCGTTCTTCCGCAAGTGTCCGCATGGAAAGGAGCGGCGATGCGATCAGGAACAGAAATGTAATGGAAGAGAGCGTATAACTGAAGAGCGGATATCCATAATTTAAGTTATAGGCTGTAAAATAAATACCTGCCATGAGAAGCAGAAAGGCACAGAATACCCATCCGATCATGGAATGAAAAAAGCTTTTAAGTTCACGTTTACATATGCACAGCATCGTCAGGTTCTCCTTTCCTTTGTTTTCGGGCTGCATCATCTGCGGTCAGTTCAAGGAAGATATCCTCCAGGGACAGGCGCATAAGCTGCATGCCAAGGATCGGCAGATCTTTTTCTGCAAGGCGGTAAAACAGCAGTTCACGTATATCAGAAGAAGTAGCTGTCTTGATTTCTGCTTTTACACAGCCTTCTTCCTCACAGTCCTCCAGAAAGTGATACTCCTGTATCGCGGTGATACTTTGCAGGAGCTCTTTTAAAGCGTCTTTGGATGACTTTACGGTCAGGATCAGGCTGTTCTGTCCCTGCATCAGAGAAGTAAGGTTTTCCAGAGTATCACTGGCAACGAGTTTCCCGTGTGAAAGGATCAGCACGTAGTCACACACGGCGCTGATTTCGGAAAGAATATGCGAGCTTAAAATAACGGTATGTTCTTCACCGAGCTTTTGGATCAGGTCGCGGATTTCAAGGATCTGCTTCGGATCCAGACCGGCAGTAGGCTCATCGAGGATGAGGATTTCCGGCGAACCAAGCAGTGCCTGGGCAAGCCCCACACGCTGTCTGTAACCCTTGGAAAGATTTTTGATCAGGCGGCCGCGTACCTGCTCCAGTTTTGCTGTCGCGCAGACGCGGTCTGTCTGTGCTTTGCGTTCTGATTTTGGGATTTTTTTCAGTTCGGCTGCAAAAGACAGGTATTCTTCCACTGTCATATCAAAATAAAGAGGCGGAAGTTCCGGCAGATAGCCGATATGTTTCCTGGCAGCCTCCGCATCCTCTAAAATGTCGTGTCCGTTGACTGTAACGCTGCCATCAGTAGAAGCAAGATAGCCGGTGATCATGTTCATCGTAGTGGATTTTCCGGCACCATTTGGGCCAAGGAAACCATAAATACGCCCTTTTTCAATCGTGAAATTCAAATCATCTACAGCAAGGGTATCGCCGTAGCGTTTGGTTAAATGTCTGACTTCGATCAAAACAAAATCCTCCTTCATATAAAAGTCCATCTTCCATATTTTACAAAGACTTTGTGTTCGATATGAGATAAGAATGTGTTTTTTCTTTGAAAAAAGTGTGAAAATGGCTTCCCGCAGAAAGGAAGCCATAAAAGAAAAATGGTCAGAAAGAAGAAGGAAAATGCTGATATGGCTCGCCGGACGGGATAGTCACATCCAGCCTGGGAAGTTCGATCGGAATTTCGGCTCCGTTTTCATCAACGGTGCAAAAATACACAGAAAGCGTATTTCCATCTTCGTCTGAAAAATTTGACTGTAAAGTATAGCAGATGCTGTCCAGAATTTCCGCACAGAACTGCTGATCACTGTAAACCGGAAAGCTGGGATTTGCTGTCTGCGGCAGCCCGCTGAACAGAGAACAGGAAGGGGAAAAGCAGACCGTCAGGCTGCTCTCATCTTCACCGGTCACAGAGGAGGCAAGATCCAGATTCCAGCCGGTCAGGGATGCCATGGAAGCAATCAGAAAATCCGGTGTGATCACATCTCCCTCCATCTCTAAAGGATAGGAAAGAAAACTGCCGTTGCTTCCTATATAAACAGAGGCTGCTGCTTCACTGGAACCTGTCGTTTCTGGCGGTGCCTGCGGAATCGGAAGAACAGCAGAATCCGTTTCGGATCCGGCAGGTGCTGCTGTTTCCACAGTACCGGAAACATAACCGCCGATCTCCGTCTGAACAGGTGCAGCTTCGGTCTGGATCGGCTCTGGACTTTTATGTCTGCTGCATCCGCACAAAAGAAAAGACGCAGGAAAGAGAAGCAGACAGATACGGTAAATGGATTTCATGAAAACTCCTTTCAGAAAGAGGGTGTGCTGTGGGACTGATTTGAACAACAGTATAGCGGAAAAGACAAAAAAATGCAATAAGATGGAAAAAAGTCACTTGCACCTTCCGGACGAATGGTATAAGATACAAAAAAGTGAGATGGCTTCTTCGGGGAGGCATTTCTGATGGCGATCATACGATGGGTCATGGATGAAAATATCATGCTGCCCGGAGAATTTGTAAAACAACTGGATGCCACGATTTTTCTGGGCGCACAGAAGATTATAGAAGCGAAACAGAAGAAGGGGCTGCTTTGCAATAAATTGTACACTTCTTCAAATGTGTCGAAAAATTATACACCTGCTGTATAGTGACTAATGAAATTTAAAAGACAGCAAGCATATAATGTCATGTGAAAAGAAGAGCTGGCTTAAAAATATGCCGCAGTGTGGCGGCAGCAGGAGGTAATAGATCATGGCAAAGAAAATCAGAAAAAATACAAATACAAAAAAAGTTGTTTATAGAGGAATTGCGGTAGGAATGGCTGCCGTTATGGGCGGTGTCCCGGTCAGCGCAGCATCCGGGGAAACACGAAAAGAAGAAACGGTATATGTCAATGCAGATGCGTCCGGAAACGCAACGGATGTGACGGTATCCAACTGGCTGAAAAACAGCAGCGGCGATGCAGCCATCAAAGACAAGTCCGATCTGCAGGATATCGAGAATGTCAAAGGTGATGAGACCTACAGCGGAAGCGGAGATTCCATGAGCTGGCAGGCAGACGGTTCGGATATTTATTATCAGGGAAAGACAGACAAAGAACTTCCGGTATCGGTACAGTTCAAATATTTTTTAAACGGTGTCCAGATGCAGCCATCGGAGCTGGTCGGAAAAAGCGGCAAACTGAAGATCCAGGCAGATTATCAGAACAAAGCAAAGACAACGACGAAGATCGATGGCAGGACGGAAAGTGTATACAATCCATTTGTCATGGTGACAGGCATGATCCTTTCCGATGAACATTTCTCCAATATCGTGATCGATAACGGAAAAGTCATATCGGACGGAAGCAGAAACATTGTCATCGGTGTGGCGATGCCGGGACTGAAGGACAGCCTGAACCTTTCAAAAGACCAGGCAAAAAACGTTACCCTTCCGGAAAGCCTGGAGATCACAGCAGATGTGACGGATTTCCAGATGGATTCTACGTTTACGGTTGCGATGAGTGATGTCCTGAAGGAACTGGATGTGGATGGCATAGCAGATACCGATGAACTGACGGACGCACTGGATGAACTGGAAGATGCAGCGCTGAAGCTGGTCGATGGTTCTTCCGAATTATCCGATGGGGCAAATACACTGAAGGATAAATATACAGAATTCAATGACGGAGTCAGAACACTCAAAGACGGTATCAGCCAGTTGAACGGCGGGGCAAAGATACTGGACAGCGGTGTTGGTGCCTATACAAAAGGAGCAGAAGAGCTGAACAAAGGCATCCAGAAATATCTTGGAAGCAAAGGTGTTATGACCGGAAAAGTAAGCGAATACAAAAATGGTGTCAATTCTGTCGTCTCCGGTGTACAGACTTATACAAAAGGAACCTCCACACTGGCAGACGGTGTGATCTCTTATGTGGCAGGGGAACAGAAACTGGCAGAGGGAGCAAAGGCACTGCAGCCACTGACAACCGGTCTTTCCCAGATCAGTGCAGCGATCGATCAGATGTACGCAGCACTGGATGGAGAAGGAAGCACGCAGGAGGATCTGAAAGCAGCATCTTCTGCACTGGCAGCCGGAACACAGCAGCTTCAGAGTGCGCTGGATGGCATGTCAGGTCTTACATCACAGATCGATGGCCTTGCACAGAGCGGAAGCGATCTGATCACACAGGGAAAAGCACTTTCAAGTGCAGTGGACAGTTCGATCAAAACACCGGCAGCACAGTTGATGGCAGACGGACAGACACTGGCAGCACAGCTTACGACGATCAGCACGACACTTTCTGATTTACAGACACAGGCACAGAATGCAATCCAGACGGCAATGGGAAGCACCGTACAGAATGTAAACGGACAGATTGATGACCGCAACAGTAAACTGAATGCAGCCAGGAGTGCGATCAGCTCTGCGGCAGATACGGCAAATGGACAGATCAATACAGCAAACGGACAGATCGATGCGGCAAACGGACAGATCGACAGTGCAAGATCTGCACTGGATGCGGCGATCGCAGCAGCAGATGCAGCAGGAAATACAGAACTGGTAAGTTCTTTGCAGAGTGCAAAAGCAAACCTGCCGACTGTATCAAAAGTAGATACAACGGTATCAGCAGACACATCCGCAGCAGGTGCGCTTGACCAGATCAGTGCACCGCAGATTTCGTTAGATATGCCAAACGTAGACACAGCAGCGCTGACACAGACACTGACCAGTATGGGAAGCAGTCTGCAGACACTGCAAAATGCAGCAGCAGCCATGTCCACGCAGCTTGACTCCATGCAGACCAGACTTTCCGGCATCACCAGTGTAGACATTCCAAAAGCACCGATGGCACAACTGAAAGGAAGCGTTGCAGCACTTAATACCGGAATGCAGGGACTGGATGCCGGTATCGGAGCACTTTCCAGAAATGTCAGGACACTGCAGACACAGACAGCATCCCTTCCGACGGCAGGAAAAGGCATCGAAAGCCTGCTGGGTGGATTCGATGCATTAAATGCATACAACGAAAGCCTGACAAGCGGTGCAAAAGAACTGAAGCAGAATGCACCGGTACTGGACAAAGGCGTAGAGACACTGCAGAGCGGAACAAAACAGCTTGCAAAAGGGGTATCCCAGTTATCCGGACAGCTCTCCAAAGGAGCATCCACACTGGTATCCAACAATGCCGCACTGAACAAAGGGACCGGAACACTGCTTGACGGTGTCGATGAGCTGTTCACAGGTGCAGGCACCTTACAGAGCGCAAGCGGACAGGTGGCAGATGGTATCACACAGCTTGCTGACGGTGCAAAAGAGCTTGCTGACGGCGCATCCGAATTTGAAGAAGACGGTACAAAGAAACTGAAAGATACTGTGGAGGATGATCTGATGAGCGTGATCGACCGCATCAAGGCACTCAGCTCCAGTGACTGCACATACGATACCTTCAGCGGAAAAGCAGATGGTGTGGACAGCAATGTTAAATTCATCATCGAGACCGATCCGATCGAGTGATCAAAACAATACACGGAAAAGAAAATAAAAAAAGAACAGCTTTCCGGATAGAAATATCCGAAGAGCTGTTCTTTTTTTGATGCAGAAAAAAGTTTTTTATAGATACGCATCGCACCATATAGGAAGAAATATAATATTTTGAACAAAAAAGAAGAAAGTAAAAACAGATAAATAGCAATTATTTACAAAAAAGACTTGAAAATAGTTTGAAAACATAGTATAATGAATCAAGTTTTTGGAAAAAGATTTATGAAACTCGTATAAACACAGAATAAGAAGTTTTGAAATATATCTGATATATTTCAAAACGGCAGCAATAAAAGCTGCGGGGAGAGTGAGAAAAGCTGGCAGATAGGTTGGCTTTTGCAAATATTTTTATGAAAGGAAAAGGTAAAAGAGTATGAAATTTAAACAGGTTTTAGCCGGATTACTGGTAGGTGCCATGGTAGTGACCAGTGCACCGGTATCAGGACTGGGTGCGTTAAGTGCACTGGCAGCAGATGAAGGTGGAAGCACAGAAACAAAGAGCTATACTTACACGAAACTTACAGAAGGCCTGACAGCTTCTGCTGATTGTGGGAATGGAGACGATACGCCAACGCCAGATACCATAGTAGATGGTAATGAGAATACTTATTGGCATTCAGCATGGAAAGGTGATAAGCAGCCGGAAAGACATGCTGAAGTTCAGATGAACCAAAATAATAATATCACCCTGACGTTATCTGAGCCATCTGAAGTTAAGAAACTGGAATATGTTTCAAAAGGTAAGAACGAAAACGGCACGATCAGAAAATGTAATATTTATTATAAAACATCTGCTGAGAATGCAGAATTCAAGAAAGTGCAGGATGATCCGTACACACTGGATTTTACAAAAGATGATACAAAAGATACGATAGAATTTGCGACTGCATTAAGTGACGTAAAAGAGATAAAGATAGAAGTGCTGAACACTGCAGGTAAGCCGACCGATATGTTCATTTCCGGTAAGGAGCTGTATATATACAGTAATGATACTACAAAAGTAGACAGCAACAAGATTACGCCAAAAGCTGAGTGCTCATCCCAGAAAGGTAGAAGGTTAAAAAATCTTGTAGATAATAATGAAACTTCAATATATCATTCGAGCTGGTTCGGAAGCGATGGAAATGTTGAAGACGGCGAAGGATTTACCGAAGTGGTACGTCCTGGTACAACCACCCTTTCAACGGAACTGGTTTCCAGAAATAATCTGTACATTAATCTGTCAGACTCAAAGACTGTTGGAAAACTTACTTATCTGCCTCGCCAGGGATCAGGTGACGGAATTACAAACGGAAGAATCACCGAAGCCAACATCTATGTTTCCAATTCAGATGCTACGGATGCTTCTACAATCGCAGACTCAGACTGGAAAAAGGTAGAGACAGCGAAATGGAAAGATAATGCGGATGAAAAAGAAGTAACATTTTCACCGGAAATGGCAAAACATATCCGTATTGAAGTAAAACATTCCGCTGGAAACCAAGAAGATACGCATATCAGCGCTGCAGAGATCGGAGTTTACGAAGCAACAGAAGAGGCAGGAACACCTGCAGAAGAATATACAGCATTGCCTGCAAGTGCCCTGACAGGAACAGCAGACAGTGTAGAGACGTCCGGAGAAAGCGGTGGTACTCAGGGTAAGGCTGAACAGGCAGTGGATGGAAAAACAGATACCTACTGGCATTCACAGTACAGTTCATCTAACAACGTAGTCCTGAACCAGGATGATCCGACAAAGAACAAGAATAACAATTACTATATTCAGCTGGATGCCGCTTATATTGTAAGCGAAGTTACTTATCTGCCAAGGACAAAGGATGGAGTAGTTACAGGTAATGGCTACATTACAAAATGTAACGTCTACACATCCAAGGATAACGGAGTAAATTGGGAAAAAGCCGGAGAAAGCGGAGAATGGACTTACACAGACACTGATGTAAAGAAAACGATTACATTCGAAAAACCGGTAGCGGGCGTTACCAACATCAAGTTCGAGGTTTTAAGCACAAAAGGTGTGTCTAACAGTAATGATAATAAATTTATCCATGCAGCAGAATTTGGCATAATTGGGAAAAAAGATGCAGGAACACCGTCAGTATCTGAAGACAAAGTCATCAAAACACCTGTACTTACGGCTGTTGCACCTGTAAAAGGAGAAAAACCTGCAGATGTAACTGCGGCTGATACAGAAGGATACACAGTTAAAACTGCATGGACAGATTCCGATAATGCAGCAGTAACAACATTCGAAGCCGGAAAAGAGTATACACTGACAGCTACCCTGACAGCAGATGAAGGCTATAAATTCACAGATGAAAGCAAACCTGCCACCATCAAGGTCGGCGAAGGAAATGTGGATGTGACGGCAGACATCAAGGACAATGGCAAGACCATGACACTGACACACAAATTCACCGTGCCGGCAGATGCAGGACAGTATGCAAAGCTGACCGGACTGACCGGAGCGGCAGACAGTCAAGAACTGACAGGTGAGCCAAATGGAAATGGCCCGGCTGCAAAAGCTCTGGATGGAAAAGCTGATACTTACTGGCACACGAACTGGAAAGATGGCAGTGCACCAAAAGCAAAAACCGATGGAACAAAACTGACAGGCAATAACAATTATATCATTACACTGGCAAAACCTTCTACGGTAACTTCTGTTACTTATGTTCCAAGAAATGGATATGACAGCAGCAGCGGAAAAGTAAACAATGGTGCGATCGAGCAGTGTAACGTTTATGTAACAACCGATGGTACAAAGTGGACGTTGACAGGTACGATTGGTGAGAGTAATGCATGGAGTTATGTAAACCAGGGTGTTGCCGGGGCAGATCAGAACTTTGTGGAAAAAACAGTAACCTTTGATAAGGCATATGCAGATGTTACAAAAGTAAAAATAGAAGCGATCAAAACGGCAGGTCCACAACCGAACCAGTTCATCAACGCAGCAGAATTTGGTGTCATCGGTAAAGAAGATGCAGGAACACCGACAGTATCTGAAGGACGTAAAGCACTGGCAGAAGCACTGGAGGCTGCAAAAGCTGTAGAAGCAGAAGAAAAGTACACAGCAGAATCTTATGCAGCATATAAGAGTGCTCTTGAGGAAGCGAATAAACTGAAAGATAAACAGGATGCTACGGAAGATGCCCTGAAGGCAGCAGCAAAAGCACTGAAAGATGCAATTCAAGCTATGACAGACTACAAATGGCTCTTCTCCGCAAGACCCGGCAAAGACAATACCAGGAACAGGAAGTTTTCCTTTCAAAAAGTGATTCCCTTCATCCTGGCCTTTAGAGGCGGAACGCTTAACCACGAAATTATGGATTTCTTTGGCTTGGATCCCTCTACGGGAACTTCTTCTGCTTTTATCCAACGACGATCTACAATCCTTCCAGAGGCGTTTGAATCCCTATTCCATGACTTCTCCAGAAGTGTCGACGAAAACAAGCTGTACAGAGGCCTCCGTCTTCTTGCCGTTGACGGCTCCGATTTACAGATTGCAGCCAATCCCAAAGACCCGGATTCCTACTATCCGGGGGTAAACGGGCAGAGAGCATACAACCTGCTGCATACCAACGCTATGTATGATTTGCACCAGCACATTTATGTGGATGCTCTTGTTCAGAAAAGCAGAAAGACTGACGAATCCGCTGCATGAACTGCCATGGTAGATCGCTCTGCTATTGAAAGTGCTTTGCTCCTTGCGGACAGAGGCTATGAATCCTATAACAATCTTGCTCACATTCAGGAGAAGGGCTGGAATTTCTTGATCAGAATTAAGAACGGCACAGCCGGTATTGCATCTGGCCTTGCTTTGCCAGCCACAGATGAGTTCGATGTTCCTTTCCATTTGAAACTGACAAATAAGCAGTCAAATGAAGTAAAAGAACTGCTTAAAGACAAAAATCACTATAGGCATATCACAAATACCATCCGATTTGATTATCTGCCACGCACATCAAGAAAGTACGACCCTGCTGTATTCTTTGAACTGCATTTCAGAATCGTTCGCTTTCCTATCTCAGATACCGCGTGTGAAACCATTATTACGAATCTGGATGCATCCGCTTTCCCTTTACATGATATTAAGAGGCTTTATGCGATGCGCTGGGGTATTGAGACCTCTTTCCGCAACTTGAAACACACTCTGGGACTTCTTCATTTACACGCAAAAAAGGTGGAGTTCGTTCTCCAGGAGATTTTTGCCAAGCTCACCATGTACAACTTCTGCGAATTGATTACACAGTCCGTAGTCATCCGGCAGGCACAGAAAACGCATACCTATAAGGTTAATTTCTCTGATGCAGTACATATTTGCAGACAATTCTTCCTTGGAGATGTCCCTCCACCCATTCTTGAAGCCATGCTTATGAGATATATTTCGCCCATTCGCCTCGGTCGAAAAGATACTCGTAAGCTAACGCAGAAATCTTCTGCCAGCTTCACCTATAGAGTAGCATAATTCTTGTGATTTGAACATTCTTTTTAAAGCGGATTTTCCGATCCGCTTTGTTGTCATGCTCTAATGTCGCAAAAAACAGCACACAGCTTGCTTTCGCTTTGCTGTGTGCTGTCTTTGTGAGGTTCCTTCCTTGCTAACTAAGTGACATTGGGCTGCAAAGCAGGGGAGTTTTTTCTATGATTTTTTCCGGAAGTCCTCTGCCCGCAGCACCTCAAACATCCGCACAGCCGCGCTTTCCTCGCCGCCCGCAGCCAGCCACCCGGCCTGAAACGCCGCCCGCACCAGCGAAAACAGCGCGTCCTCC
>URUU01000009.1 GCA_900551235.1 uncultured Lachnospiraceae bacterium
GAACAGAAAACGCAGGGGGTCAGAAGATTTTCTTTCTGAAGGTTCTGGCGTTCTGATTCATGTTACTTTCATTTTGTTTTCGGATTCATTTGCACATGCTAAAACATCCGTAAATTTTTATTTCTGCTCCTCGACCTCTGCTTTACGGTTTTCGCGGTTTTTTATCTCTTCTGTGATCGCTGCGATAAAGTCATCCAGGCTCTTCGCACCTTCATCTCCTGCAAAGCGGCTTCTGACAGAAACAGTATTTTCTTCTTCCTCTTTTGCTCCTACTACCAGCATGTACGGAATCTTCTGCAGTCTTGCCTCACGGATCTTGTATCCGATCTTTTCAGCTCTGGTGTCGATTTCAGTACGAATGTCTGCTGCTTCCAGCGCAGCTTTTACTTTCTCACCGTACTCCATGTATTTATCAGAAATCGGCAGTACTTTTACCTGTACCGGGGATAACCAGGTCGGGAACGCACCTGCAAAATGCTCGATCAGGATTCCGATGAAACGTTCGATGGAGCCGAATGCTACACGGTGGATCATGATCGGGCGATGTTTCTCGCCGTCTGCACCGATGTATTCGCAGTTGAATCGCAGTGGCAGCTGGAAGTCAAGCTGAATCGTACCGCACTGCCAGGTTCTTCCGATGGAGTCTTCCAGATGGAAATCGATCTTCGGTCCGTAGAATGCTCCGTCTCCTTCGTTGATCACATAAGGCAGTCCCAGATCATCCAGTGCACCTCTCAGGGCATCGGTGGCCATCTCCCAGTCTTCATCGCTTCCCATAGAATCTTCCGGACGGGTGGACAGTTCTACATGATATTTAAATCCAAAGAGCTGATAAACTTCATCGATCAGTCTTGCTACGCCTTTGATCTCGTCACGGATCTGCTCCGGCATCATGAAGATATGAGCATCATCCTGTGTGAAGCAGCGTACACGCATCAGTCCGTGCAGCTGACCGGATTTCTCATGGCGGTGAACCAGTCCAAGTTCTCCCATACGCAGCGGCAGATCGCGGTAAGAACGCGGTTCTGACTGGTATACCAGGATTCCGCCAGGACAGTTCATCGGTTTGATCGCGAAATCAGTATCATCGATGACGGTTGTGTACATATTTTCCTTATAATGATCCCAGTGGCCGGATGTCTCCCACAGATGGCGGCTAAGCATGATCGGAGTGGAAATCTCCACATAACCGTTCTTTCTGTGGATTTCTCTCCAGTAATCCAGCAGTGTGTTTTTCAGCACCATCCCCTTTGGCAGGAAGAACGGGAATCCAGGACCTTCTTCACGCATCATAAACAGTCCCAGTTCTTTGCCCAGTTTTCTGTGGTCACGTTTCTTTGCTTCTTCCATGCGGTTCAGGTATTCTTCCAGATCTGCTTTCTTTGTGAAAGAAGTACCGTAAATTCTGGTCAGCATTTTATTCTTTTCGCTGCCTCTCCAGTATGCACCTGCAAGGCTTGTCAGTTTAAATGCTTTTACCGGTTTGGTGCTCATCAGATGAGGTCCTGCACAGAGGTCTACGAATTCACCCTGCTGATAGAAGCTAATCTGGGCATCCTCCGGAAGATCTTCGATCAGTTCCACTTTATATGGCTCTTCCTTTTCTTTGAAATATGCGATTGCTTCTTCTCTTGGCTTTGTGAAACGCGTGATCGGCAGAGCCTCCTTTACGATCTTTTTCATTTCTGCTTCGATCTTAACCAGATCTTCTGCGGTCAGCGGAGTTTCACTGTCCACATCATAGTAGAACCCGTCTGCTACGGAAGGTCCGATCGCAAGTTTTACATCCGGGTACAGTCTCTTGATCGCCTGTGCCATGATGTGAGAAGTTGTGTGATGGAATGCCCACGCACCTCCTTCGCTTTCAAAAGTCAGAATGTTTAAATTGCAGTCCTTATCTACAACGGTGCGCAGATCGGCTAATTCTCCGTCTACTTCACCGGCACATGCTACTCTTGCCAGCCCTTCACTGATATCTTTTGCAATATCCAGTACGCTCATTGCCTGAGCATATTCTTTTGTTGATCCGTCTTTTAATGTAATGATCATCGTTTTATCTTCCTTTCTTTTACTCAAAATAAAAGTCCCCTGCAATGCACATCTGCAATGCAAGGGACGAGTTTTCTTACCCGCGGTTCCACCCTGTTTGTCCCGTCTGTCTCTTCGTGCAACATGCCTCGGACAGACTGTAAAACCACTTATTTGACGATAACGGAGTCACCGGACCGGATTAGGGCCACTCAGAGGTAGTTTTCAGATGTTTCCCGCTGAAATGCTCACACCATACGCACTTCTCTCTGAAGCTTTCCGCATCCTACTCGTCTCTTCGACGTATTCTGATATTCTATCGGTATCTTACCAACCTTACCGATATTTGTCAAGCTGTCTCAAAACTATTTTTCAAACTCTGTCATCTGCGATTGAATCCCCCCGAAAAAAGTGTTACAATAAGTTTCAAATGAATTTTAATAAATGAGGTTGAAGCATATGAGTGAATTTATTCTCAGCTGCTGTTCTACGGCAGATCTTACAGAAGAACATTTTAACAGCCGCAATATTTCTTATATATGTTTTCATTATGAACTGGACGGCAAAGACTATGACGATGATCTGGGGAAATCTATGCCGTTTGATCAGTTCTATCGTGCCCTGCAAAGCGGAGCTTCCACAAAGACCTCCCAGGTCAATGCTGATGAATTCGAACATTATTTTGAGCCTTTTCTGAAAGCAGGAAAAGATATTCTGCATGTAACACTCTCTTCCGGCATCTCCGGTGTCATCAATTCCGCTATGATCGCAAAGGAAACTCTGGAGGAACGTTACCCTGGGCGCCGGATCTGTATTGTAGATTCTCTTGGTGCATCTTCCGGATATGGTCTGTTTATGGATCGCCTTGCGGATCTTCGTGATGAAGGATACACACTGGACCAATTATATGACTGGGCAGTGCATCATCGCCTGAAGCTGCATCACTGGTTCTTTTCCACAGATCTTACTTTTTACATCAAGGGAGGCCGTATTTCAAAAACATCCGGTACGATAGGCGGTCTGCTTGGCATCTGTCCTCTGTTAAATATTGATGATAAGGGAAAACTGATCCCTCGCCAGAAAATCCGCACAAAAAAGAAAGTGATCCGTGCGATTGTTGACAAAATGGAAGATTTTGCGGATAATGGTCTGGAATACAGTGGAAAATGTTATATCTCACATTCTGCCTGCATGGACGATGCCAGAGCTGTTGCAGACCTTGTTGAGGCACGTTTTCCAAATTTAAATGGAAAAGCAGAAATTCATTCCATTGGCACTACAATCGGAAGTCACACAGGTCCTGGAACCGTAGCTCTGTTTTTCTGGGGCATCACACGGACACCCTGAGCAATAGACAGAAAAGCCGGAGACATTCCGGTCATTTATAATGGAGAATGATAAGGAGGATATACCTATGAAAACAGCCGTTATGACGGACACCAACAGCGGTATCACAAAACAGGAGGCAGATGCTCTTGGCATTTTTCTGATGCAGATGCCGGTGATCATCGATGGAAATACACACTACGAGGGACTCGATCTTACACATGATTCTTTTTTTGCCGCACTGACCGGCAATCAGAACGTATCCACTTCCCAGCCATCCCCTGGTGATGTCATGGATATGTGGGATGAAATCTTAAAATCCGGTTACGATGAGGTCATCTATATTCCGATGTCCAGCGGACTGAGTGCTTCCTGTGAAGCTGCCATGGGACTTGCCCTGAATTACGATGGCAAAGTTCAGGTAGCCAACAACCACCGCATCTCTGTTACCATGCGAATTTCCGTAATGGAGGCAAAACACTACGCAGACCTTGGTGCTTCTGCTGCAAAGATTAAAGAACTTCTGGAGGCAAACGCTTACAACTCCAGCATTTATATTGCTGTCGATACGCTGGAATTTCTCAAAAGAGGCGGCAGAGTAACAGCAGCCGGTGCAGCTCTTGGTTCTGTCCTCAATATCAAACCGGTCCTGACGATCCAGGGCGAACGTCTCGATGCCTTTGCAAAGGTGCGCGGTATGAAAAAGGCAAAACTTCGCATGATCGAAGCCCTGAAAAATGATTTTGAAACCCGCTTTAAGGATATCCCAAAAGAACGCCTGCGTCTCGGTGCTGCAGGTGCCGGTCTTACTGCCGAACAGGAAAAAGAATGGACAGACATGCTTTCTGCAGCTTTCCCTGAAATGGATGTCTACTATGATCCTCTGTCTTTCAGTATCTCCTGCCATATCGGACCTGGCGGTTACGGTGTCGGAATCAGTGTGACCGGAGAATATGATCTGTAATGCCACCGTGAATGAAACACCTGATCTTTAAATGAAAAAGAGCATTTTTAACCGAACCGCCATCTGCGGACTCGATAAAAATGCTCTTTTTATGTACGATCTTGTTTTTATCTGTTGTTTGCTGTCCTTGCAAAGGATGCTCCCTGTTATGTATATGGCGGCATCCTTTACTTTTGTGCAAGGTCGCAGATCAGATCAACGCAGGTATCAATGCCAAGTGTCGAAGTGCTCAGGCAGAGATCGTAATAATCTGCCACACCAAACTCAGTATTAGTATAATAAGAACAATATTTCTTACGCGTCTTGTCAATCGAACGGATCTCATCGCTGATCTTTGCCTCCGTTGCATCCGGCATTTTGTCTTTCATACGCATCATACGCCAGTATGGTGATGCATGGACAAAAATATGCAGACCGTCATCAAATTCTTTAAGGATCGTATTGGCATTTCTGCCGACGATCACACAGTTGCCTTTTTCGCCGATCTCGCGGATCACCTTTGTCTGTGCTTCAAACAGCGTCTCATTAAGCGGCTTATTGTAAAAGTTAAACAGGCTCTGGGCAAATCCGAAATTGGCCGGGACTTTCTCATCCCAGCGACGCATGCTCTCCACATCTACATTGGATGTGGCGGCACTCCTCAGGATCAGCTCTTTATCATAATAATGATATCCAAGACGCTCTGCCACTTTTCGACCAATTTCACCGCCGCCGGCACCAAATTCACGGCTGATCGTAATAATTTTTTTCATATTGCTCCCCCTTCCACAGATTATTATATTGTCTGATATTTTAAACAGTATGCCACTTACAGAACTTTATTCAGGAAATCAATGGTACGTGCTTCTTTTGGATTGCGGATCACTTCCTCCGGCGTGCCCTGCTCTACGATGTAGCCTCCGTCCATGAACACAACACGGTCTGCCACTTCTCTTGCAAAACCGATCTCGTGTGTGACGATGACCATAGTCATGCCATCTGCTGCCAGCTCCTTCATAACATTCAGAACTTCACCTACCATCTCTGGGTCCAGTGCGGAAGTCGGCTCGTCAAACAACATGATATCCGGGCTCATCGCCAGTGCTCTTGCAATCGCAACACGCTGTTTCTGCCCGCCGGAGAGCATGTTCGGATAAACATCTGCCTTGTCAAACATACCTACACGCTTTAGCAGCTGAAGTCCTTTTTCCTTTGCCTGCTCTTTTGTCATTTTTTTCAGTTCTACCGGAGCCAGCATGATATTTTCCAGAACGGTCTTGTGCGGGAACAGGTTAAAATGTTGAAATACCATACCGATGTTCTCACGCACTTTGTTGATGTCTGTGTGCTTGTCTGTGATATTATTGCCATCCACGATAATTTCACCTTCGGTTGCGATCTCCAGTTGATTCAGGCATCGAAGAAAGGTAGATTTACCGCTTCCGGAAGGTCCAAGCAGCACGACAACTTCACCTTCATGGATATCCATGCTGATGTCTTTCAATACTTCAAGTTTTCCAAAACTCTTTTTTAAGTTGGAAACATGTACTTTTGTCTTATCTGCCACGGTCAATCCTCCTCTCAATTCTCTTTGCAAGTTTGCTCAAAGTGATGATAACGATCATGTACATAATACCTACAATCGCCCAGGTCTGAAGACTCTTGAACGTATTTCCGGCGATCGTCTTGCCCATGTTGGTAAGTTCCGGAAATCCGATAACGGAGAGGATCGAGGTATCCTTCAGCGTGATGATGAACTGATTGATGATCGATGGAATCATCGTACGGATCGCCTGCGGCAGGATAACCAGACGCATACTTTTGGCATAGGAAAGCCCGAGGCTTCTGCTCGCCTCCATCTGTCCTTTATCCACACTCTGGATACCGGCACGGATGATCTCTGCCATATACGCACCGCAGTTCATCGCCAGGGCGATCGTACCTGCCTGGAGTGCACTGAGCCTGAAATCCGTTGCCCCCATCATTTTCATGCCGGACGGCACACCAAAATAAATAAAATATGCCAGAACGATCAGTGGAACACCTCTCACCGCATCGACATAAACAGTACCGATGCAGTTCAGCACACGGCTTCTTCCCACGTTCATCAATGCAAAGATCATACCGATGATCATGGCAAAAAGCAGTGACAGCAGTGTAAGAAGCAAAGTCTTCCCAAGCGCTCCAAGAAGCATGGTACTGTAAGACTGTAAAATTGCAATCATGTTCTTTCTCCTTCCTTTTGTACTTTTTCATGATGCCGATATCAAAAATCCGAACCTGCGCTGTGCCTGCACAGGAGTTATTTTAGACCTGATACCCCAGCCAGGTCCAACCCCGGCATCTTCTTTTTGGTTCTATTGTAACACAACATCCGCTGCCTGGTCAAAAGATATTTTCCGGCAGCGTAAGAAGCACGGGAGCCCAAACCGGTCCCGTGCTTCCATGCATAGGGTATCCTCTAAGAGTTGCCCTTTTTGTTCTTTTGCTTATTCGCCAAGGTATTTTTCGATGATCTCATCGTAAGTACCGTTTGCTTTGATGTCTTCCAGACCTTTGTTAAACATATCCAGCAGTTCCTGGTTTTTCTCATCCATGATCGCCAGTCCGTAAGGTGCTCCGTCACTTTCCATGCCTTCCGGGATCTTCAGTGCCAGGTTTCCTTCTTTGATGGAAGCTGCCATGATCGGTGTATCTTCTACGCATGCTGCACTGTTGCCAAGGATAACATCCTGATACATGGTCGGTGAATCTTCAAATACGGTAACGGTAAATCCATACTCGTCTTTCAGGCTGTTTGCAAAATCAGCACCTGCGGTACCGTTCTTTACCGCTACATTTTTGCCTTTCAGGTCTTCGTAGCTTGCGATGTCGCTGTCTTCTGATACTACGAAAGTCTGTGTTGCATTGTAATATCCATCGGAAAAGATCCATCCGGAATCAATACGTTCCTGTTTGATCGTTGCTCCTGCGATCAGAGCATCTGCCTGTCCTGCCTGAACAGCTGCAACGCCTGCGTCCCATCCAAGACTCTGTAATTCATACTCAAATCCCTGGTCTTCTGCGATCGCTGCCAGAAGGTCTACGTCGATTCCTACGAATTCGTTCTTATCATTGGTATACTCAAATGGTTTGAAAACAGTATCGGTTGCAACCACCCATTTCTTGTCAGAAGTATTTTCTGCTGCTTCTGAGCTGCCGTCTGCTGCTTCTGTGGAAGCTGCTGTCTCTGTAGAAGCGGTTGTCTCTGCTGTTTTTGATCCACATCCTGCCAGCATACCTGCTGTCATTGCCGTGCAAAGTAAAAGTGCTAATGCTTTCTTCATTTCTAATTCCTCCCTAATAAAAGTGTTTTTAGAATAGCAAGAAGCAAAAAGCCGATTGCCTGTATCCCAAAGCCCCCTTGCTTTCCGCCACATTGCATATCATATAAAAAATATACCGTACTGTCAAGAAAAAAGTACTGCCTTTGTTATTATTTTGTCAATTTCTCACAAAAATATCTTTGACCAGCCTTTCATTCTGTGATATACTGAACTTACTTTTCTTATTGCTATAAGAAAGAACGTGAGGTGGAGCAACTTATGATAGTAAATGAATCAGCAGAAAATTACCTGGAAACCATATTAATGCTCAGCAAGCAGCTTCCGGTAGTACGTTCCGTGGATGTTGCCAATGAGCTTGGATTTAAAAAGTCAAGTGTCAGTGTCGCTATGAAAAATCTCCGTGAGAAAAATCATATCACCGTGACAAAGGCCGGATTTATCTATCTGACCGATTCTGGAAAAGAAATTGCCGAAATGATCTACGAACGTCATCAGCTCATCTCCTCCTGTCTGATCAAGCTGGGAGTTTCAGAAAAGACCGCTGTGGAAGATGCCTGCCGCATCGAGCACGTGATCAGCAAAGAGAGCTTTGACGCTTTGAAAAATCACATAAAAAAAATGCAAAAAGAACAGTGAAGAAATGAGACAGATCCAAAAGCGGATTTGTCTCATTCTTTTTTTAAGATTGTTCTTTTTCCCTTGTCTTACTTTTCTTTCAACGCACGCATGGAGTTCAGGATCGCAATGACAGAAACTCCGACATCCGCGAAAACAGCTTCCCACATATTCGCTACACCAAAAGCTCCAAGCAGCAGTACAATTGCTTTTACGCCCAGTGCGAAAACAATGTTCTGTTTTACGATCGACAGTGTCTTTCTGGAAATCCTTACGATCGATGCGATCTTGCGGACATCATCATCCATCAGTACAACATCGGCTGCTTCGATCGCCGCATCCGATCCCATGCTTCCCATGGCGATACCGATATCAGCTCTTGTCAGTACCGGGGCATCATTGATGCCGTCTCCGACAAACGCCAGTTTTTCTTTCTCCGGTTTTTCCCTCAGGAGGCATTCTACCTGTGCTACCTTGTCTGCAGGCAGAAGTTCTGCATGCACCTCATCAATGCCAAGCTCTTTTGCCACCTCTATGGCTGCCTCTTTGCGGTCACCTGTCAGCATAACACATTTCCTGACCCCGACCTGCTTCATAGCACTTATGGCTTCTTTCGCACCGTCTTTTACCGCATCCGAAATCACCAGAGTTCCGGCAAATGTTCCGTCACACGCCACATAGACAACCGTTCCGCCGCTCTGGCAAGGTGTGTAAGCGATGCCTTCTTTTTTCATCAGCTTTTCATTTCCGATCAGCACTGCCTTGTTGTCAACCATGATGGAAATACCGTGTCCGGCGATCTCACTTGCATTTTCCGTACGTTTCATATCCGGAGTTTTGCCGTAAGCTTCCCGGATCGAATTTGCGATCGGATGAGTAGAATAACCCTCTCCCAATGCTGCGATCTCCAGAAGCTCTGCTTCTGTCATATCCTGCGGCTGGATCTGTGCAACCTTAAACTCACCTTTTGTAAGGGTTCCAGTCTTATCAAATACGATCGTCGTCATCTCAGCAACGGCTTCCAGATAGTTGCTTCCCTTTACCAGTACACCGACTTTGGAGGCTGCACCGATCCCGCCGAAGAACCCCATCGGAACGGAAATGACCAGTGCACACGGGCAGGAGATAACCAGGAAAATGCAGGCTCTCTGGATCCATTCTGCAAATCCGCCTCCAAGGAGCAGCGGCGGAACCAGTGCCAGGACCACAGCTCCGATCGTAACGACCGGGGTATAATATTTTGCAAATTTTGTGATAAAGTTTTCTACTTTTGCCTTCTTGCTGCTTGCATTCTCTACCAGCTCCAGGATCTTCGCAACCGTAGAATCATCAAATTCTTTCGTAACTTTTACTTTCAGTGTTCCGCTTCCGTTCACGCATCCGCTGATGATCTCATCGCCGGCTTTCGCACTTCTCGGAACCGATTCTCCGGTCAGGGCTGCGGTATCGACAAGAGATTCTCCTTCGATCACCACACCGTCCAGCGGAATACGCTCGCCCGGTTTGATCACGATGATATCGCCAACCTCTACATCATCCGGATCGACCTGTGTCAGCACGCCGTCCTGCTCGATGTTGGCATATTCCGGGCAGATATCCATCATCGCAGAAATGGACTGTCTGGATTTGCCGACCGCATAGCTCTGGAACAGCTCGCCGACCTGATAGAACAGCATAACGGCTACTGCTTCTGAAAACTCCTGCACGCCAAAGGCTCCGACGGTTGCCACCAGCATCAGGAAGTTTTCATCGAAAACCTGTCCGTTGCTGATATTTCGAACTGCTTTGTACACAATATCATATCCAATGACCAGATACGGCACCAGATAGATCACAAACTGGATCCACACATTCACGTTCTCCAGCATTCCCGTATGCTCTGCGGTCAGCAAAGCAACAAACAGGACAAAGGCAGCGATAATGCGGCCCAGCATTTTTTTCTGTTTTTCCGTCATACCAAAATCCTCCGTTTTTGAAAGCAGCAGTCGGATATCACTATCTACACTGCTGCCCCCTTCTTCTTTTACCTTGTTTTCATATTGAGGTCAAAATGGATGCCTGCGGACTGCTCCGTTACAAAGTAACTCCCGCAATGCTATTTCATCAGGATTTTGCAGTCCGGCTCTACCTTTGCACATATGTGTACGACTTCTTCCATGATCGCATCGAATTTGTCATCCTCTGCATCAACGGTCATTTTCTGCATCATAAAGCTGACATTTGCATCGTTGACTCCCGGGATTTTTTTGATCGCATCTTCCATTTTTGCCGCACAGTTTGCGCAATCCAGATCCTGTAATTTAAATTTTTTCTTCATGATAAAACTCTCCTTTATAATTTTTTCTTTATTTTTCTTCAATATGCACACGTCCCTGTGCAATGATCGTCCGCACATGCCCATCTGCCAGAGAATAAAAAACCGACTTTCCTTCCCTTCTGCTCTTGACCAGCTTGGATTGCTTTAAAATCCGAAGCTGATGTGAGATCGCCGACTGTGTCATATGAAGCGTCTCTGCGAGATCACAGACACAGACTTCTGCTTCAAACAGCACAAACAGAATACGGATTCTCGTCGAATCTCCAAATACCTTAAATAATTCTGCAAGATCGTATAATTCCTCTTCCTCCGGCATGCCGCTGTTCACAATATCCAGCCGGTCCGGATGAATCTGACAGTCCTCACAGCATTCCAGTTCTTCTGTTTCCAAGTTTCCACCCTCTTTCTGCAAATATTTGAACGATTGTTCATATATTGATGGTACACCCGTACTCAGCATCTGTCAATACTATTTTTTAGAAATCTTCTTTTCTTTCGGATGTTGTAAACTTTATTTTTATGGCATTTATTTTGTTCTGTCTTTTGAAAGGAATCAACAAGCTGACTTCCATCGGACACAAACCGGAAGATCCAAAGGCTCCGACAACAAAAAAATGCCCCTTCTGTAAAACAGAGATCGACATTGAGGCAACACGCTGTCCTCACTGTACTTCTGTTTTAGAAGAGGCGAAAAAAGGCTGATTTATTTGTGATATGGTTCGTGATGGATGATGCGGAATCCGCGATAAATCTGTTCCAGAAGGATCACGCGCATCAATTGATGCGGAAAAGTCATTTTCGAAAAACTGATGCGTTCATCTGCCTGGCGAAGCAGTCCATCTGACATGCCAAGGGAGCCGCCGATCAGAAAACAGATATGGCTCTCTCCTCGGATGCCGAGATTTTGGATCTTTTCCGCAAATCCTTCGGATGTCATCTGCTTTCCATCGATTGCCAGGGCGATCGTATAGGCACTGTCTTTTAACAGTTTCCGGACACGCTCTGCTTCTTTTTCTCTGATCTGCTCTTCAACTGCCGCACTCGCACCGTCTGGTGTCTTTTCATCTGCCACTTCCAGAATTTCCAGTTTGCAGTATCTGCTCAAACGTTTCTGATATTCTGCTATGGCATCAGTAAAGTATTTTTCTTTTATTCTCCCTACTGTGATCAGTGTTATTTTCATATAATCTAAAATAATTCCTTTCTTTTTACCGCTATAACACGATACCGTTAAAACACTGCATGTGAAGTGAATCTGGCATCCTGTTATTCCTTAAAGAGCAGAAAATCTCCGCATGCCCGCTCGGAACCATCTGAAGGATTGTTCAGTACCGTTCCCCTGTATGCCAGCGTTGCCGATCCTCCGCCGTCCATGTTGTAGGCATAGACGCATCCAAAGCCGGCAAAAATCTGCTGCATATCACTTCTTGTCAGTCCAAGGGAACCGCCGGCTCCTCTTCCGTCTGCAACCAGAAGTACATAATGCCCTTTGCTGATCATGCCGACCGCACTGCGTGGGTCTTTGTAGCTGACTAAAGTCCAGCTGTTTGCCGAATTTGCCATGTTATAATTGACCTTTTTTCCGTTTTCGATCAGCGGCGGTCCGAAGTTGTATGTATCTTTGACACCCATGTCGACAAGCTGTTCTGCTGACAGATGTACCTGCGGTGTGAACATGGTACCGTCCCACAGAACCGCACAGTTCGAATAGCTGGTACCCCCGGCACGGTTGTAGATCTTGCCGTTCTGTATCTTCACTGCGTCAAAACAAGGTCTGCCGGAGTCATAGGAGAATGCGCTGGCATTGATTCCGACGATCGATCTGGTACGCGAAACTGCATGAGAAGTTGTCTCTCTTGTCCCACCGTAAGTACCATAGGAAAGTGCAGAAAACATCTGGGACGGATCTTTGATCGTGATATCCGCAGTCCAGTAATTTGCACTGTAGCCTTTGTGCTTGCGCAGCAGAACTTTGATCCTGGAAGTACGATATTCGATCTTGGTTGCCGTACGACGGTTTCCGGTATTCATACGCTCGCCTTTATATACCGACCCGGTCGTACTGGTCGGATAATACCAGCCGCCCTTCTTCTTCCAGGAAGTAGCCGTTCTTTTCCCCTTTTTCGTAAAATAATACGTTGTATTCTTGATCTTCTGCCACTTTGTCAGGCGCACACCATTTTTATCCAGATAATATTTATTTCCTTTATATTTCAGCCAGCCGGTCTTTTTTACACCTGCTTTGGTGTAATAATACCATTTTTTGTTAATCTTATGCCAGCCGCCCCTGAACTTCCTGATCCACTTTCCGTCTTCACCGACAAAATATTTTCCGATCCATTTATTTCTGTCCAGTTCGCCGGTATTTCCTACGTGATAATTTCCAACCCATTTGTTGCGGACCAGCCTGCCAGCCTTATCGAAGTAATAATATTTTCCGGCGATCTGCTGCCATTTGCCGCGTACATTCTGCAAAGTAGTCGGATCGCAGTAGTACGTCTGCCCTTCTTCCTGTATCCATCCGACCTTTTTGCCCTGAACAGTGGCTGCTGCCTGTGCCGGAAGTCCTGCCATAAAAGCCATACACACTGCAAGTGCCGCCACAAGCAGTCTTTTTCTTATGTTTCCCCTTTGTCTGTTCCCCATGTGGTTCCTCCTGATGATGTTGCTTATGTTTATTATTTTTCTATTCTAACAGAATCTGCCACTTTCTGCAAGTCCACGTTCTGGCTGACCGCCGTAACTGCCTCCTGACTCTTATGTCCCAAAAAAGATTTTCCGCTTAAATGAAACTGCAGAAACAGTCCAAACAACAGCATTGCTGCCAGAAGCCGTACAAAAAAAGAACTCCCCGGCTCCGGAAGTTCTTCTGTCTGTTCAAAAAAATCTTTCTTTTTCTCTGTCGTTTTCCGGTAAGTCTGCTTACCGGCACTTCGCCGCATCTGTTCGATCTGCCGTCTCTGTTCTTCACTCAGTCCTGCATGCATAAAAATCCCGCCTTTCTGCTATACGCTATGCAAAAGGGCGGGATTTTATTCTTTCATATTAAGTTCACACCTTAGCGGTTTGCAAGCTCTCTTGTGATATCATCCCAGGTCACACCACGTTCTGACATCAGTACCATCACATGATAAAGGAAATCGGAAATCTCGTACTTGATCTCTTCCGGATTTGGATTCTTCGCCGCAATGATGATCTCGGTCGCTTCTTCTCCGACTTTTTTGAGGATCTTGTCAATGCCCTGTTCAAACAGGTAATTGGTGTAAGAGCCTTCTTTCGGATGCTGTTTGCGGTCTTCGATCAGTTTATAGAGATGGTCGAAAACGATCGCCGGATTGGTCTCATGGTAATCTTTCTTCAAGATCTCACGGTAAAAACAACTGCGGTTTCCGGTATGACATGCGGCGCCGATCTGCTGCACCTTTGCCAGAATGGTATCGTTGTCGCAGTCGATGGAGAGCTGTTTGACATACTGGACATGACCGGAGGTCGCACCTTTCTGCCACAATTCGCTGCGGCTTCTGCTCCAGTAGGTCATCTTTCCGGACTCTACCGTCTTTTCGAAGGCTTCACGGTTCATATAGGCAACCATCAGTACTTCCAGATTTTTGTAGTCCTGCACAACAACCGGGATCATGCCATCGGAGTTCAGTTTCAGCTCACTCCAGTTCATGCTGCTCTCAAAGGTGTTGATCTCCACACCATGTTTTTTCGCTTCCAGTTTGGCTGCCATCAGATCTTCGTTCAGGTCTGAGAAAGCATCTCCGCAGACACCGCAGATATTGTCAAGCATCAGAAGCTTCAGAAGACCATGACGGTCTGCACGTGTAGAAACCGGAAGTACCGGTACTTCTACGAGGCGGGCCGTTGTACGTACATCCACTTCATCACAGAGCAGGATCACGCGGGAAGTATATTCATTTACCTTCGCCTTGTTTGCCTGCAGCTGCGCAAAGCTGTCTGTACAGATCGCAATCTTGTCCTTTCCGAAACGCCTGGATACTTCTTCTGTCAGATCAATATTAGCTGCTTTGGCATAATTCAGGAAAACCTGCTGACATCCTGCGTAGAGGAGCTTTTTCACATCTTCCAGGTTTCTGATATGACCGCCGCCGCTCATCGGGATATCGATCACCCGGCTGATCTGACGGATCAGATTGAGAGACTGCTCGTGATCTGCATCATCCTCCGACAGATCAAAGATCAGAAGCTCATCCGCTCCGTTATTGCTGTAATGCTGTGCAATATTCATCACATCGCCGTCTTCAAGCAGTTCTTTTCCATCAAATCCCGTCACTGCTTTCCCGTTTTTCAAATACATATGTACCACAATTTTCTTCTGCATTATAAACTTCCTTTCGTCGAAAGCACATCTGTAATGCGGTCATCCATTCCGACCGCCATGTCCAGTGCTTTCGCAAATGCTTTGAACATTGCTTCCATCATATGATGATTATTTCCGGGTGTCAAGACTTTTATATGCAGATTCATCGCTGCCGCATAAGAAACAGCGTAGAAAAACTCACGTACCATCTCGGTATCCATCTCTCCGCATTTTGGTACGGTAAACACATCGTCAAAGGATAAATACGGTCTTCCGCACAGATCGACGGCACACACGACCAGGCACTCATCCATCGGAAGAATGAAATGTCCGTAGCGTTTTATGCCTTTTTTATCACCGACTGCCTCGCGGATCGCATTGCCAAGTACAATTCCGGTATCTTCGATCGTGTGGTGTGAGTCCACATAGAGATCTCCTTTGACAGAGAGTTTCATATTAAACAGCCCATGTCTTGTAAAGCCGTCCAGCATATGGTCAAAAAATCCGATGCCGGTCGAAATTTCTGATTTTCCTCTCCCGTCAAGGGAAAGAGTCATTGCGATATCGGTTTCTTTTGTCGTCCTTGTGATAGTGGCTGTCCTACTCATTGGCATCTTCCTCTTCAAAACGGACACGGATCGAATTTGCATGTGCCGTCAGTTTTTCTGCCTCGGCAAACTGGATGATATCTTTGTGGATATCTTTGAGTGCCTCTCTTGAGTAATAGATGATGCTGGAACGTTTGATAAAGTCATCCACGCCAAGCGGGGAGAAGAATTTTGCGGTTCCGTTGGTCGGCAGTACATGGTTTGGTCCGGCAAAGTAATCGCCCAGCGGTTCGCTGCTGTATTCTCCGATAAAGATGGCTCCGGCATTGCGGATCTTCATCATTACTTCAAACGGGTTGGCAGTCACGATCTCCAGATGCTCAGAGGCGATCTCGTTTGCAGTCTCAATCGCCTCGTCCATCGTCTCTGCAACCAGTGCGTAGCCATAATTGTCCAGAGATTTGCGGATGATTTCGCTTCTTGAGAGGGTTTTTAAATAGCCTTCGATCTCTTCGGAAACTTTATCTGCAAAGTCACGGCTTGTCGTTACCAGGATCGCAGAAGCCATCTCGTCGTGTTCTGCCTGAGAGAGCAGATCGGCTGCCACATAATGCGGATTGGCTGTCTCATCTGCCAGTACCAGGATCTCGCTCGGTCCGGCGATGGAATCGATGCTGACATGTCCGTAAACAGCTTTTTTGGCAAGTGCCACATAGATGTTTCCAGGGCCTACGATCTTGTCTACTTTTGGTATACTCTCGGTTCCGAATGCCAGAGCTGCAATCGCCTGGGCACCACCCACTTTGTAGATTTCATCTGCCCCTGCCTCCATAGCGGCAACAAGTGTGGACGGATATACTTTTCCATCTTTTCCGCAAGGGGTCGTCATGATGATCTTCTCCACGCCTGCCACTTTTGCCGGCACGACATTCATCAGAACAGAAGAAGGATAAACGGCTTTTCCTCCAGGAACATAGACACCTACTTTTGCAAGCGGCATGACTTTCTGTCCGAGCATGGTTCCGTCCGGTTTGCTGTCAAACCAACTGTATTTTTTCTGTTTTTCGTGATATTCGCGGATGTTGACCAGTGCTTTTCTGATAACATCCAGAAGAGCCGGATCAACCTGTTCGTAAGCTTCGTCAATCTCTTCTTTTGTCACTTTGATATTTCCGGCATGGATATCGGCACCGTCAAATCTTTTCGTATATTCAAACACTGCCGCATCTTTGTTGTTTCGTACATTCTCAACGATCTCTGCCACAGCATCCTCGAATTTTCCATAGCTGCTCGGGCTGCGTTTCAGCAGATTCTCAAGCACGTTTTTTCTGGTTTCCTCTGTAAGTGCTATTGTACGCATTCTTTTATGCCTCCTGTTTGATCACAGATTTCAGATCTGTCAAAATCTTTGTAATTCTTTCATTTTCCATACGCATGCTCACCTGGTTGACTACCACTCTGGCAGATAACGGGCATACTTCTTCGAGTACGACCAGACCGTTTTCGCGAAGTGTGGAACCGGTCTCCACAATATCAACGATCACATCAGAAAGTCCGACGATCGGTGCCAGCTCGATAGAACCGTTCAATTTGACAATCTCCACTGTCTGGTGCTTTTTATTATAAAAATAGTCTTTTGCAATATGCGGATACTTGGTCGCCACGCGGATCTGCTCCTGATGTTTCAGCAGTTCTGCCGCAGACTGTGGTCCGCAGACACACATCCGGCATTTTCCAAATCCAAGATCCAGAACTTCATAGAGTTTCCGCTGTTCTTCTAAAATGGTATCTTCACCTACGATACCGATGTCCGCCGCACCGTATTCAACATAAGTCGGCACATCCGGTCCTTTTGAAAGGAAGAAACGCAGTTTCAGTTCTTCATTGACAAAGATCAGCTTTCTGGAATCTTTGTCCTTCATCTCCTCGCAGGTGATCCCAATTTTCTCAAACAGCTCCAGTGTTTTCTTTGCAAGCCGTCCTTTTCCCAGTGCAAATGTCAGATATCTCATGCTTTTTCCTCCTGCGGTTTCACTGTCTGTACATTTCCATCCGCTGCAAAATAAACAACTTTCTCAAGTGCATTGCGTTTCGCATAGGCACTGTAGAAAGAAAGCGGATATTCTTTTTTGCGGATCATCAGCGCTGCTTTTCCTCCGTCCCTTCGGATCTGAATGGATGCTTCGATCGCCTTTTCATGCACTTCCTGATCATACAGAACCAGTGTCGGTCCTTCTTCGACCGGAACCGCGATCTTCTGTCTGGAGAGTGCATTTAAAAGTTCATCTGCCTGTACCACAAATCCAATGGAAGCAGCCGGTTTTCCAAAGTATCCCATCAGTTGATCGTAACGTCCGCCTTTTACAACGGCATCTCCCGTTCCAAACGTATAGGCACGGAACAGCACACCGGTATAATAGCCATAGCTTCCAAGCATCCCAAGGTCAAATGAAATGTACTTCTCATATCCATAATTTCGGATGATCTCATAAAGTTTTCGCAGACGGGCGATCGCTGCCAGTGCATCTATGTTATCGGTCATGCGCTCAGCCTGATCAAGCACTTCAATGTTTCCGAACATCTGCGGAAGACGTTTGAACAGGCTGGTCAGTTTCTCATCCATCTTCAGCTCTTCGAGCAGCGTCTCCACGCCAAAATTGTTCTTGTTGGTGATCAGTCTTCGAAGCTCCTGCTCGGCAGCTTTGTCAACACCGGCCTGGGCAAGCAGGCTCTGGAAGAACTCTACATGTCCGATGCTCACCTGGAATTCAGTAAGGCCGGATGCCAGCAGGATCTCTACGATCATTGCCGTGATCTCGGCATCGGCTTCCACGCTGCCGTCCCCGATCAGCTCCGCACCAAGCTGTGTCATTTCTTTTAAATGTCCCTGAAGACTTGAATTGTTTACAAACGTATTTCCCATGTAGGAAAGGCGCACGCCAAGCTCTTCATCAGAAAAATATTTGGCATAGGCCCTGGCGATCGCCGGTGTCATATCCGGGCGAAGTACAAGGGTATTGCCCTCACGGTCAAAAAATTTATACAGATCTTTCGATGGGGTTGTTCCGATCTCTCTGCTGAATACATCAAAATATTCAAACGTCGGTGTCTCAATATCACAGTAACCGTAGCTCTCTACGACTCTGTGCAGTTTCTGCAAAAGTGCTTTTTTTCTGGCGTACTCTCCGCTGTAGATATCACGCACACCTTCTGGTGTGTGCAGCAGTCTCTGTTCCATAGGTTCCTCCATTTATTTTATTACTTTACTATATTAACGTGCTACCTTATTATCATATGAAACTAGATGCTATTATATGCTCAATTCCGCTTTCTGTCAATCCCTGGCATCCAAATCTTTTTGAATTGCTTCCAGATATGGTACAAATACACCGTGTCCGGCTTCAATCTGATAGGAAAGATCCACTTCTTCAAAACGGAAACTTTTGCGTCCGCCGCTCTCGGCCCGCTCCCAGAATCGCATCATATCCTTGAATGGCAGATACAGGATCAGATTTTTTCCTGTATAATAGATCAGCAGAAAGGCGATTCCTCCCTGCTTTTGAAAATCCCGCATAAAAGCGACCTGATGTGGATGGATGTTCTGGAGGGCAAACGTATCCGCCGCACATTCTTTGGCATCAAAGCATACCGGTATCCCCTGCACTGCCCCGATATAATCGACCGTACTTTTCTGGTCAAAATACGCCAGCGTGATATGATGTTTTTCTTTGTCGATCTTGATCGGCGTGATCGGGGTCGGGATCTTCTGGATCAGTGCCAGACCTTTTTCGCGGTACTGTTCATTCGTGCGATTGATCAGTTCCTCAAGTGTCGATCCTCTTAAACCTCTGGAATTCCATGTTCCCATGTTCCAAGTCCTCTTTTCTGTGCAATACTCACAAACTGCTTCGGTGCCGGCGCGTATATGCTTTTTCCGGAAAGTCCTGCAAAATCGCCGGAAAGCTCTGGAAATACCAGATGCCATGCGTGCAGAAGCTGCATATGAAGTCCGTACCGGGATGCCAGCTTTTTATTGAATGACGCATCTCCGTATTTTGGATCACCGAAGATCGGATGTCCCATGCAGGATAAATGGGCACGGATCTGATGTGTTCGTCCGGTCAGAAGCTCGATCTCAAGAAGTGTCTCCTGCCCGTTGCCTGCAAGCGGACGGTATTTCGTGTGGATCGGCTTTGCATCTTTTGTCTCGTTTTTAAAAATTTTGACCTGGTTGGTTTTTTCGTTTTTCAGAAGCCAGGCTCTGATATCCTGCTCTTCTTTTATCACACCTTTTACGATACAAAGATAATATTTATGCAGGGTACGTTCTTTGAAAAGTCCGGAAAGGATCTGCAAACCCTGCAGAGTCTTACCTGCCGCCACGATCCCGCTCGTATTGCGGTCCAGGCGGTTACACAGGGATGGGCGGAATGTTTTTAACATTTCTTCTGTCACTTCGCCGGTATCCAGCAGATGGGAGATCAGGTGCTCCACCATGGAGACATCGTTTTTTTCTGCTTTCTGTGAGAGCATCCCCGCCGGTTTGTTGATCAGCATGACCTGCTCATCTTCATAGAGAATATCCAGCTTTTCACCGGTATGTACGGTTCTTTTTTTCTTTTCCCGGAATCCTTCGATCGTCTCTTCTGCAAGAAACAGTTTCACCGTATCTCCCTTTTCCAGCTTTTCATTTCCTGCTGCTTTTTTGCCGTTCAGGGTGATGTTTTTCTTTCGCATCATTTTATAGAAAAAACTTTTCGGTGCCAGCTCCATGTATTTGGCAAGAAATTTGTCAAAACGCTGTCCTGCCTCATACTCCGATATCATAAGTTCTCTCATTGCTTTTCCTTTCCCGGTATTGCTAAAGCACGATCGCACGCAGTACATCGCAGATATATTCTGCCTTCCGGCTGCCCGTCGATTCATGTTCACTCTGCTTCTGATTCATCTGTTTTAACTGATCGAGGAAACGCTTTTCCTCCCGGAACAGCTTCACACCGACCGATTTGCATTTGTTGTTCTTTAAGATCTCCCGGATATGCTCTTCTCCAAATGAGAGATCTGCCTTTTCACTGCTCACATAACCGATCACCTTTGTCCCGCTGACGGCAGCCGCATCGACCGGAACGGTTTTCTGGTAAGTGGTAAATATCATATCATACAAGATCAGCACGTTCCCGTTTACCTGCTCAACCTTTTCTTTTAAATCCCCGGATGCCGGATTTTGCATCAGCATCATGATAAACCCGGTCGCTGCTCTGGCTGCCGGGATACATCCCATGATCGCCACAAAGGTAAACATATTCAGCCTTGTCTTTGTGATAAAAAACCCGGTCAGAAAAATGGTGATCGGGATTGCGAACATCACCAGTGTGATCAGTCCGCGCTTGATTTTCTGGGATTTGATATACCCGAATTCTCCTTTGTCTCTCTTCATGATTTCCTCCAGTCATAAAGTATACCGGTCAGATTGATGATCAGACGGTGCGGCAGGATCCTGCATGCAAGAAACAGTGCTTTCATCGACCATCCGTAAATGGAAAATGCCCGCCCGCAAGCTGCATCATAAATTGCCTTTTCCACGACCGCTTCCGGATCTGCCATGGACTTTTTCTTGAAAAGCGGCATTTTATGGTATTTCTCTGCCCCTTCAAAGAAAGCTGTGTCCACAGGTCCCGGGCACACACAGGTCACGGTGATACCTTTTTTTCGCACTTCGCTTCGCAGCGCTCTGGAAAAGCTCATCACATAGGCTTTTGATGCCGCATAGACGGCAAATCCCGGCTGCGGCACAAACGCCGATGCCGATGCCATCTGAACGACACGGCTGCCTTTTCCCATATAAGGAAGGCACAGATACGTGACGGTCATCAGTGCTTCGTCGTTCAGCCTTGTCGTCTGCTGATGCTCCGGAAGTGTGATCTCTTCAAATCTCCCGATCCTCCCCATTCCGGCGGCATTTACCAGGACCTTAATCCGGACATCCTCCGCAAAGAGCCTGCGCCTTAACTGTTCCTGCGACTGCTCCTGCAAAAGATCCAGGGAAAGCGGCACGATTTTTGTCCCAAATCGTTCTTTCCACATCTCTTTTTGCAGATGTCTTGCAATCACCCAGATTTCATCGATCCTGCGGTACTTGTCCATAATCTGCTGTACAAATGCTCTTCCCATGCCGGAAGAGGCTCCTGTTACAATGGCAATCTTTTTTTTGTCTGACATATCACTTCTTCTTTCTGTTATGCGTGTTGCGGATCGTCTTCTTTTTGCCTGCCGGACGTTCTTTTATGTTGCTTTGTCCATTTCTGTTCTGCTGATTTTTTCCGCCTGTGTTTCGTTTTCCTGTGTTTCTGTCGTCTTTTCCCAGGTGATTTTTATCCGGGCGTGGGCGGATCAGGCATTTTGCATCAAATCCGATCAGATCGCTGCGATGTGCCTTTAACAGTGCTTCTTTGACCAGCTCATAATTGGCCGGATTGCGATACTGGATCAGGGCACGCTGCATCGCCTTCTCATGCGGATTCTTCGGAACATAGACCGGCTCCATCGTCCGGGGATCAACGCCAGTATAGTACATGCAGGTCGAGATCGTAGACGGTGTCGGATAAAAGTCCTGCACCTGCTCCGGCATATAGCCGAGATCACGGAGATATTCTGCAAGTTCCACAGCCTCTGTCAGAGAACAGCCCGGATGGGAGGACATCAGATACGGCACCAGAAACTGCTTCATGCCCTCCTGTCTGTTGAGCTGTTCATATTTTTTAGTAAATTTCTGATAAACAGCATGCTCCGGTTTGCCCATCTTTGCGAGCACTTTGTCTGCCACATGCTCCGGTGCCACTTTGAGCTGTCCGCTGATATGATATTTGACCAGCTCCCGGAAGAAACTGTCATCTTTATCTGCCATCAGATAATCAAAACGGATACCGGATCGGATAAAGACTTTCTTGACTTTCGGGATCTTCCGCAGTTTGCGGAGCAGCGTCAGATAATCTCTGTGATCTGCCCGCATGTTCTGGCACGGCTTCGGAAACAGGCATTGTTTGTTCGGGCACACGCCCTTTTTCAGTTGTTTTTCGCATGCCGGATGGCGGAAATTGGCGGTCGGTCCGCCGACATCATGGATATAGCCTTTGAAATCCTTCTCTTCCGTCATCTGTTTCGCTTCTTCGACAATGGACTCATGCCCTCTGGTCTGGACGATCCTTCCCTGATGGAACGTCAGGGCACAGAAACTGCAGCCGCCAAAGCAGCCGCGGTTGCTGACCAGGCTGAATTTGACCTCGGAGATCGCCGGTACACCGCCCTCGGCATCGTAGGACGGATGCCAGGTTCTTTTATAAGGTAATGCATAGACATCATCCATTTCCATCTGAGTGAGCGGTTTGGCTGCCGGATTCTGCACAATATAAAGATGCTCTCCGTAAGGCTCTGCAAGCCGCTTCCCGACAAACGGATCGGTATTACAGTACTGTGTATAGAAACTTCTGGCGTACCAGAGTTTATCTTCTTTTAATTTTTCGTAGGACGGCAGCACGATCGTATCGACCGCTTCATCCAGTACCCTTGTCTTGTAAACGGTTCCGGCAATAAAGGTGATGTCGCGTATACCGATTCCGGCATCCAGTGCTTCTGCGATCTCTACGATGCTGTGTTCTCCCATTCCATAAGAGATCAGATCTGCCCCGGAATCCAGCAAAATGGAACGTTTCAGACTGTCCGACCAGTAATCATAATGGGCAAGTCTGCGAAGGCTCGCCTCGATCCCGCCGATGATGATCGGTGTATGCTTGTATGTGCGGCGGATCAGGTTGCAGTAGACGATCGTGGCATTGTCCGGACGTTTCCCCATCACACCGCCCGGTGTGTAGGCATCTTTCTGTCTTCTTTTCCGGGAAACCGTATAATGGTTGACCATGGAATCCATGTTTCCGGCGGACACCAGAAATCCAAGACGCGGCTCCCCCAGTATGGAAATGCTCTTTTCATCCCTCCAGTCGGGCTGTGAAATGATCCCCACCTGGAAACCATGTGCCTCCAAAAGCCGGCTGATGATCGCATGTCCGAACGACGGATGATCCACGTAGGCATCTCCGATCACATAGACAAAATCAAGCTGCTCGATCCCTCTCTCTTCCATATCTTTTCTGGAAACAGGCAAAAAATCTGTGCTCATTCTTTTTCCTTTCCTGGCGGCTGTAAAAGTGCCGCGGTTTCTTCTTCGGTCAGTTTGCGGAACGCTCCCTTTTCCAGGGCCGGATCCAGGTTAAGGTTTCCCATGGAAAGGCGTTTCAGATAGATCACTTTGCAGCCGATCGCCTCAAACATCCGTTTGACCTGATGGTAACGTCCTTCCCGGATCGTGACTTTCGCTTCAGAAATCTCTCCCGATGAGAGGATCTCAAGATCCGCCGGAAGGGTTTTCTTTTCATCTCCGATATCCACCCCTTCCTTGAATCTGTGGATATCTTCTTCGTCTATCCGCCCGGTCACTTTTGTAAAATAGCATTTATCTACATGCTTTTTCGGGGAAAGCAGGCGGTGTGCCAGCTCTCCGTCGTTTGTGACAAGAAGCAGACCTTCGGTGTCCTTGTCCAGCCTTCCGACTGGAAACAGATCCTTTTTCTGCTGTACGGTAATAAGATCCATGACCGTCTTTTCTTTTTTATCTTCCGTTGCTGTGACCACACCTGCCGGTTTGTGCAGCATCAGATAACAATGTTCTTCATAACATACTGGTTTCCCGTTTAACGTGATCCGCTCACTTCCCAGCACTTTTCTCTTCGCCTGCTTTTCAGTGATACCATCCACCTGGATGAGTCCCTTTTTCAGGAACTGTTTCACCTGGGAACGGCTTCCCTCGCCTGCAAGCGTCAGATACTGATCCAATCGGTAACTCATGACTGCATTCTCCATCCTGCATAATACTTGTTTTTTAAGGTACCGCCGCCTGCCTTGCCCCATCCAAGCCCGTAGCCATCCACGCAGACCAGTACCCAGCCTTTGTAATCTTCTGCCCCTGTGCCGGACAGATCCAGTGTTTCTCCTTTTAAGTAACGGATCACCCGCTCATCCTCTGCCGCAAAGGAGATGCTTTTCTTAAAATCTTCTGCTTTTAAACACATGGCAAGCGCCTGCGACGGCTCAAAGCGTTTTTTCTTCTGATCTCCAAGATAAAGTCCGGTGCGAAGATAACGGATACCCGCCTCGATTTTTGTCCCTTCCGGAAGCAGATATATCCGTTCCTTCTGAACTTCCAGTTTTCCGGAAAGCGGCAGGGATATCCGCTGCATAAATGCTGCAAATTCTGGACAGTCTTTGAGGTCGGATACCGGTGTTTTTGGGCATTCAGCCGGTTTTTTCAGAGATTTTCCGCTCTCTTCTCTGCCATCTGTACGTTTTCCAAGCAGAGCCGCAAAATGGCCTTCGCCCGGTGCCAGATGCGGGAAAATGCGGATACAGTTCTCAAATCCTTCTTTTTTTCCATGGGAGAAACATTCATCCCATTCTGGCATCAGAAGCTCCATATCCGGACGTTCCTGCAAAAGACAGGCAATATTCTCTTCGTTTTCTTTTACCGAAAACGTACAGGTCGAATACAGGAGCATTCCGCCCTTTTTCAGCATATCCGCCGCATCGAGCAGCAGCTTTCTCTGGATCGGCACGTAATAGTCCGGTCCTTTTTCCAGCCAGTCTTTTACCATCGCCTTATCCCGGCGGAACATCCCTTCCCCGGAGCATGGTGCATCAATCAGTATCTTGTCAAAATATGCCGGATAAGCCTTTTTGAGCTTATCAGACTCCTCACTGGAGACAAACAGATTTGAGATACCGAAAAGCTCCAGATTCTTTAAAAGCCCTTTGGCTCTGGAATTGCTGATGTCATTGGCAAGAAGCATCCCTTTTCCTTTTAATTTTGCACCAAGCTCTGTCGCTTTTCCGCCCGGAGCTGCACAGAGATCAAGCACAAAATCGCCCGGCTCTACCGGAAGATGGGATGCCGGGATCATCGCACTTGGCTCCTGTACATAATAAAGTCCCGCATAATAATACGGATGCTTTGTCACTGTCTGTTTTTCATCAAAGGCAAAGCCATTTCCACACCATGAAACCGGTTCAAGAGAAAAATCTGTCTTCTGCCCGAAGCTCTCCGGTGTGATCTTTGCGGTATTTACGCGAAGTCCCTGTCTGGTTTTCTGCTCAAAACTTGCAAGATATGCCTCATACTGATCGCCAAGCAGTTCTTTCATTTCTTCTAAATAATTTGAAGGCAGTCCCATCTTTTGTCCTTTCTTATATCTTGTAAATAATCTGATATGTCTGCATGTGTTAAAATCATTTTTTATGTTCTGCACTCATACAATCACTCAAATGCCTGCACATGATAGCCCTCTGTGATGTTATCCAGATCGCTGTGGAAACGACGCAGCTGTTCCAGATCTTTCGTCTCGTAGATCCGGTAAAACTCATCCTGGATCTTGACCAGCTCCCGCTTATTGGCAACTGTATACAGATTCTGTATATTATTTAAAATATCCCTGACCAGATTGCTCTGGATCTGGCAGGAATTCTGTGCATCCATGATCTCGCTGCGCACCGTTGACATCTCATTGTCCAGCACGGTGATCGCATCAGCAACACGTGTTAATTTCTCCCGGATATGGTCCGGCATGTGCTGTTTGTACTTGTACTGAAGTGAATGTTCGATTGTGGACCAGAAATTCATCGCCAGGGTGCGGATCTGGATCTCCACACGGATCGTTTTTGTTCCGGAAAAGGTTTCTACCGGATAGGAGACGATCATATGGTAACTGCGGTAACCACTCGATTTCATATGATTGATATAATCTTTCTCCATGATCACCTGCATATCAGAACGATTTCTTATAAGTTCCGCTACTTTCTCAATATCTTCCACAAACTGACAGATGATACGAATGCCCGCAATATCATCCAGTTGTTCTTCTATTTTACCTGCTTCAATGTTTTTCTTCTGTGCTTTATCTAAAATACTGGAGATTGATTTGACTCTGCCGCAGACCTGCTCCATAGGCGAGTACACACCCCGATCCCGGTACTCTTTGATCAGATGGTTAAATTTAACCTGCAGCTCTTCCACCGCCAGCTCATAAGGATTTAAAATATCCTTCCACAACTGTATTTCCATGTAAACCACTCCTCCTACATTATTTACCGTCCTTCCTCAGTCAGACCAGTATAGCATAATTTTCTCTTTTTTCCAACTGTCTTGTCAGGCTTCACGCTCCAGACTTTTTAAAATCCAGTAAGGATTCACACTGGGCAGCGCTGATACTTTTTTCCGTAGCACATACTCTGACTTTTTCGCCCCCACAATATGCTCCCCTCAAAAATGCTGCCTTATTTTTATATGCATACACTTTTCCATTCATGCATACGATGGAACAAAAAAGGAAATTTTATGAAATCTTTTTTTGCTTCGCTTTTTTCTGCTATTGCTTTTACCTTTCTGCTGTTTTTTCCAGGTATTGTACTGGAAGGAGCCAGATATGGCCTGAATCTCTGGTTTTCCACGCTTGTGCCGACACTTCTGCCTTTTATGGTCTTTTCCAACTTTCTGATCCATAGCCATCTGATCGAACATCTTCTTTTTTTACCCGGCCGTTTTACGCAAAAATACCTTGGACTTTCCTCCTCCGGTCTGTATGCTTTTCTGTGCGGCTTTTTCTTTGGCTATCCTTCCGGTGCCAAAATCCTGTCCGATCTTCTGAAAACCGACCAGATCAGTCGGAAGGAGGCCTCCTGGCTTCTTGGATTCTGCAATAATGTGAGCCCTGCTTTTCTGATCACTTACTTTCTGACTCTCCATCTGTCACATCCGGAAAAAATACCCCTGACCTTTTTCCTGCTTTATGGTATCCCGGCGGTATTATCTCTTGGTTTTCTGTTTTTTCAAAGAAACACACATTCTTTTCGGGAAAAAAAGACATCAAAGCCGGTACTTTCCCTTGCACTGCTTGATGCCTGCATTTACGATGCCATTACAGTCCTGTTAAAGCTTGGCGGTTATGTTCTTCTGTTTGCCATCCTTGCTAACGCAATTACCTACATACCATGTCTTTCCTTGCAAAAAGCCTCCCTTTTGATATCTTTTCTTGAAATTACAAATGGAATTCCTGCCGTAATCCATGCATTTGCCTATCCGGCCAGTTATCTTCTTCTGCTTCCTTTTCTGGCTTTTGGGGGAATCTGTTCTTTCATGCAAACAGGGAGTGTCATTAAAGACACCCCCTTATCCTTACGTAACTATTTTTTTACAAAAATACTGCTCACATTTCTGATCTTTCTGACTGAAATGCTGCTTCATGCAGTTCCTGGGCTGTTTTAAGCCTCGTCATCTTCATAACTGCCCGCCTGCTCCGGTGCTGCATAAGCTGCCGGACTTCCGCCAGGTGTCAGTTCGCGTCTGTTTTTATTAACAATATCATAGCAGGACTGAACGGAATTGATAAATGTATTGTATTTTTCCCCTGCTGTTTCAATCGTATGGCTCATGATATTTTCCAGATTGGAGAGCATTTCATCGGTGTACTGCAGTGCACCCATACGGATGTTGTTGGCATCGGTTGTTGCATTGTCCATGATCTCCTGTGCCTGCTGGTTGGTGTTCTCCAGCAGCTCATTGGACTGTGCATATGCCTGCTGCATCACTTCACTTTCCGTAACCATCTGCTGTGCCTGAGCTTTCGCATCTGCAATGATCGCATCTGCTTTGGACTGTGCATCTGCCAGGATCGCATCCTTGTTGCTGATGATCTTCTGGTAACGTTTGATCTCATCCGGTGTCTTCATACGAAGTTCACGCAGAAGTTCTTCCAGTTCTTCTTTATTTACCACGATCTTTGTAGAAGAGAGTGGCTGGAATTTACAACTGTCTACATACTCCTCGATTTCTTCAATAATCTGCTCAATTCTGCTGCTCATCGTTATCACTCCTATTTTATTTTATTATGATGTGTCTCTATTTTTCTGTATATCTTCTCAATCACTGACTCCGGCACAAATTTGGAGATATCGCCATGATAGCTGGCAATCTCTTTTACCGTTGTCGAACTTAAGTAGGCATATTCCAGACTGGTCGATAAGAAAATCGTGTCAATATCTGATCGCAGGATGCGGTTGGTCTGTGACATCTGCAGCTCGTAGTCAAAATCTGTGATCGCCCTCAAACCTCTTACCATAAACTGTGCTCCGCAGTTCCTTGCGAAATCTACAGACAGACCATCAAATGCCTTTATCGTAACATTTCCTATGTCTTTTGTGACATCAGCTAATATATTAACACGTTCTTCCGCAGAAAACAACGGCGTTTTTGCACTATTTGTCAACACACCAACGATCAGTTCATCCACCAGAACAGCGGAACGCCGGATGATATCCAGGTGTCCGAATGTCACCGGATCAAAACTTCCAGGGTAGACAGCTCTTCTCATAACTCCTTTTTCTCCTTCTTTATAAACATATGAACATTTGTCTTATATTCTTTGCGTTTCAGTACACAAAATCCAAATTCCTCAAGATAGGAAAAATCAGTTTCCAGAGATGCCTCCACAATGATCAGAGTACACTCGTCTGCCACTTTACTGTCTTTTAAACAGGAAAGAACGCTCTTTTCCAGCTTCTGGTTGTACGGAGGATCCATAAAAATGACACCAAAGCTCTCTTTGCCGCCTTCAGCCTCCCGTCCCAGACGATCCAGTGCAGCAAAAACATCTGACTGCACAACAAAAGCATCCGCGTCTAATCTGGTAAATTTCAGATTCTCGCGGATGCAACGCACTGCTGCAGGATTTTTTTCCACAAAGACTGCTTCCTTTGCCCCTCTGCTGAGTGCCTCGATCCCTATCGCACCGCTCCCGGAAAACAGATCCAGAAAGCGGATGCCGTATAGTTCATCCTGTATCATATTAAAAAGCGTTTCTTTAATCCGGTCCGTGGTCGGCCTGGTCTCCAGTCCGGGAACCGTTTTAAGTGCCAGCCTTCTGGCTTTGCCTGCGATGACTCTCATAATTTCTTCCTTTGTTCTGTGTTTTTTCCATTATAAAGGTTTTCACACTTCACGTCAAGACGGAAAAACAGGAAAACGAGGGAAGTGAACAGCATTTTATGAGCTTATGGATCAGAGAATTCTCTCGTTTTTGATGCTTCCTGTCTCTTTGAATACTTCCCACTCTGAGATATTGACCGTATGATCACCGATACGCTCCAGATATTTTGCGATCATCAGCAGATCCACACAGGCATCCGGATTTTTTTTGCCTTCTTTCAGGCAGGTAATCAGTTCTTCTTTTACCTGATTGAACAGATCATCAATCTTGTCATCTCTTTTGTAAAATACTTTTGCCTGCTCTTTATCCCTTGCCATAAAAAGCTCTACTCCGTCACAGAGGATTTTCCTTGTCTCCTCAAGCATTTCCGGCATAGAAGGAGCATACTCTTTGTAGCTGATTCCATTCAGGCGTACTGCCATGTCTGCGATATCGGCTGCATGGTCACCGATACGCTCCATGTCACCGACTGCTTTCATAACTGAAGATACGATACGCAGATCACTTGCCAGAACCGGCTGCTGTCTGGTCAGAAGCAGCAGGCATTCCGCTTCAATCTTACGTTCCATCTCATTGATCTTACGGTCATTTTTCTGGATCCTGTCCAGTTCTTCCAGATCATTAACTGCAATCGCCAAGAGCAGATCCGCAAATGCCTGTTCAACTTCTTTTCCCATTGCATCCATATTTTCGCGAAGCGTCTCCAGTTCGTGTTCAAAATTCATTCTCACTGACATTTGTTTTTCCCCCAATCAACCAAAACGTCCTGTAATATAATCTTCGGTCCTCTTATCCTGCGGCCTTGCAAAGATATCTCCGGTATGATCAAACTCAACCACTTCCCCTACCAGGAAGAATGCCGTATCATCCGATACACGGGCCGCCTGCTGCATGTTATGCGTGACAACTATAACAGTGTAGTTTTTCTTCAGTTCTACCATCAGTTCTTCAATTTTCAAGGTAGAAATCGGATCAAGTGCCGATGTCGGCTCATCCATCAGAAGCACTTCCGGCTGTACTGCCAGCGCTCTTGCAATACAGAGGCGCTGCTGCTGACCGCCAGAAAGTCCCAGTGCCGATTTTTTCAGGCGGTCTTTGACTTCATCGAAAATCGCCGCTCCACGCAGACTGTCCTCCACAATCTGATCCAGGGTTGCTTTATCTTTAATCCCATGGATCCTCGGTCCATATGCAATATTATCATAAATGCTCATCGGAAATGGATTCGCCTGCTGAAAAACCATACCCACTTTTTTGCGGAGCCGCGTTGTATCTGCTTTCGGGCTGTAGATATCCTCTCCGTCGATCAGGACTTTACCTTCTATTTTTACGTTTTCTACCAGGTCATTCATACGGTTTAAGCACTTCAGAAAAGTGGATTTACCGCATCCGGACGGTCCGATAAATGCAGTGATCGCATTTTCCTGAATCTCCATATTGACATGTTTTAACGCATGATTCGTTCCGTAGTGCAGATTCAGATCCTGCACACTGATCTTTATATTTTCCATGGTGATGCTCCTCTTTCTTTTATTTCATCCGCGTTACATCGAAACGCTTCGCCAGATATTTTGTCAGGAAATTGATGCACAGTACGATCACAAGAAGTACAAATGCAATTCCAAACGCTACATTATATTCTGCTTTTGAGCTGCTAAGATACAGCTGGATCGTCAAAGTTCCGCCCGGCTGCAGGATCTTGGAAAGCCATCCTCCCGCTTTCGGGAGCAGATAACCGCTTCCTGCCGTAAAGAGCAGGGCTGCTGATTCTCCGACGATACGTCCGATCGCCAGAATCACTCCGGTGATGATGCCGGGCATGGCAGACGGAAGCAGGATTGTACGGATCATGTGCCATTTTGTTGCTCCCATGCCAAGTGCACCGCTGCGGTAAGAATCCGGAACCGTACGCAGAGCTTCCTGCGTGTTTCGCGTGATCAGAGGCAGGATCATAAGACTCAAAGTAAGGGCACCGGTCAGCAGAGAATAACCAAGGTGCAGCGTTGTTCCGAAAAATACGCTTCCGAAAAGTCCAAAGATAATGGACGGGATACCGGAAAGTGTCTCTGTTGTAAATTCAATGATCCTTACGATCTTGCCCGGTTTGGCATACTCATTCAGATAAATGGCACTTCCCACACCGATCGGCGTTGCGATCACCAGCGTGATCACGATGATATACATCGTATTGACAATATTTCCGGCAATACCGACCGTTCCTTTTCTCGCACTTGTCACCGTTGTCAGAAACTCAAGGCTCACACTTCCGATTCCTCTTACCGTTACATAGCAGATGATCATAAGGAGGACAGATACTGCGATCGCTGCCGACAGATAAATGCATCCGTACAGGAACTTGTCCATGCCATGTGTTTTTTTATTATAAATTGAATTCTCACTTTGCATCGTCTTCCATTCCCTTCTTCAGTATCCGTGTCAGAACCACATTGATCAGCATGATGAATACAAACAGCACCAGGCCGATCGTGAATAAAACCTGTCTGTGCAGATCTGCTGCATATCCCATTTCACTTACGATCGCAGTTGTAAGGAAACGAACGGAATTAAATGGGAACGGCGGATTTACAGAACTTCCTGCTACCAAAGTGATCGCCATCGCTTCCCCGATCGCCCTTCCTGTTCCAAGTACGATGGCTGTAATGATACCGGATTTTGCCGCCGGGATCATCACCTTGAAAATAGTCTGGATATGGGAGGCTCCCAAAGCCAGCGATGCTGATTTCAGATTCTGCGGTACCGCTTTCAGTGCAGATTCACTGATATTTATTACCGTTGGGAGGATCATAATCGCCAGTACGATCACAGCTGAAATCAGGTTCGCTCCTCCGGTGAACTGGTGTGTTTTTGAATTTTGAAAGAGAAACAGCTCCAGTTTGTACATTACCGGATTGAGCACCAGAATGCCGACCAGTCCGTAAATAACCGAAGGAATGCCTGCCAGAAGTTCCACCGCCGGTTTTACAACGGCTGCCAGTTTTTTCGGTGCAGCTTCCGCAAGAAAGACTGCCGTCAGAATACCGATCGGCACACCGATCAGGATGGCAAGTGCCGTTCCTACGATCGATGTGAGGATAATATACAGGATACCGTAGGATGGCGCTGCCGCCGTCGGTGCCCAGACACTTCCAAATAGAATGTCCAGGAGACCGACTTTGAAAATCGCAGGGGTTCCGCTGATGATCATGTAGAGTGTGATCGAAAAGACTGCCGCAACTGCAACGACCGAACATATGGTAAAGATGATCTGTGCCGTTGTTTCTACCGCCGAGCGGGAACCTTTTGCACTTAAAATACTGAATTTGCTTTTCTTATCGTCCATTCTTTACACCAAGCCTTCGTTTTTTCCAGTTAGTCTACAGTGATCAGACCTACGGAGCTGATCAGATCTTTTCCCTCTGCGGAAGAAAGATAGTCAAACAGTGCCTGTACCGTTTCGCTCTGTTCAGAGATCTCTCCTTTTGTTGCCATAACAAACGGACGGCTCAGGAAATAGTTTCCTGCTTTGATGTTTTCTGCGGTCGGTTCTACACCTTCCAGTTTCAGGGCTTTTACCGTGTCATCCAGGACATCCAAAGATACGTATCCGATGGAACCCGGTGTAGAAGCTACTTTTGCCATAACAGCTCCGGTGCTGTCCAGTTCACTTGCGTATGCACATTTGTCTGCCACATCCAGCAGTTCTTCAAAAGCCCCTCTTGTACCGGAACCCGCTTCACGTCCGATCACGACGATCGGTGCGGAATCTCCGTCTACATCTGCCCAGTCTGTGATCTCACCCGTATAGATCTGTGACAACTGTTCTTTTGTCAGGTTCTCTACTTTTGTATTCGGATTTACTACAACTGCAATACCGTCGATTGCTACGATGTTTTCTACTGCACCATTCTGTTTTTCACTGTCTTCCAGTGCACGGGAAGAGTTTCCGATATCTGTGCTTCCGGAAAGAAGGGATTCAATACCTGCGGAAGATCCGGTAAATTCTGCATTTACGGTTACATTCGGATATTTCTCCATAAAAGCTTCTGCAACGGCGTTTGCCAGTTTCTCCATGGAAGTACTTCCTGCCATAGTGATGCTGCCGCTCAAATCTGCGGAAGCTTCACTTGCTGCCTGTGTATCTTTGGCATCATCTGCAGTGCTTTCAGCCGCCTGGCTTCCTGCCTCTGTCTGTGCTGCGTTTGTATCTGCCTTTGTCTCTGTTGTCGTGCCTGACTGTCCGCATGCTGCCAGACTTGCTGCTGTCACTGCACAAATTCCTGCTAAAGCTGTTAATTTCTTAAGGTTCTTCATAATAATAATCTCCTCTCCTGACCTGCTGTGCCGTTTTCTTTTTTTACCAGTTTTTCCTTCGGCATCTGTCAGTTTCTGATTTTTCTGTTCTTTGTGAACAACCTTAAGATAACACAAAACCAGCCCACAAAAAGCATGGGCTGGTTAATCCTTGGTTATGTTTTTGTAAAGAAAATCTGCAATTGTAAAGAAATCGTAAAGCTTATCGGAATACGATCTCTCCGGTTTTTTCATCCATACTTTCTACAATGGCGAGGGACTCCAGATGTACTCCCTGATCACGCAGGGCATCTCCACCCGGCTGGAAACCTTTCTCGATCACAATGCCGGCTCCGACCAGTTCTGCTCCGGAATCCTTTACGATCTGGATCAGACCTTCCATTGCCTTTCCGTTTGCCATGAAATCGTCGATCAGCAGCACTTTGTCATCCGGTCCGAGAAACTCCCTGGAAACGATGATGTCATAGATTCTGCCGTGAGTATAGGACTCCACCTGTGTGGTATAGACATCTCCTGCGATATTTTTGGTCTGCGTCTTTTTTGCAAAGACAACCGGAACGTTGAAAACTTCGGCAACAACACAGGCAATACCGATACCGGATGCCTCGATCGTCAGGATCTTTGTGATCTCTTCCCCTTCAAATCTGCGTTTGAACTCTTTTCCGATCTCACGGAACAGGGATACATCCATCTGATGATTCAAAAAGCTGTCCACTTTCAGCACATTGCCTTCTCTGATCTTACCGTCTTTTCTGATTCTGTCTTTGAGTATCTGCATTTCTTTATCCTCCATCATCGTTTCGTTCATTTTATTTTGATATACATCATCAGTTTTTTCAATTTTACCCTCTATAGCCTTAAATGTCAATGTACAGAAAATGTATTTTGACCCACAACGGTGAAGCCACTGAACAATTACCAGAATTTTACAAAATCTTCTGACCTTCTGCCAGCAAAACTTTCAGAATACCGGCCAGAAACATAACGGTCACCGGATTCATTTTACATTTCCGAAGCAGCACGATGCAAAGGCCGAACAGAATCACCATGCCCCAGTCGGTATCCGGCAGACGGATCACAGTCTGTCCGTTCCAGAAGGCAGAAACCAGAATGGAAATGCCGGCCGATGCGATCAGTGCGATCACTGCCGGACGCAGGGAAGAAAGAATACCCTGAAGTGCTGCGAGCTTTTGATATTTTAAATAGAAGTAAGCAATAAATGTAACTAAAATACAGGACGGCAGAATACATCCAAACGTTGCAATCAGAGCTCCCGAAAACCCTGCCGTATTCATTCCGACAAACGTAGCTGCATTTGTGGCGATCGGGCCAGGTGTCATCTGCGAGATCGTGACAAGATCTGCGAACCCTTTCCCATCTAACCAGTGATACGTGTCCACTACCTGGTGCTGTATCAGAGGCATTGCCGCATAACCGCCTCCAAAACTGAACATTCCAATCTGAAGAAATGCAAAAAATAATTTCAGATAAATCATGATATTTTCCTCTTTCCGTACTTTGAACGTAAAAATCCCAACAGACCGCTTGCGATCACAATGTATACAACATTGACTTGAAACACCGTTGCCGCCAGAAAGGCAGCTGCCATAATGATCCAGGAAATGGCATCTTTTTGTTTTGCCACCTCACCCGCCATCTCATATACCACAACAGCGATCACTGCCCCGACTCCGGCCTGCATGCCAAGCAGCATCTGGCTTACAATAAAATTTTTGCAGAAGATCTGATAACAGACCGAGATTGCCGCAATGATTACAAACTGCGGAAGCAATGTCCCAAAGACGGCTGTCACCACGCCGGTAAGCCCTGCCAGCTTATAGCCGACTGCGATCGCTCCGTTCACTGCCACAGCTCCCGGTGCCGACTGTGCGATCGCCACCAGATCCAGCATCTCATTCTCATCGATCCAGTGATACTCATCAACAAATTTCTTTTTCATCAGACTCACGATCACATAGCCTCCGCCAAAAGTGAATGCACTGAGATAAAACGTAGACAGAAAAAGTTTCCATAAGACAGTTTTTTTTGATTTTAACTCCATATCCATACCTCTTTTGTGCTTTTTATGCTTAAAAGGATGTCACAACGAAAAGTCTGAAATCACGATGTACCTGTGCAGAAATAATGTTATGACTTGATGACCTGATCAGGCATCCCCTGACAATTTTAGCACATCTTCTTTGCAAAATACATCTTTTTACATAATCTTTACGTTTCCCTTCGTGACGGATCATTCCTCTTTTTCCTCTTTTTCACAGGACTTGTGTCTCTGCCCCAGCAGCTGATCTACATACGTGCTCAGTCCCGCCACAAGGATTCCCTGCACGACCGCCGTAAAAACTGCCATTGCGATCTCCTGTCTTGTCTGAAATTCTGTCGTTGCAAACACATACAGACCGGCAAGCAATATACCGAGAATCCCGAGAACTCCGGGAACATACTGGTTTTGTATGGTCTGAGAATGTTTCAGCCCAATGCCAACAAAATATAAAACCAGTGCCACTGCCAATAGCTCTGGTTTTATATAATCGGTGATCTGCATGATAGACTCCCCACGCTGTTTTTACTATAATATTCCGAAACAAGCAGAAAGTTGCCAATATCTGATATCTGCAAAAAGCTTTTTCTTCCAATCTTGCAAAAAAATTCACCCACCGCTTAGTGCTCTGCACACTTGAAGCGGGGGAATGCTTCTCTGCGTTCAAAATAACAGGCACTCTCCTTTACGGAAAGTGCCTGTTATTTTCATTTAAATAAAGCTTTTTGTTTATTTCTTAGAATTTACCAGCTTTTGCTGCTTCCTCGATCGAAACTGCAACTGCAACAGTCATACCAACCATTGGGTTGTTACCTGCACCGATCAGACCCATCATTTCTACGTGAGCCGGAACAGAAGAAGAACCTGCGAACTGTGCATCAGAGTGCATACGTCCCAGAGTATCTGTCATACCATAAGAAGCAGGACCTGCAGCCATGTTATCCGGATGCAGTGTACGTCCTGTACCACCACCGGAAGCAACGGAGAAGTATTTCTTACCAGCTTCGATACGCTCTTTCTTGTAGGTACCTGCTACCGGATGCTGGAAACGGGTCGGGTTGGTGGAGTTTCCGGTGATGGAAACGTCAACGTTCTCTTTCCACATGATAGCAACGCCCTCACGAACGTCGTTAGCGCCGTAGCAGTTTACTTTTGCACGGGGACCATCAGAGTAAGCCTTGCGGAATACCTCTTTCAGCTCGCCGGTGTAGTAATCGTACTCAGTCTCAACATAGGTGAAACCGTTGATACGGGCGATGATCTGAGCAGCGTCTTTTCCAAGACCGTTCAGGATAACGCGGAGCGGTTTCTGACGTACACGGTTAGCTTTGGTAGCGATACCGATAGCGCCCTCTGCTGCTGCGAAGGACTCGTGGCCTGCCAGAAATGCGAAGCACTCGGTATCCTCCTCCAGAAGCATTTTACCAAGGTTACCATGTCCAAGACCTACTTTACGCTGGTCAGCTACAGAACCCGGAATACAGAAAGCCTGAAGGCCCTCTCCGATAGCTGCTGCAGCCTCGGAAGCCTTGCGGCAGTTCTTTTTGATAGCGATCGCTGCGCCTACGATGTATGCCCAGCATGCATTCTCAAAGCAGATCGGCTGAATGCCTTTGATCTGATCGTAAACGTTCAGACCGGCATCTTTGGTGATCTTCTCAGCCTCTTCGATAGAAGAGATGCCGTAGCTGTTCAGGACAGCGTTGATTTTATCAATACGTCTTTCATATGATTCAAATAAAGCCATGATCTATATTCCTCCTCGATTACTCTTTTCTCGGGTCAATGATTTTAACAGCATCTGCGATACGGCCATACTGACCTTTTGCTTTCTCGTAAGCAGTGTTGGGGTCATCGCCCTTTTTGATGAAGTCGGTCATTTTGCCGAGGTTTACAAACTGGTAACCGATGATGCAGCCCTCTTCGTCCAGGCCGATTCCGGTAACATAACCCTCTGCCATCTCCAGATAACGCGGGCCTTTTTTCAGAGTACCGTACATGGTACCAACCTGAGAACGAAGTCCTTTACCAAGGTCCTCAAGACCTGCTCCAACCGGAAGTCCTTCTTCGGAGAATGCACTCTGGGTACGTCCGTAAACGATCTGCAGGAAGAGCTCTCTCATAGCAGTATTGATCGCATCACATACAAGGTCGGTGTTCAGCGCCTCCATAACGGTTCTTCCCGGAAGAACCTCAGCAGCCATTGCTGCGGAATGGGTCATACCGGAACATCCGATAGTCTCAACCAGAGCCTCCTGGATGATGCCCTCTTTAACGTTCAGAGTCAATTTGCATGCACCCTGCTGCGGAGCACACCAGCCAACACCGTGTGTCAGACCGGAAATGTCTTTGACATCTTTGGCTTTTACCCATTTTGCTTCTTCGGGGATGGGAGCTGCGCCGTGATTAACACCCTGTGCAACTGTACACATCTGTTCTACTTCCTGTGAATAAATCATTGTAAGACTCCTTTCAAGTTAAATACTTTACCAGCAGCGACAGCAAAACCTTGAGCAGTGGTTTCAGCTGCAGGCGATCCGCCCTGCTGCCTGTTCTATGTATGCCGGGTCAGATGAACCCACGCCATACCTGATTGTATTTTCTCATAAATCGTAGAAAAAATCCAGTATATTTTTCAACTTTTTTCACTGCTTTTTTCGTAAATTTGTCAGAAAAAGACTGCCCCCCGGCCAGGAGACAGTCTTCCTTCTCATTTCTTATCCGGCAGCTGGGCCAGAATGATGGCCGCAAACATGACCACGCAGCCCAAAAGTTCCCGTCCGGAGAGCTGCTGTTTTAAGAGCACCCAGCCCGCCAGCACGGAAATCACAGATTCCAGACTCAGAATCAGAGAAGCCACCGTGGGGTCCATATTCTTCTGGCCGATGACCTGCAGGGTATACCCGACTCCGCTGGAAAAAATGCCCGCGTAGAGAATGGGCAGCCAGGCAGAACAGATCGCCCCCAGCTCCGGCTTCTCAAAGAGAAACATGGGAATGGCGGACAACACGCCGCAGACCAGAAACTGGATGCAGGAAAGCTTTACCCCGTCCACCTTCGGCGAAAAATGATCGATGACCAGAATGTGGATGGCAAATACCAGCGCGCAGAGAAGCACCAGGGCATCTCCTTTTCCCAGGGAAAGCTTCTCCGTCATGCAGAGAAGATAAAGACCAGCCACCGCCAGAAACACGCTGATCCAGACCTTTATGCCCGCTCTTCTTTTCAGGAAAATTCCCAGGATTGGCACCAGCACAATGTACATGGCCGTGATAAAACCGGCCTTTCCGACGGTGGTATAGTTGATTCCGATCTGCTGGAGGTTGCTGGCGATACAGAGAACAGTTCCGCAGAGGATTCCGCCAATGAGCAGAGTCTTCGGGTTCTCCTCTATTTTCTTCTCTTTCGGTTCTCTCTTGCCCAGGAAAAAAATGCAAGGCAGTAAAGTCAGGCCTCCGATGACATTTCGTACCGCATTAAAAGTAAACGGCTCCACAGAATAATCCTTAGCCTTACTCTGGGCCACAAAAGCCACGCCCCAGATAAAAGCCGCCAGAAATAAAAGCAGGGGGCTCTTGATGTCTGTCTTTTTCATTTTTAGTCTCTCCTCGTGTCAGATCTCGTCCCTCGTAATATTTTTCAGCCACTTCATACTGCGGTAATGCTTGATAACCCAGGGCCATTTCACAAACTCATCGGTGCAGAGCAGGAAATAAACAACCATGGGCGGAAGCTTCAGCACGAAAGCCGCGAAGAAGCCCAGAGGCACGGCGTAAACCCACATATCGATGATGTCGCAGATAAAACCGAACCGGCTGTCGCCGCCCGCCCGGAAAACTCCGGCGATCAGCGTCGTATTCACAGCTCCGCCCATGATGTAGTACACATTGATGAGAAGCATGATTTTCAGATAACCCATAGCCGTCTCGTTGAAGGTGGCAAAATGGATCACAAAGGGCGATACGATAAGGATGATCACACCGCCGATGATTCCGGTGAACACCGTCAGCTTCAGCGTCTTTCTGGCATCTTCCTTGGCCTCCTCGATCTCGTTGGCGCCGATTCTCTTACCGATGTAGATGCCGCCTGCGCTGGCGATGGCAAAGCAGAATACCGTACTGAAGTTACGCACAACCACAACCAGGGAGTTGGCAGCCACCACGTCGCTTCCCATATGGCCCATGATGACGGAATACATGGAAAAAGCCACGCTCCAGATCACGTCATTTCCCAGGGCCGGCAGAGAGAGCCGCACAAAATCCTTCAAAAGAACGCCGCTCTTCTCAAACATCAGTCGGAACTGAAGCTTCACATCCTTGGAAAAAGCGGAAACCACCAGGCTGGCAATCAGCTGCACTGCACGGGAGGTGGAGGTTGCAAGAGCCACTCCTCTGATGCCCATTTTCGGAGCGCCAAAAAGGCCGAAAACGAAAACGGCATTCAGAATGATATTCAAAAGCAGTGCCGTCACGTTCAGAAGCATACTGATCCGCACGCGCTCAATACTTCTCAGGACGGAAAGGTAGATCTCAGAGACACCCCAGCACAGGTAACTGATACTGATGATCCGAAGGTACTGTCCTCCCAGGCAGATCAGCTCCTGATCCTCAGTAAAAAGCCTCATCATGGTCTCCGGTATAGCCGCCGCAGGTACCGCAAAGAGAATGGAAAAGCCCAGAGCAAAGCGAAGGGCGATACCCTCCACTTTCGCGATGGCCCGAAGGTCTTTCTTTCCCCAGTACTGAGCGCAGAGCATGGTGGAGCCTGTACCCAGACCGTAAAAGATCATATAGAGCACGTTGGTGTACTGAACCGCCAGGGAAGAGGCGGACACGGCGGACTGGCCCACCGAGTTCAGCATGATGACGTCTGCCGAGCTTACGGCGGCACTGAAAAGGTTCTGAATGATGATTGGAATGGCCAGGGCGAGAATTGCTTTGTAACTTTCCCACCCGTTCTTTTGTCTGATTCTTGTACTCATGATAATTCTGTCATCCTTCTATTGTGTTATAAAATTGAAATATTTCAGATCCGGTGAATGATATTCCGCGGACAGGCCTCGATGCAGGCTCCGCAGCCCGTACATTTCTCCGGATCGATGTGCGCCAGGCTCTCTTCCACCCGGATCGCACTCTGCGAGCAGGTCCGCTCGCATTTCTTACAGCCGATACAGCCGGCCTCGCAGGCTGCCATGACGGCTTTTCCTTTTTCCCTTGAGGAACAGACGACGGCTGTTTTCTGCTCATAGGAAATCATCTCGATGAGATGCTTCGGACAGTGAAGAGCACACTGGCCGCAGCCCCGGCATTTCTCCCGATCTACCACTGCCACGCCGTCGATGACCTGAATAGCCCCGAAAGCACAGGCCTTCACGCAGTTTCCAAAGCCTAAGCAGCCACCGTGACAGGCCTTCGGGCCGCCGGAGGGAACAAAGGCCAGCATCTCGCAGTCTTTGACTCCGCAGTAATCGTAATTTTGTTTTGACTTCCCGCAGGTACCTGCACAACGGACGAAAGCCGTCATCCGCTTTGTCTTTTCCACCTCTTTTCCCAGGATCTCCGCGATCTTTGCCGCGGCGGCATCTCCGCCGACCGGGCAGGCATTTACCGGAGCTTCCCCGGAAGCGATAGCACCAGCACAGGCGTCACAGCCCGCGAAACCGCAGCCGCCGCAGTTATTTCCAGGCAGAGCTTCCCGCACTGCCGCCTTTTTCTCATCCACTTCCACATGGAAAAACCGGTCGGAAAACCCGAGAAACAGGCCGAGAAGAAGTCCCGTTCCTCCTACCAGAGCCGTTGCAATGATAATTCCAGACATTTCTTCTCCCCCTTCCTATTTAAGCCCTGAAAAGCCGAAAAATGCAATGGCCATCAGGCAGGCTGTCAGAAGCACGATGGGCGTACCCTTGAAGGACTCCGGAATATCGTTGTCCTCGATTTTTTCCCGGATACCAGCCATGAGCACGATGGCAATGAAGAAACCGGCCGCCGTGGCAAAGCCGTAAACCACGCCTTCGAGAATGCTGTAATTTCTCTGAACGTTGATCAGAGCCACGCCGAGAACGGCACAGTTGGTGGTGATCAGGGGCAGGTAGACGCCCAGGGCTTCATAGAGGGCATGGCTGTATTTTTTCAGCGCCATCTCCACGAACTGGACCAGAGCCGCAATAATCAGGATAAAAACAATCGTCTGGAGATACTCCACGTTCAACGGCACCAGAATAAAACGGTAAAGAACTCCCGTAATTAAGGAAGAAAGAGTGATGACAAAGACGACTGCCGCTCCCATTCCTGCGGCCGTGCCTGTCTTTTTCGACACGCCTAAGAAGGCGCAGATTCCGAGGAACTGACTCAGCACTACGTTGTTGATAAAGGCGGCTCCCACGCCGATCATAAACAGTTCTTTCATGCGTTTTTCCCTCCTTTGCAGCTTTCCTGACAGGAAGCACATTCGCCGGTGCAGCCGCTTCCGATCTTCGTCTCGATGCCTTTTTTCTCAAGGGAACGTTTTACCCGGTTCTGAAGGGCCACCAGAAGGGTGAGCACCAGAAAAGCGCCGGGAGCCAGGATAAAGATCGTGACCGGCTCGTAGGCGGAGGGCATCACCTGAAAGCCAAAAATCTTACCGGAACCGATGAGCTCCCGAACGATACCGATAGCAGTGAGACCCACGGTAAAGCCAAGTCCCATGCCCAGTCCGTCAAAAAAGGAGGGAATTACAGGATTTTTCGAAGCGTAGGCCTCTGCTCTGCCCAGGATGATGCAGTTTACAACGATCAGCGGGATATAGATACCGAGAGAATCGTAAAGGTTCGGCAGATACGCCTGGAGAAGAAACTGAACGATCGTCACGAAGGAGGCCACAATCACGATGTAGGCCGGCATCCGGACGCCGTCGGGAATCACTTTCCGAAGGGCTGAGATCATCACGTTGGAAAGGGCCAGAATCACCGTTGTGGTGAGACCCATGCCGATACCGTTCACAGCAAGCGTCGTCACCGCCAGAGTGGGACACATGCCCAGCATCAGCACAAAGGTGGGATTTTCTTTTACAAGGCCGTTATACAGCCGTTCTGCTGCTTTATTCATGGATCACGCCTCCTTTCACAAGACCCTCGCTGAAATAAGCGAGCCCCGCATTGACGCCGTTTGTCATGGCCCGGGTCGTAATGGTCGCCCCGCTGATGGCATCGATCTCGTCATCAGCCGTCGCTCCCGTCTTTGTGTAGGAAAAATTCTCCACCTTTCGTCCGGCAAACTGGCCGTAGAAGCTCTCCTCCGTGGCCCGCATGCCGAGACCGGCAGTCTCGCTGATGGAAAGGATCTTGATTCCGTTCACGGTACCGTCCTTTAAGATTCCCATGGAAAAAGAGATATTTCCGCCGTAGCCTTCCGTGCTGGTAAGATTCAGAACAGCGCCAAGTACCTCGCCTTTTTCATCCTCTGCCAGGGACACCTCGTCTACCTTGTCCGCAGAAAAACCGGCGGACGCGAGAAGCTCCAAAGCCGCCTCCGCATCAAAATCCGTCCAGGCCTCAAAGTTTTCCGCCTCGGGAAAAACGGCCTTGCAGGCTTCTTCCTTCGTCTTTTTCTCCTGGGCCTCGATCGGTTCCTTCGTAATCTCATGGACAGCGCCGAGAGCCAGGCCGGCCGTCAGCGTGATCGCCATAAGGATCAGTGCGTTTTTTATGATCTCCTTCATGCCTTTTTCCCCCTTTTCCAGAATGGCTCTCTTCCGAAAGCGGTGGGCTCCGTCACTTTCTCAATGACAGGCACCAGAAGGTTTCCGATGATAATCGCATAGGAAACGCCCTCCGCCGCGCTTCCGAGATACCGGAAAATGGCCGTCAGAATACCAAGGGCGATGCCGTAAACGATCTGTCCGCTTTTTGTAATCGGAGAAGTCACATAATCCGTCGCCATAAAGAAGGCTCCGAGCATCAGGCCACCTCCGCAGAGCTCTGCGAGAAGAAAGCCAAAGTCCAGGCCGTGACCGCCAAAAAGCAGGGTACAGACGGCAAAGGACAGGATATAGGAACCCGGAATCCGAAGGTCGATGACCTCAAACCAGAGAAGCACAATGGCTCCGATAAGAATAGCGATCACAGAAGTCTCGCCGATGGTTCCCGCCGTCTTTCCAAGAAACATATCCAGAACCTGTACAGATTCTCCTGCCTTCAAAGCTGCCAGAGGGGTGGCGCTTGAAACTCCATCCCAGGTGAAATCCGTCATTCTTCCCGCAAAGGAAATCAGAAGAAAGCATCTTCCTGCCAGAGCCGGGTTCATAAAGTTCTGCCCCAGGCCGCCGAAAAGCTGTTTGACAAAAAGGATCGCAAACACATTTCCGATGACCGGCAGCCAGAGGGGCACCGTCGAGGGCAGGTTCAGTCCCAGAAGAAGACCCGTCACCGCTGCGCTGAAATCGCCGATGGTGATTTTTTTGTGCATCAGTTTCTCATAAAGATACTCCGTCAGGACCGCCGACACCACAGAAACTGCCAGAACTGCCAGTGAACGGAGGCCAAAATTCACGACTCCGAAAAAGGCAGAGGGCAGAAGGGCAATCAGCACCAGGAGCATGATGTTGTCTGTTTTCATCCTCGCACGCACATGGGGATTGGAGGACACTTTTAATAACTCACTCATTTTTCTTCCTCCTATTTCTTTTTCTTCTTTCCGAGAACGATTTTTCGCATGGATTTGATGTACTGGGTCAGCGGTCTTCTCGCCGGACAGACGTAGCTGCAGCAGCCGCACTCGCAGCACTCGAGACCGTTATGCTGCTCGAACCACTCATCCCGGTGATGAACGGAAGCATCCGCAAGCCTCGAGGGAACCAGCTGCTCCGGACAGGCCTCCACACAGCGGCCACAGTTGATGCAGGCCGTCTCCTCATAGCGGGAAACCTCATCCTTCGTCATACAGAGAAGGGCGGAGGAGGTTTTCGTCACCGGCACGTCCAGACTGTAGAGTCCAAAGCCCATCATCGGGCCGCCGGAAATGATCTTCTCCGGCTCCGTGGTAAAACCGCCGGCCGCCTCCAGAAGTTCGCGGTAGCAGGTTCCCGTACAGACGGAAAAGTTTCTTGGATCCTGGACCGCATCCCCCGTCACCGTCACAATCCGGTGCATCAGAGGCCGCCCCTGAACCACCGCCCGGTAAAGAGAAACCACGGTATCGCAGTTATCCACCACACATCCTAAGTCCGCGGGAAGCATGGAGGAATTGAGTTTTCTTCCGGTCACAGCATAGATCAGCATCCGTTCTGCTCCCTGAGGATACTTTGTTTTCAGCGGAACCACCTGAATGTTTGAATCTTTGGCCGCCTCTTCCAGATACTCGATGGCATCTTTCTTGTTGTTCTCCACGGCGATCACGCCTTTAGCCTGTGGGAAAATCTGAAGCAAAACTTTCATGCCGCCCACCAGAAGCTCGGGATTTTCGATCATCCTTCGATAATCGGAAGTCAGATAGGGTTCACATTCCGCGCAGTTGGCGATGACATAGTCAATCTTCTCCGGTTCCTTCGGTGAAAGCTTCACATGGGTGGGGAAACCTGCGCCGCCCATTCCCACAATACCGGCTTCTTTTACGATCTCCAGAATCTCTTTCGGCGTCATCTGTTCCAGCGGTTTCCGCTCCGGCCAGACGATCTCCTCATATTTGCCGTCATTTTCGATGACAATACAGTCCGCCAGATTTCCAGTGACTGTGAGATGTTTCTCAACGCCTTTCACGGTTCCTGATACTGACGCATGAATGGGCGCAGAGACAAAACCCCCGGCCTCCGCAATCTTCTGGCCCACCAGCACATGCTCGCCTTTTTCCACAATGGGTACCGCCGGCGCTCCGATGTGCTGGGACAAGGGATAGACCAGGTCTCCTTTGGGAAGGATGCTGCTGATGGCCTTGTCCTTTGACAGTTCTTTGCCATCATAGGGGTGAATGCCCCCTTTGAAGGTATGTCCAAACATTCTTTTTCCCTCCTCCTTTTATTCTTTTTTAAAATGTGCGATAATCGTAACCTTTCAGTAGCCACTATCCCGCGAGGTGTTTTGGCATGAATATGCCAAAATCCCGAGAGTTGCATGCAAAAATCCCCTCGCTGAAAATATTGAACAGTTACGAAGAATCTTTCAAACCGCCACACAGAATTTATGGTATACTTACAGGCAGGGCCACTTGCCCGCCAAACATGTATTACAAAGGAGTTTTCTATGATCCTTCAGAATTTTACTTTTCCAAGAGCCATCGCGCTCCTGGATGAAATCCCATACCCGCCGGAAAAGATCGCCTTTCTGGATCTTGAAACCAAAGCCTACGGCCGGAAAAACAGCCACATCCTCTATCTGGGCCTGATCTTTCTGGAAAATAGCACCTGGCAGGTCCGCCAGTGGCTGCCCGAAGAGCCCGAGGAAGAGAAAACCATGCTTCAGGAAGTGATCTCTCTTCTTCCGTGCTTTTCCTGTCTCATCCATTATAATGGAAACAGCTTCGACCTCCCTGTTCTCACCAAACGCTGCAGCGCCCTAAATCTTCCTCTGGACCTTTCCCAGATGGAAAGTGTGGATCTCTACCGGGCTTTCGCTCCCTTAAAGAAGCTTCTCGGCTTTCCGCATCTGGACCAGCGCTCCCTGGAAAACTTCCTCGGGCTGGAACGGACCGGCATTTTCATCAACGACCTGCTCCAGCTTCCCGGTCTTCTCCCACTCTTTTCCTATCTCGCCCTTCTGGAGGGCGGTTTCAGCGTTACCAGTGCTTCCCTCAAGGGCGGCGACTCCGAAGAACCCGCCCTCTCCATCCAGGCAGAGCTTCTGAAACCCGTTCCAAAGCCTTTCTCCCTCCATCTTCCCACAGGCTATCTCTCCTGTGAGGAAAAGGAATTCGGCTTTCTGATGTACGGAATCCGGGATACCCTCAAATATTTCTATCCGGATTACCAGAATTATTACTATCTTCCGGAAGAAGATATGGTTATCCACAAAAGCATAGCGGACTCCGTGGATCCGTCCTACCGGAAAAAGGCCACAAAAAACACCTGTTATACAAAAAAAGCAGGAATCTTTCTTCCCCAGAGTTCCCCCTGGTTCCATCCGGCCTTCTATCGGGACCGAAAAGATAAAACCTGCTATCTTCTCATGGATGACAGACTGCTCCAGCAGCCGCAGCTGCTTCATGACTGCGTCTTTCATTCCCTAGTATAACGTTTCGAAAATAACTGAACCATTCACGCAGGATGCAGATTCGAGTGTGCTGTTGAAAAAACGCAGGCGTAGCGGGCTACGCTGAGGCTTTTTCAACTGTGCAATCGGATTTGCAGACAAGTCAATATAGCAGATACTTAATTTTCACTGTACTGGAACAGCTCTGAAATCTCTCATCTCTGTTTACAAAAAAGCGGATGCTAAAATGCATCCGCTTTCTTTGTCTTTGCTCAGCTTGTCGGACTTTTGAAAATGTCCTCTCGATTTTCTTTACTCTTCCTCAGCATCCTCTGCCGGTGCTTTGGACTGAAGAGCCTTCATGCTCAGGCTGATCTTCTTGTCTTCGCCATTGAAATCAACGACTTTTGCAGTGATCTCCTGACCTACACTCAGAACATCGGAGGGTTTCTCTACATGCTCCTGAGAGATCTGAGATACATGAAGCAGAGCGTCTACGCCCGGCTCCAGCTCAACGAATGCACCGAAGTCAGTCATTCTTGCAACACGACCGGTTACAACGTTGCCTGCTGCGTATTTCTCAGCAGCGGTCAGCCACGGGTTCTGATCAGCAAATTTCAGGCTCAGAGCGATCTTGTCGCCGCTGATGTCTTTGATCAGGACTTTCAGTTTCTCGCCAACTTTGAAGGTCTTCTTCGGGTTCTCTACGCGGCCCCAGGACATCTCAGAGATATGAAGCAGTCCGTCAGCTCCGCCCAGATCGATGAATGCACCGAAATCGGTTACATTCTTAATAATTCCCTCAACTACATCGCCAACATGGATTCTCTCGAAGAGAGCTTTCTGCATCTCGGCTTTTTTAGCAACCAGAAGCTGCTTGCGGTCACCGATGATTCTTCTTCTTCTCGGATTGAACTCGCTGATAACGAACTCGATCTCCTGACCAGCATATTTCTGAAGGTTTTTCTCATAAGTATCGGATACCAGGCTTGCCGGGATGAAGACTCTTGCCTCATCTACGACTACGCTTAAGCCGCCGTCAAGAACCTGTGCTACCGGAGCGGTAAGAACTTCGTGATTCTCGAAAGCTTCCTCAAGACGTTTGTTGCCTTTCTCAGCTGCCAGACGTTTGTAAGTGAGAAGGACCTGTCCCTCACCGTCATTTACCTTCAGGACTTTAGCTTCCATGGTGTCGCCAACATGAACAGCTTCTTTTAAATCGATGCTGGAATCATTGGTATACTCACTCTTGGTGATGATACCATCAGCTTTGTAACCAATATTCAGAATAATCTCGTCATCTTTGACATCGATTACGGTACCTTCGACTACCTCTCCATTATGAATTGTTTTGAAAGACTCATCCAGCATTTGTTCAAAGCTCATTTCAGACATTGTTTTGAACCTCCTCAATAATATTATTTGGGGTTGATGCCCCTGCGGTAATACCTACGCAACTAACGGATTGTAGTGAATGCACATCCAAATCATCTAGTGTCTGTATATAGTAAGTATTTTCACATTCTTGTTTGCATATTTCAAATAACTTCTGGGTGTTGCTGCTCTGCCTGCCGCCAATGACAATCATTGCATCCACCTCTTTTGCAATCCGACGGGCTTCTGTCTGGCGCTCCTCGGTCGCATTGCAGATCGTATTTAAAACATGTATATCATAACCCTTTTTTTCAAGAATTTCAACTAAATTATTAAATTTCTTGTAATTAAATGTCGTCTGAGACACGACACAAAGCTTTTTTTCTCCATTGTAGGAAAAATTCTCAGCTTCTTTTTCCGATTCCAGCACAAAAGCTTCGGTGGAGCACCAGCCTTTGATTCCTTCCACTTCCGGATGGTTGCCGTTTCCGATGATGATGATATTTTTTCCTGCTTCGCTCTCTTTTTGGACGATATTATGGATTTTCAGGACAAAGGGACAGGTGGCATCCACCAGATGAAGTCCGTTTTTCTCAATGATCTCATAAATGTCCCGGGACACGCCGTGGGATCGGATGATCACGGTCCCTTTCGTGACTGTCTCAAGTTCTTCCGGAGAATTGAGGACAGAGACGCCTTTTTTCTCCAGATCATGGACCACCTCTTCGTTGTGAATGATGGGTCCGTAGGTGTAAATGGGGCCAACGCCCTTCTCCACCTCTTCATAAACCGTATTTACGGCCCGCTTCACGCCAAAGCAAAAGCCTGCGGTCTTCGCGCGGATCACTTTCATGCTTCCTTACGCTCCCGATACAGTTTCTTGATGGCCTCGACCACCTCATCAATATTCATATGGGATGTATCCAGGTAAACGGCATCCTCCGCCTGTTTTAAAGGAGCGATGGCACGGGTCATATCCTGGTAATCCCTCTTTTCGATCTCTTCCTTGATCGCAGAGAAATCTTTCTTCTCGCCCTTCTCCTGTAATTCCTTATAGCGGCGCTCTGCTCTGGTCTCCACGCTGGCCGTGAGATAAATCTTCAGCTCAGCTTCAGGCAGAACGTTGGTGCCGATGTCTCTTCCGTCCATCAGGACGTCATGGGCCTTCGCCAGATCTCTCTGAAGATCCAGAAGGGCTGCCCGAACCGCCGGTATGGCCGAAACCTTGGACGCCATGTTGCCGACAGCCTCTGCCCGGAGACGACTTGTCACATTTTTACCATTTACCAGTACTTGCTGCTCTCCGTTTTCGTAGGCAATTGATACCTTTACACTCTTTACGGCCTCTCCCACTTTCTCTGTGTCCTCCGGAGAGATCCCCTCATCCACAAGAAAGACTGCCAGGGCACGGTAAAGAGCTCCTGTATCTACATAGATAAAGGAGAGCTCCTGGGCCGTCCGGCGTGCGATGGTGCTTTTGCCAGCGCCGGCCGGTCCGTCAATCGCAATGTTGAATCCCATTGATAACCTCCTAAACTCCTTTTCCGGCTGCATAGGCGGTGGACCAGGCAATCTGAAGATTAAAGCCTCCGGTAAGAGCATCCAGATCCAAGACCTCACCTGCGAAAAACAGTCCGGATACCAGCTTGGATTCCATGGTCGAAGGATTGACCTCCTTCACACAGATTCCGCCTCTGGTAATAATAGCTTCATTATAATCTCTGAGTCCGGTTACGGTCAACCTAAAATTTTTAATTTTTTCTACAAATTGCAATCTTTCTGCCTTTTCTATGGCATTTACCTGTTTTTCAGGCTCAATTCCTGATCTTTCCACCATAATCGGGATGAGTTTCGACGGGAAAAGACCTCCCAGAACGTTTTTGAACTGTTTATTTTTCTCCCTGGAAAAATCTCTTAAAAGCCGGTCGTCCAGCTGTTCCGGCGTAAGGGCCGGCTTGAGATCGATGGAAAGAGTCAGCTCCTGCCCCCGGAATTTCTTCGGGATCTGGCTGCTGGCGCTCAGGATCAGCGGTCCTGTCACGCCGAAATGGGTGAACATCATCTCGCCAAAATCCTCATAAAAACATTTCTTTCCGGCAGAAAGGGAAACGCGGACATTTTTGAGCGACAGGCCCTGGAGCCGCTTACAGTCCTCCTCTTTCACATTCATCGGAACCAGAGCAGGGGAAAGCTCCGTGATCTTATGGCCCAGCTTTTCTGCAAAGCGGTAGCCGTCGCCCGTGGAGCCCGTGCTGGCATAGGAAAGACCGCCGGTAGCCAAAATCACCACATCTCCCATTTCCTTCGTTCCGTCCGAAAAAAGAAGGCCTGTCACCTTATTTTCTTCCGTGAGAATTTCTTTTACTTCTATATTTAAATGTACCTGAACGCCCAGCGCACGCATCTTTCTCGTGAGTGCTCCGATCACGTCAGAAGAATGATCGGACAGAGGAAAGACTCTCTCCCCCCGCTCCACCTTGGTCTTCGTGCCGTTCTCCTCGAAGAAGGCAATCGCATCCTGATTGGTGAAGCCATAGAACGAACTGTAGAGAAATTTGCTGTTGCTGCAGACGTTGTTGAAAAGTTCCTCCATCTCGCACGCATTCGTGAGATTGCAACGGCCCTTTCCTGTGATGTACAGCTTTTTTCCGCATTTTTCATTTTTTTCAAACAGATGGACCTCGTGGCCTTCCTCCGCCGCTGAAATCGCCGCAAACATTCCGGCAGCTCCGCCGCCGATAACCAGAACTTTTTTCATCTTTTTCTCCTTCTCATACCCTGCTTCCCTGGTGGAAGATCTCGATCTCCCCGCCGGAAGGGTCCATCTCGTCTCTGCCGTAAATCTGATAATCGTCATAAAGCTGATCCAGAGTCTCGATGGACTGCTTTAAGGAATCCTGATTTTTGAGGCAGAGAGCCACGATCAGCGCATTGATCACGCTCAACGGAGCCGTCAGGGAGTCCACCACTGACGCCATCTCGCTTCTTGCAATGAGATTGCAGGAAGAATAGAGATTCAGCGGCGAATGAATGCTGTCTGTGATGGAAATCACCCCGGCGCTCCGGCTGTTGGCCAGCTCCATGGCCTTCACGGTCCGCATGGAATATTTCGGAAAGCTGATGCCGATCAGAACATCGCCTGCCCCGATCCGCATCAGCTGCTCAAAAATTTCGCTGGCACTGTTGGTCCGTACCACATGGACCTCATCAAATAACATATTGAGGTAAAAGCCCAGGAAATCTGCCAGGGGCTCGCAGCTTCGGATTCCTACGATGTAGATTTTTTTCGCATTCTGGATCAGCTCCGCCGCCATAGAAAAGGTATCCTTATCCAGGCTTTCCATCGTCCCTCTGATGTTCTCCATATCCGACTGAAGGATCTCCGTCAGCACCTCTTTTTCGGGTATCTCCGCGAATTTTTCCTTCATATGGAACATCTTTTTCATGCGTTCGGAAAAGCCCAGGGCTTCCGTATTCTCCTTATGCCCTTTCAGCCCCATTTTTTCCAGCAGTTCCTGAAATGTACTCATGTCACTTTTTCCTCATCTTTCCACTCTTTTTCTTTTGTCAGTGAAGCTCATGCCAGACAGCATATGCGGTTGCCACAACAACAATCACGATCAGAACTCCTGCAAAAATGTTTATTCCCATATGTATAACCTCCGGTCATTTTTTCATAAAACAATTGGTTCTTTTCTGTTTTATGACCGGATTTATCCTTCTGTCCGTCCTGCCTGTGTATATAGCGGATCACTGCCTCTTTCAGGGAAATACAGGACTCCGCCTGCTCCCCTGTCATGCGGATAAAACGAAGCCTCAGGAGAAAATAGAGCACACACAAAAACTCCAGCGTAACGGTAAGCGTTCCGCTCTCCTTCTCCTCCGCATGGCGTCTCATTCCGGGAAACAGCCGGAGCATCAGCGAACGGACTCCGGAGAGTTCCTCCACATTTACCTGCTCCGTCACAGAAAACCGTTCGCTCCTCCATGTAACGACAGAGGCGGCGCTCCCGCTCTCCGTCCCGCCATTTTCCATTCCCATACTGAGATAAAGGGCCGAAAACAGTACAAAAAAGACGACCAGCAAAGCTGTGGCCTTTCTTCTCTTTCCTGTCATTGACATGGAGCTCACCTCCTTTTCCTGTTTCCCGAATCGATACCTTTATGATAACAAAATCCCGCCCTCTTGTAAACACCAGATTGGCAGAAAAAAAGACCAGCTGCAGTTTCCTACAACTGGTCTTTCATCAGTCATTTTTATTATACGGGATAAGCCTTATCCTTGGTGTCTGCCTTGGTCGGATCCACTTTGGTCTGCTGAGCTTCTCTGTATTTGAAGAAGTCAGTAGCTACCTGCGGGAACAGAGCGTAGGACAGAACGTCCTCAGGCTGCTCTTTGTACTGAGCCATCTCTTTTTCCAGAGTCTCGAGTTCCGGTTTCAGAAGGTCTGCCGGACGGCAGGTGATCACTTCTGCATCGCCGATGCATTTCTTCTGTACTTCTTTGTTGAAGGGTTTTACGGTCTTTCCGTATTTACCACAGAGAACATCCTTTGTCTCCTTGGTAACCATCTTATAACGCTCGCCCATGATGACATTGAATACAGCCTGTGTACCAACGATCTGAGAGGACGGAGTAACCAGAGGCGGCTCACCGAGGTCTTTTCTTACTCTCGGAACTTCCTCAAGCACATCGTAGAACTTGTCCTCTGCATGCTGCTCTTTCAGCTGGCTGGTCAGGTTGGAAAGCATTCCGCCCGGTACCTGATACAGGAGAGTCTTGATGTTTACACCCAGGTTCTTCGGATTCAGAAGGCCGCTGTCCAGAGCCTCGTCACGGATCGGACGGAAGTAGTCAGCGATCTCAGCCAGAAGTTTCTGATCCAGACCGGAATCGTAGGGAGTACCCTTGAAGGTCTCAACCATAACCTCGGTTGCCGGCTGGGAAGTACCCAGTGCAAACGGAGACATAGCGGTATCGATCACATCAACACCAGCCTCTACGGCTTTCATGTAAGTCATGGAAGCAACACCGGAAGTATAATGAGAATGCAGCTGGATCGGGATCTTAACGGTCTCTTTCAGTGCTTTCACAAGATCAGTTGCGGCATACGGAAGGAGCAGGCCTGCCATATCCTTGATACAGATGGAGTTTGCACCCATCTCCTCGATCTCTTTTGCGGTCTTGGTCCAGTAGTCCAGAGTGTAAGCATCACCCAGAGTGTAGGACAGAGCTACCTGTGCATGTCCGTTCTCTTTGTTGGCAGCCTTTACTGCAGTCTCCAGGTTGCGGAGATCGTTCAGACAGTCAAAGATACGGATGATATCGATACCGTTTGCGATGGATTTCTGTACAAAATACTCTACCACATCATCTGCGTAGGGGCGATAACCCAAAATGTTCTGTCCACGGAACAGCATCTGCAGTTTGGTGTGTTTGAAGCCATCACGGAATTTACGAAGTCTCTCCCATGGATCTTCGTGAAGGAAACGAAGAGATGCATCGAAAGTAGCGCCACCCCAGCACTCTACGGAATGGTAGCCTACTTTATCCATTGTTTCTACGATGGGAAGCATCTGCTCTGTGGTCATTCTGGTGGCGATCAGGGACTGATGGGCATCACGCAGAATGGTCTCAGTAATTTTAATCGGTTTTTTTTCGATTTCAGACATTACTAAACCTCCATTTATTGCAGCTGTCCGGACTTTTACGTCTCCCGGACAGCATCAGTGTTTTATTATTATACTCCAAAGATAGCCATGAAGGTACCTGCTGCTACAGCAGTACCGATAACACCTGCTACGTTCGGTCCCATTGCATGCATCAGAAGGAAGTTGGTCGGATCTGC
>URUU01000010.1 GCA_900551235.1 uncultured Lachnospiraceae bacterium
AAACGCAGGGGGTCAGAAGATTTTCTTTCTGAAGGTTCTGGCGTTCTGATTCATGCTGTTTCTATTCTGCTTTTGGATTCCTTTGCACCTGTCCACATCCTCCGTAAATTCTTATTTTTCTGTCCTGCCTGGATTATTCTTTCCAGTGCAGCCTGTGCAGATCTCCTTCCAACTGCATATGATCAAAGTGATTCTGGCGAAGTGCCTCATAAAGCACGATTGCAACAGAATTTCCCAGATTCAGGGAGCGGACATCATTGATCATTGGAATACGGATCGCCGTCTCCTGATTCTCAACGAGAATTTCTTCCGGGATCCCGGCACTTTCTTTTCCAAACATAATATAGCAGCCCGGCTCATAAAGCACTTCCGTGTAGGTTTTCTTTGCCTTGGTCGTTGCCATATAGATCCTGGCTCCCGGATTCTTCTCCAGGAAATCGGCATAATCAATATACGTGGTCACGTCAAGGTCTTTCCAGTAATCCATCCCGGCTCTCTTTAATGCTTTTTCATTTAAGCGGAATCCCAGCGGTTCGATCAGATGCAGTCTTGTCCCGGTTGCTACACAGGTCCTTCCTATGTTTCCGGTATTTGCCGGAATCTCCGGCTCAAAAAGCACGATATTCAGCTTTGCCATTATCTGCTTCCCTCTTCTTTCAGTCTCTTCACGAAATCTGCAATGCGATCCAGCGCTTTCTTTAAATCCTCCAGTGAATAAGCATAAGAAATTCGCAGATATCCTTCTCCGCACTCACCAAATGCACTTCCTGGAACGACAGCTACCTTCTCTTCTTTCAGCAGTCTGGATGCAAACTCATCGGAAGTCATGCCGAACTCTTTGATGCACGGGAATGCATAAAACGCTCCAAGCGGCTCAAAACACGGCAGTCCCATCTCTGCAAATGCATGCATCAGATAACGTCTTCTGCCATTGTATGCCTCACGCATCTTGATCACATCATCATCGCCGTTTCTCAGAGCTTCTACCGCTGCATACTGACTATTGGTCGGAGCACACATGATCGCAAACTGATGTACCTTTGTCATCTGCTTAATGATCTCTCTTGGTCCGCAGGCATAGCCAAGTCTCCATCCGGTCATCGCATACGCTTTGGAAAATCCGTTCATCGTAATCGTACGTTCTTTCATGCCCGGCAGACTTGCAATCGACACATGGTCTCCTGCATAAGTCAGCTCAGAATAAATCTCATCGGAAAGCACATAAATATCGTGGCGGATAATCACTTCTGCGATCGCTTCAAGATCTTCTCTTGTCATAACCGCCCCGGTCGGGTTGTTCGGGAACGGCAGCACCAGAAGTTTTGTCTTATCGGTGATTGCTTCCTCCAGTTCCTGTGCTGTTAAGCGGAATTCATTTTCTGCTTTCAGGTTGATGACAACCGGAACACCATCTGCCAAAACAGCACACGGCAGATAAGATACGAAACTTGGTTGTGGGATCAGCACCTCATCACCCGGATTTAACAGTACACGCATCGCAAGATCGATTGCCTCACTTCCGCCTACGGTAATCAGCGTCTCGTCGATCGTATAATCCACTTTACATCTGCGGCTTAAATATTTGCAGATCTCTTCCCTCAGTTCTTTTAAACCTGCATTGGATGTATAGAAAGTCCTTCCTCTCTCCAGGCTGTAGATACCCTCGTCGCGGATATGCCACGGTGTATCAAAGTCCGGTTCCCCCACGCCAAGCGAAATAACATCATCCATCTCACTTACAATATCAAAAAATTTTCTGATTCCGGAAGGCTGAATCCCCAGAACTTTATCGGAAATTACATTTTTCATGGTGTCACCAGCATCCTTTCATCTTTACTTTTCTTTGTAAAAATCGTTCCATGATCTTTATATTTTTTCAGGATGAAATGAGTGGCTGTACTTAAAACAGAGTCCAGTGTGGAAAGTTTGTCAGAAACAAATCCTGATACTTGTTTCAGTGTCTTTCCTTCCAGAATGACCATCAGATCATAGGCTCCGGAAATCAGATATACGCTCCTTACCTCCGGATAATTATAAATACGCTCTGCGATGGAATCAAATCCCTGTCCTCGCATCGGAGTGACGCGCACCTCGATCAGAGCGGTTACTTTCTCATCAGAAACTTTTTCCCAGTCGATCAGTGTATGATAACCGCAGATGACTTTTTCTTCTTCCATCTTTGCGATTTCGTTCATGATCGTCACTTCATCGCTGCCCAGTAATATCGCCAGTTCTTTCGGATCAATACGGCTGTTTTTTTCCAAAAATGTTAATATCTGTTCTCTCATTTTTTAGCCTCCTTTTAATTCAAGCCGAACACCTTTTCCAGTTCCTCCTTCTGAGGACGGTCAAGGTATCTTTTATTTCCCTGATTATAGATGATACGGTCATTGCCATCGTTCGTTCTCCCGATCACGGCCGCGTGAATCTCCTCACGCTCCAGCACAGAAACCAGTCCGAATCCGTCTTCCACTGCCACAAGGAGTGCTCCTGCGGAATCTGTATAGTAGGGATTCAGGTCGAAAAACTCACAGATTTCTATCGTTTCCTGACGGATAGGAATTTTTCGAAGATCGATCTCCATGCCCGCCTTCATCTGCTCCAGCATGTTCCATAGTCCGCTTAATATCCCGCCTTTTCCAAGCGGGTAAATGGCGGCAGCGCCATACCCGCCTGAAATCTGATATTCCCGCTCTGTGGACAGTTCACATTCAAAGTCCACTGCGTCCTTTAGCATGACAGATGGAAAACGTTCAAGAAGCTGCTCCTCTTTTTGGGAAGCCAGCTCAAAAGTACCTTTTAATGCTATCCATTTTGTCACAACAAGATCCATATATTTTTATCCTTTACTGAATAATGTCTGCTGTCGTATCATCCGGAACAGACGCATCCGGTGCGGCAGTACCAGAATTGTCACTTTCAGACTGAGAAGAAGAGTCAGAACCCGACTGTGATTCCGACTTCTGAGACTCACTCTGCTGCTGATCCGTCGTCTGTGTACCGGAAGTCTGACCATAATTTCCGCTGATGATCGCCTGTACCTGCTCCAGATTGTTGTTTGCGATTGCTGTCTGGATGGCTGCTGATATCGTCGGATTGTCCGTATTAACTCCTACATCATAAGAAACCGGAACTGCCTGATAATTGCTGTAGTTAACCTGCTCTTTTGTAGTTTCTCCATTTTCTGTTACGTACTTCCAGAGTACTGCCGTCAGTCCCTGATGTGCACTCTGCGTCTGATTCAAGTAACCTACCGGCTGATCTGTGGCTGCATACAGCTTCACCCCTTCCGGATCCGTTGTTCCGGTTGTCTCGCTTACATATTCCACTGTTCTGTTCGGATCTCGCGTCTCATGTCCATAAATAGTAAAGGTCAGTTCCCCGCCATAAGCATAACCGGAAATAAAAATCGGATAATCGGTACTGTTGGCAAACTGCAGATCCATCAGACCTTCTGCGATCGCCGCATCTTTGGATGGATCCACATATGTGACGATCATCGTATGATTATGCCGTTCCAACACTTCCAGTTCTGCATTAAGCACCGCATTATAGAGCGTTGTGGAAACCTGGCAGATGCCGCCGCCATAACTGTCTACTACCTTTCCGCTTTCGTAAGAAGGTGCCGGTTCATATCCATTCTCTTCGGTAAATGGAATCACTTCCTGTGTAACCGAAAAAGTCTCTCCCGGCATCAACAAATGTCCATTCAGTTTTTCTGCTCCGGTCTCTACGTTTTTGTTTCTCGCATTGGTAGAACCATAATATGTAGTGGCTGTTCCAAGTACATCGGTAATGCTGGAAAGATCTTCCGTAGTACACTCCGGTTCTTTTACATCAGCTACAAGCTCGATTGATGTATTTTTCCCAGCCCAGTCATTTTTCAGATATTTGTAAATCTTCTTAACAGATTTATCCACATTCAGTGAAATCCCATTCTCTCCCTGCACTACTTCAAAACTTCCGTTGTCCGTAGAAATCTGTGCATCTGTCGGTTCCCGGTTAAACAGATCTGCCTTATTCTCCAGCACCTGCCTTATCACATTTTTATCTGCGGAGTAATCCATCTTATATTTTTTTGATTCGTTCTCCAAATCCTTTTTATCTTTGTAACGTTTAATGATATTTCCGGATTTACCAAGCTCCAAAGCTTCCTGCACGACTTCCTGATTCTCCCAGGTAAGTCCCAGATCGCCGGCATTTACTACCGCCTCTTCACTGTCCGCTTTTAAGGTTATGCTCACAGCTTTGGTTTCATCCATACTATCTTCTACTGCCTGTTTCGCTTCTTCCTCTGTCATACCGGAAACATCCACATCCCCGATATAAACTCCCTGGCTGATCTTCTCCCCTTCTGCCGCCAGAACGGCTTTCGGCGAAAATACGGCTGCTCCTGCCAGTGCCAGAATCGCAGCCAGTACCGGATATCTGTTTTTTTTCATAATATATAACCTCCCATACTGTATCTGATACAGTACTGATAACCCCTGATTACCTGTTAAAAAATACCAATGACCGCTGCCAGTGTCGGAAGCACCATTGCAATCACGATCAAAACTACTAAAATTCCGGAAAGGATCCTCTTTGTTTTTTTGTCACGAAAATTCATCATATCTATCACCTCTTCATTTTCCCGTAACGGAAGATAATTCCGTCAACCATCCTGGATGCCTGACTTCTGGTCAGGGAATCCAAAGCAACATTCATTTCTATTTTATGATATTTCATCAAATCATTCAAGTATACTTTTTGTGTTTTCGTAGCCGGTGCATCTTTTCGAACTTTATAAGAAATCTTCCCAGGTTCAAACTCTGCATCGCCCTCCCTGTAAAAATCTGCCGCCAGTTTCCGATAAAGTTCACTTGTCACTCTGGCATCTTCGTATGCCCTGTGCCACTGTTTCTGCTCAATCTGATAGTAAACACAGAGATCCCCCAGTTTCCTGCTTGGCAGTTCCGGCAGATACTTTCTTGCAATCTTCAGCGTATCAAGTGCCTCATTTTCAAATTTTTCCCCTATATTTGCTGCTTTCTGACAAAGAAACCCCAAATCAAATGCAATGTTATGTCCAACAACCACCGAATCTTTGCAAAACTCCAGAAATTCTTCCACAACCGTTCTCTCATCCCGCTGATTTTTAACCATTTCATCAGTGATTCCAGTCAGTTCTGTAATGCGCTCTGGTATCGGAAAACCTGGATAAATCAGTTCTGCATAATCTTCCTGCACTTTTCCATCCTTTACGCGCACTGCACCAATTTCCAGGATTGAATCTTTTCTCGGACTTAAACCTGTCGTTTCCAGATCCAGTGCCACATAGTCTCTGATCATGCCTTTTTCTCCATCTCCCTGTTTTTCTCTGTCTGAACCTCTGAAATTATATACGTTGCCGCATCCTTTGTAAGCGGATCTCGCCTTTTGTAATCAAACAGCGTCCATTCTCCCTTCGAATCGATCTCGACATGCGTCATATTCAGAATCTGTTTCCAACTATAGCCTTCATAATCTTTGAGATAACGTTTTTCTTCTGCTTCTTTTTTGAAAAACTCCTGCAGCCCACTCTTATATCCAGAAAGATCCGCAGCCCAGGACGGACGGCTCTTGCTTTTTTCTCTTAAATAAAGATCCATCAGCAGATCATCCTCGTATTCCGGCACGTTTTCTTCTTTCACACAAGACAGAATAAAATCATGAAGAATGTCAAAGCGCCGCATACGGGAATGATTCATTCCGTTCAGAGCATTTTTCTCATAGTATGCCGCCAGTGCCTCATACATGGCAAACGGTGTGTCAAACTCCTGCTCCAGTGCCAGCATCGTACAGCGAAACTGGGAACTGTTGTAATAGACCTCAACCATTTCTTCTATGCCTTTTAAATAGATGACTTCAGCATAGCTCAGCCATTTTGTCGATAAAACCTCGTACATAGGGCGTGTATGGTAAACGATCCCGTACTCTTCTGCTTTTTCATGCATTTTCGAGCCTTTTAAGACCTTCAGAAATCCAAGTTGGAACTGCTGCGGCCGCAACAAATAGACATCATTGAAGGATTTTTGGAAACTCTCCAGATTCTCATATGGCAGTCCGGCAATCAGATCCAAATGCTGATGGATATTCCCGGCACTTGCCACCTGAAGCACTTTCCTTCTTACCAGTGCAAAATCCATTACACGGTCTATTTCATGGATGGTCTGCATATTTGTAGACTGCACACCGATCTCCAGTTGTGCAAGTCCCGGCCGGAAAGTAGACAGAAGCTGAATTTCTTCGTCCTTTAAAATATCTGCTGCAATCTCAAAATGAAAATTCGTGATGCCATTGTCGTGTTCTTTGATATAATTCCAGATTGCCATGCTGTGCCTGTGATTGCAGTTAAACGTCCGGTCTACAAATTTTACCTGCGGCACTTTATGATCCAGGAAAAACTGCAATTCTTTCTCCACCAGTTCTATGCTGCGGAGTCGAACCCGCCTGTCGATGGAAGAAAGGCAGTAACTGCATGAAAACGGACATCCTCTGCTCGTCTCATAATAGAGAATACGATTTTCGAACGGCACCAGGTCTTCGTATTCTTCATATATAAAAGGAACTTCATCCAGACTGATCGGTGCCTGCGGCATTCCCCGCACAATCTCTCTTTTCTGATTCCGCCATACGATACCGGAACAGCTATCCAGTTTTTGCACCGCATCTTTGCCAAAATCCTGATAAAGTCCGGCAAGTTCGCAGAAAGTCCTCTCACCTTCCCCCTGCATAATACCGCGAAATTCCGGATGTTTCATCAGAAATTTCTCTGCATCATAGGAAACTTCCGGTCCGCCTCCCCAGATTTCCAGATCAGGCAAAACCTGATGCAGATCCCTGGCGATATTTTCAACAAATTCCAGATTCCAGATGTAACAGGAAAAAGCCACCACATCCGGCTTCTTCTGGTAAATGTCCATCAGAATATCATCCTGCCTGTGATTGATCGTGTACTCCGCAATTTCCGTCTCGATTCCTCTCCTGGCCGCATAACTTTTCAGGCAATAAACTGCAAGATTGGAATGTATATATTTCGCATTCATTGCGATCAGCAATATTTTCATGCCATCCTCCTGATTTTGTTTCAACTCACAGTCAGTAATTTCAAGGAATCTGACTGCCGTTTTATTACCGCCTGTGTTTAAGCGGCAGTTCATCCCACTGCCTTCCTGTTCACTTGGAGGAATGGGAATTCAACTAAGTATCACGCAAAGAAATACATCTGTCAAGCAGATTAAGCTGCCTGTTTTTGAGGAACAATTCAAATAATTTATTTTTTTCAAAATTTTTCAAATTTACTGTTGACAAATACATATTTCTATTGTATTATATGACCTGTGAGTTGCGGAACACAACTTACAAACAAAAATGCGCGAGTGGCTCAGTTGGTGGAGCGCGACCTTGCCAAGGTCGAGGCCGCGGGTTCGAGTCCCGTCTCGCGCTTTTATTTTTTATCTTTTCACTTTATCGCTTTACACCATAAAAGTCCCTTGAACGTTTTGACAGGGAATTTTAAAATTATACCAAAAGAAAAACCCAGACGCCATTTTTCAAAAAGGATTCCAGGTTTTTTTATTTTCTCTTATTTTCCGTATCGAAGCACCATTGCACCGCGCGGCGGTAAATTCAGTTCTATTTCCCCCGCCTGAACCGGAACCGTATATGCTTCTGTCGTATATCCCTGCGCATGGGTAAGCATGACCCTCTCCATATCACAATGAAGCGGCACATTGACCTGCCATGCCGACAGATGGATCTGCTGTTCTGTATCATCATTGTTAAAGGCAGCGATCACCTGCTCTTTTTCCGAAAATCTCCCATAGGAAAGCACATTATGTCTTTGCTCCAGAAACTTTAATGAACCATGTGTCAGCACCGGATAAGCCTTGTGTATGCGAATCATTTCTTTATGAAATGCAATGAGATCCTGGTTTTCTTCTCCCCATGGATATGTCCTGCGGTTATCCGGATCGGTAAAACCACAGACTCCCGCTTCATCGCCATAATAGATTGTCGGTGCTCCCGGCCAGGTCATCTGCATTACAACTGCTTCCCGCATAACAGATACATTGATATCCTGTGATGCCGCCTCGTATCCCAGATTTGCCACACGGCCGGCCTTGTGATTGGTTCGCGTCAGGAAACGGGAATGATCGTGATTGGACAGTTCATTCATGGCAACCTGCAGAGATGGCGCAAGAAAACTCGCCATATGATGACGCATTGCTCCGGAAAATGCCTGCTCATTTCCCAGAAGATCCCCGCGAAATTCATCGCTGTGTTTTTCCATACCAGTAAAAAACCAGGTCAGCGGCTCCATAAACGCATCGTAGTTCATAACCGTATCCCACTCATCTCCGCGCAGCCATGCACTGGCATCTCCATAATGCTCTGCCAGAATAATTGCCTCCGGATTGGCTTCTTTTACTGTTTTGCGAAACTCTTTCCAAAACTGATGATTGTATTCATTGGAAAATCCAAGATCAGCCGCCACGTCCAGTCTCCATCCGTCTACATTGAACGGTGGCGAGACCCATTTACGCCCGATTTCCATAATATAATCATGCAGTTTCGGTGACTGTTCATAGCACAATTTCGGCAGTGTATCATGTCCCCACCATCCGTCGTAATTTGGATTGTACGGCCATGCCTGATCATTGTTAAATTTGAAGAAACTGCGATATGGACTGTCTGCTGATACATAAGCACCTGCTTCATATCCTTCCTGATTTTCATAAATCTGTTCCCGATCCATCCATTTATTAAAAGAACCGCAATGATTGAATACACCATCAAGGATCACCTTCATGCCTCTTCGGTGGATTTCCTCCACAAGCTGTACAAAAAACGTGTTACTGGATTCCAGATTTGCCTTATCTGTTACACGTTTAATATATTTGGATGCATGGGCATTGATGGTATCCCCTTCCTGTAAAGGTTCTCCGCCGTCACTTACAATCTTTCCGTAATGTGGATCGATATAATCATAATCCTGGATATCGTATTTGTGATTGGAAGGCGAAACAAAGATCGGATTAAAATAAATCACATCTACACCCAGTTCCTGAAGATAATCCAGTTTATTCATAACCCCCTGAAGGTCACCGCCATAAAACTCACGCACTCCCATAAAAGATGGATTCTTGCGCCAGTCAGTTACCTTCTGTGAATAATCTCCTATATAATAATACTCTCTGTCTTCTACCGTGTTATTGCTGTCTCCGCTCGAAAAACGATCCACAAAAATCTGATACATCACTGCGCCTTTTGCCCAGTCTGGTGTATGGAATCCCGGTGCGATCGTAAATGCATAATCGTCCTGCTGGTCTTTGGAAACACCCGTCTTATTATAGAAACAATGTATTTTTCCCGCATGGACTTCAAAAAAATAATGGATTGGTTCTTCCGACATCATAACCCGAATTTTAAAATAGTCAAAATTTCCTTCTGCCTTTTCAAATTCCATGGCCATGCGCGCAGAACCACTGACAAAATAAACTTTATCAACATTATCTTTCCAGGTACGAAAACGTATGGTAATGACTTCTCCTGCTTCAGGCTCCATTGGTGTCACAAAATTTTCTGTTTCATCACTGAATAGTGCATTTGGCTTAAAGACAGGCCGCATCTGAAGCACATACCTGCGCAGCTTATCCTGATATTCAATACTTGGCAAGTTCATATTTCCCTCCTATTCAAGAATGCCTCCGGCATTCTTGCTGCAAGGTGTATGTCACCTCACATCTGATGTCAGGAGCTTTACACTCCCGCCGGGAGTTTTCTCCTTCTCAGACTATCTTACACTATCTTTGACAAATTCACAACCTCCCTGAAAAGGAAAAAAGACAGTTCATCTGAACTGTCTTTCTTTGGAGAAGGTATTTCTTCTTATGGGGTGTAGCAAAAACTATATAATGTATTGGGGGTTTTACGAGTTATAATATACCACAGGTGCAAATTTAAGTGTGCATAATCTTCACAAAATTTCATATTGTTTTTTGTCTATTTTCACCAAAAAGTGCTTCAAACTCTTCTCTGCCAATCTTTTCTTTCTCTATCAGAAGCCTTGCACAGGTATGCAGTACCTCCATATTTTCTTCAAGAATCTGTTTTGCTTTCTCATGTGATTCGTCAATAATACGTTTCACTTCACTGTCGATCACTGCTGCAGTCTGATCTGCATAGCCTCTCGTCTGTGCAAGATCACGCCCGATAAAGACCTCATCTTCATTTGCATAATTGATCAGTCCGACCTTTTCTGACATACCATACTGTGTTACCATGGCTCTTGCCATCTGTGTTGCCTGCTTGATGTCCTGTGATGCTCCCGTTGTCACATCACCAAAAATCAACTCCTCTGCAACACGTCCGCCAAAATCAACGATAATATCCTGCATCATTTTATTTTTCGAGTTGAACATCTCATCCTGCTCCGGAAGCGGCATCGTATAACCGGCAGCTCCCATTCCGGTCGGAATGATGGAAATCGTATGAACCGGTCCCACGTCTGGAAGTACATGAAACAAAATTGCATGCCCTGCTTCATGATATGCCGTAATTTTCTTTTCCTTTTCTGTAATGATCCTGCTCTTTTTCTCTGCCCCGATACCGACTTTTATAAATGCACGCCGGATATCCTCCTGCATGATATAAGCACGGCCGTCTTTCGCAGCATAGATGGCGGCTTCGTTCATCAGATTTTCCAGATCCGCACCGGTAAAACCTGCTGATGTCTTTGCCACTTCTTTCAGATCTACATCATCACCCAGAGGTTTGTTTTTTGCATGAACTTTCAGGATTTCTTCCCTTCCGCGCACATCCGGTCTGCCGACACCGATCTTACGGTCAAAGCGTCCCGGACGCATGATCGCCGGATCCAGAATATCCACACGGTTTGTTGCTGCCATAACAATGATTCCTTCATTATAGCCAAATCCATCCATCTCTACCAGCATCTGGTTCAATGTCTGCTCACGTTCGTCATGACCTCCGCCCATACCGGCACCACGTTTTCTGGCAACTGCATCGATCTCATCGATGAAGATAATACATGGTGCATGCAGCTTTGCTTCCGCAAACAGATCACGTACACGGGATGCTCCGACGCCGACAAACATTTCCACAAAATCAGAACCGGAAATACTGAAAAACGGAACACCTGCCTCACCTGCAATCGCTTTTGCAAGCAGTGTTTTTCCGGTTCCCGGAGGTCCTACCAGCAGGACTCCTTTGGGAATACGTGCTCCTACCTGAAGATATTTTTTCGGTTCTTTCAGAAATTCTACAATCTCCTGCAGATCTTCTTTTTCTTCCTGCAGACCCGCTACATCTTTGAAGGTAACTTTTTTCTTGTCCGGCATCGTCATCGTAGCACGGCTTTTTCCAAAATTCATCATTTTGGCATTACCACCCGCTGACTGGCGGTTCATCATGGCAAAAAAGGTCATAAAAATAATACAGATCAGAAGCATTGGCAGTACCGTTGTCAGAAATATGCTTTCCTTTTCAACCGTCACATAATAAATCACATCTGTTTTATCCAGAAACTCTTCTGCTTTTGTGACATCTGAAACATTCAGGTCTCTGTCCGTGCCATCCTTCAGATGTACGGAAAGCTCACCTGTCACTCCCTGTGAGTTCTGACGTATCTCTACATAATCTACCTTTTCATCCTCCACAAACTGCTGGAACTGCATATAACTTGTACCTGAATTTTCAATAAATGCATTTTTGATATAAGACCATCCAAGTACGCAGATCAGCAGAACGGAAAGATAAACAATCATTCCTTTTGCGACTTTATTCAATTTGGAATCCCCTTTCTACTGCTCCACCACTCCTATATATGGGAGATTGCGGTATTTTTGGGCATAATCAAGGCCATAACCTACCACAAACTCATCAGGAATATTGAAGCCGACATAATCCACTTTCACATCGGTAACTCTGCGTTCTGGTTTGTCCAGAAGTGTACACAGCCGGATACTTGCCGGATTTCTCTTTTTCAGAATCTGGATCAGATAATTTAAAGTACGTCCGGAATCAATGATATCCTCTACGATCAGAACTTCTTTTCCCTCCAGCGGCTCATCCAGATCTTTAATGATCTTTACAACACCGCTTGATTTTGTGTCGCCACCATAGCTGCTTACTGACATGAAATCCAGAGATACCGGAACGGTGATTCTCTTTGCCAGTTCACAGGTAAAAAATACACCGCCTTTCAGCACGCAGATCAGATGGACAGATTTGCCGGCATAGTCTTTGCTGATCTGTTCTCCGATTTTCTTAATCTTTTCATTTACTTCTTCTTCCGTCAAAAGTACACGAATCTTATCTTCCATCTTTATTCTCCTTATCTATTTGTATTTGCAGAATCTTTTTTGTATGTTCTGTAACTTTATACCCCTCGCTGATACGATATCCGATCACCCACAGAATATGATCTCCATCTGCCAGAAGAGGAAGATCCTCTCTTTCTTCTCTTGGGATTTTTTCATCGATCAGATACCTTTTAAGAGATTTCTTTCCGCCATCCGCATGTATTCTGAGATAATCTCCCATTTTGCGTGTCCGGATCACAGGCATATAGCTTATGGTATCATAATCAAACCATTTTGTATACTTTTTTTCCGGAATAATTTGCTGTTTATACGGTAATATTGCTGTTTTTATACACAGTTCTCCCCACTTTGTAATCCCCGGAATTTCAAGCTCTTTCACAGATTTTTGCAAATCCGTGCTTTCTGTGCTTTTTTTCTCAAAAACAAGATTTTTATTTTTATTCACCGCCCGGATATTTCCAGGAAGATCCAGCGACTTCCCGTTTTCCCCCGCAGCCAGCCTGCAAAGTGCTTCTATATGAATCTGACCAATATCTTTCTGACCTTCCACAAGTCTGCCAAGGCAGAACCGTATCAGATATTCCTGCATCAGTTGTTCCTGCTCCCTAAGTCCGGCACGCTGCAGGCATACCTGCCCTTTTTCCATCTTTACATATTTTTCTGCCAGATACCCGGTCTGTTTCTGCAGATATTCCTCTGCCTTCTGCAGACGCATACCAGCTTCTGCGATATGGTTTACCGCCTGCCCGTTCACATGCCGCGTAAGTGCAGGCAGGATTTCGAGACGTATTCTGTTTCTTGTATACTCCAGCTCCTGATTTGTCACATCGGTCCGCCATGGTATACCGCGTGCGAACAGTGCTTCCTCGATCTGTTTCCTGCTTGTATTTAAAAGTGGCCGGATAATATTTTCCCGCACCGGCCGGATTCCTCCAAGCCCTTTCAGACCACTTCCTCTTGCCAGATTCATCAAAATCGTTTCCGCCTGATCATCCCGGTTATGCGCCACCGCTATTTTGGCATTTTCTTCTTTTTTTGCTGCTGCTTCAAATGCCTCATAACGGACACGCCTTCCTGCTTCTTCTACCGTCAGTTTTCTTTCTTTTGCAATCTTTTTTATGTCAAAAGAAAAAAGCTGAAACGGTATCTCATACTTTTGACAGAATTCTTCCACAAACTTTGCATCGGCAATACTTGCATCCCCCCGGATTCCATGTTCAATGTGAACCACTTTCAGTACAAACGGACACGTTTCCTGAAACTCCAGAAGTTCCATCAGCAGGCAGACTGAGTCCGCTCCACCGGAAACTCCTGCCAGCACACAGTCCCCTGCTTCAATCATGTTCTGTTTTCTGATAAATTCCTGTACTTCTTTCATATCCTGATTCCTTTTTCTAACGTCTTCTCAATGCGCCTACCAACACGGTCATATCATCTCTTGCCGGCGCCGTCCCTGCTTCAAGAACATACTTCAACAATGCCTTTGCCAGAGCTTTGACATTTTCCATATCTGTTTCCAGCAGATAATCCTTGATCCTCTCTTCTGCATCCGGCTGGGGAAAAGCATCCATCACACCATCCGATACCATGATGATATAATCCCCATCCTCCATTTTTTTCCTTGTACATTCATAATCTACTTCCGGCAGTATCCCCATTGGCATACTGGTCGATGTGATCGTTTCAACCCAGTTTTTCTTTTTCAGAAAAGTGGTCGATGCACCGATCTTTACAAACTCACATTCTCCGCTGTAAAGATCTGCCATACAGAGATCCACCGTGGCGGAACTCTGGCCTTCGCTCTGCAAAAGCATCGACGTATGGATCAGCCGGATTGCTGCCTCTTTGTCAAAACCACTTCCAAGAAATTGTTCCAGAAGATCGATCACCGTTTCACTCTCACGAAAAGCTTCCAGACCTGATCCCATACCATCTGAAAGCCCAAGGATCATCTGACCGTTTTTCCCGGAAAACATGGAAAAATTATCCCCCGATACCACTTCTCCATCCTTCGCTATCCTTGCAACGCCTCCCGATATATAATATTGCGGTTCTGACACAAAAAGAATCGTGCTGTATTCACTGTTGATGACTGATCGCCCCTGCTCATCCTGCACCAACCTGCTTCCAAAAGCACAGGAAAGCAGCTCAGCCGCTTCTTTTGTACTGATACAGCGTCCTTTTTTTGCTGTCCGCAACGTCACATACAATTGGATTCCTTTCGATTCCCGAACGCACCAGATGTCTTTCAGAATCAGTCCGTGCATCCTCAGCCGGATATCTGCCTGCTGACGAATACTTCCGTCTACCCTTTTCACTTCACAGATATGGTCTGCCGCTCTGCGGATAATACAGGCCGTTTCATACAACTGTCCTGCTGCTGCACTGCGGCTTTCCATAAGCCGGTTTCTCCAGATCAGATTTAATCTCGCTTTTCCAAGGTTGTCTGCAACTGCATCCAGAAATTGTTCTCCTTTTGCACATTCTCTCCTGAGTGCCTGCCTGTGTCCGCTGTTCAGATCTTTTCCCTGCAAAACACCATCTGCAATTCTGTAAAATCTCTGCACTGCATTGTCACTCTCCAGGCTCCAGCATCGAAATGCTTCTTTGCAGTTGCCACAGACCTGGCTTTGTACCTCGTAAAGCACCTTCTGCAGATCGTTTTCCGATATTTCGTCTCTTGTCACTGCCATCCCGGAAAACAGCTTTGATAACTGTTCAAAAGAGTCCGCACAGCGTAAAAGCTCCATCCTGCCGATTTCTCCTGCCGGAAGTGTAACCTCCTCACGACTCAGTCGTTCCATTCCAACCAGACGCAAAATTTCCCATAAAAGCCAGAAACTGCTGACCATCAGTGTAATGATAATAAAATCCCCCATACTTCCTCCTTGCGTTCGACTTAACGCTGTTTCAACGGTCTCAGTATATCGGATACACCGGGAAAATTTTGTCAAAGGATGCTCGTTTTTTCAAAAAGTTTTCGACCAAAAAAGAAAGGCAGCATGCTCTACACATTCATGCTGTCTTCCTGTTTATCTTTACTTTTCTTCTGGTTTGAAAATAATCTCATCTTCGTATACCAGCCCCAGCTTGTCCTTTGCAACCTGTTCTGCGTACTCATCTGTCTGCATATATGCTTCCAGATCTTTGATTTCCTGCGTACGTGCTGTCTCTTCATCCATCTGCTTCTGAAGCTGTGCAATTTCCTCCTGATACACAGAATTTTTCTGTTTTAATGTGTGGCTTTTCACAGTCAGCACCACAAGCAATACAAGCACCACAGCAGAAATACAACATCTCCCCAGAAAGTTTGCATTTCTCCTGCGCCTGCGCCTTCTTTTTTTCATATACCCTTCCCGACTTTCTAACTCTACTTTTTGTCTATGACCATTCTAACCCGTTTTATCTTGTTTTTCAATGTTTTCCGGACAATTTTTCTCATTTTTTTGAATGATTTTCCGGCAGGCAGCAAAAGTAACCTGAAAAAGCCGGCAATCCCAAGCCGAATTCCTCGAAAAAACGCTGAAAATATCTTAAGCACACCATTTTGCAGCGTAAAATGATACACAAGCATTCCTATTCCCAATGCTGCAAGCGCATAACCTCTGATTTCTCCATTATTTTTTTCATAAAACAACAAAAACAGATAAATTCCAGCCGCACACCAGTAGACAAAATCCTCCAGTGCAATCCATCTGGCGCTGTGGCTAAATGCTCTGCGAAAGGCACGCAGGATGTCATATCCGCTAAGAAGCAGCGCCCCTGCCGCAAATGATACCGCAAAAAAAGCCGCTTCCGAAAGAATCACCGCACTCATCTATCGAAACAGCCGTCCAAAAAAGGACTCTCCTTTTGGGGCTTCTCCTGCCTGTTCCGAATAGACCAGACTGTCTACCTTGCCTTCGATATCCACCTCGCCTTTTTCCAGTGTCAGCCTGTTCATATGCAGCTCCTGTCCGCGTATCATAAGCATTCCCTGTGTTGTCTGCAGCACGATTTCATTTAGATCAAAAGAAAGCACATCCGATACCCCACTGATGGTGCCGCTGTGCCTTCCATGAATGGTTACCTTATGTGCTCCCTGCTGATTCTGTTTTTCGTCCATACCTGCTCTCCATAAACTCTTTGCAAAAGTATATGAAGGACTGCCGGTATTTATGTTCTTTTAATCTCTACAGATATTTGTACAATTCTGCCGCATTGTCCTTTTTCACCGTTTCCCGGACATCCAGGACCTCCACTTTTACAGCCTTTGTTCCAAACTGAATCTCAATCACATCCCCTGCTTTTACAGCTGCGGATGCCTTTGCAGTTCTTCCGTTGATCAGAACTCTTCCTGCATCACAGGCTTCATTTGCCACCGTGCGCCTCTTGATCAGTCTGGACACTTTTAAAAATTTATCCAGTCTCATATATCGATTCCTTTCCTGTAAATCAAAAAACTGCCGCAGAGTCCTCCACGGCAGCTATTTGCAAATAAGATCATGTATCTTAGTTATTGATCATATCTTTCAGAGCTTTTCCTGCTTTGAATTTCGGAGCTTTGGAAGCTGCGATTGTCATCGGTTCGCCGCTCTGAGGATTTCTTCCTTCTCTTGCTGCTCTTTCAGATACTTCAAAAGTACCAAAGCCTACCAGCTGTACTTTTTCACCTTTTTTCAGTTCATCTGCAACGATATCTGTAAAAGCTTTCAGTGCCTTTTCTGCATCTTTTTTGGATAACTCTGTCTGTTCAGCGATTGCTGCTACTAATTCTGTCTTATTCATGGACATTTCCTCCTGTGATTTCTCTGATTATTTCTTAGATTCCTAAGAACAAGGCTGCAGCATTCCGAGCGTTCACTGCGTCCGGAATACAACAGCCTTATTGGCTATGTTTATTTATAATCGTTATCCCTATATTTGTCAAGGGATTTCTGTAAATGTTCTATCATCTGCTGTGTCGCCAGATAAACTGCTCTTTTCTGAGCCCTTTTCTGAGTTTCTGTTCTGCCTGCTTTTTCCAGTTTTTTGATATCCTCCCACGTATCAGCATGTCCACCAAGCAATTTATAGCTTTCTTCTCCAAAAACATGCGGATGACGGCGAATCATTTTCTCACTGATATTCTGTACCACATCGTCAATTGTGAAAAGACCTTCTTCGGCTGCGATCTGGCTTTGCAGTACAACCTGAAACAGCATATCTCCAAGTTCTTCACAGAAATTGTCCGAATCCTTCGTCTGATCATAGAGATCCACTGCTGCCAATGCCTCTGCTGTTTCTGAAACCATATACGGTTTCAGACTTTCGTGTGTCTGGATAAGATCCCATGGGCATCCGCCTTCTTTTTTCCGCAGCGCTGCCGTGATCTGACAGAAATCCTCAAAATCATATGTTTTTGGCATTTTAAAGCATTTCCTGTATCATGGCAACTACCCGTTTGCCAAATGCCGCAGATTTTTCATCTGCATCTTCCAGAGAAGTACCCTTTACGCCATAGTAGAATTTTACTTTTGGCTCAGTTCCGGATGGTCTTACACACAGCCATGCATCATCGCTGAGATCATAATACAGAACATTGGAAGATGGCAGTCCGGTCTTTGTTACTTCGCCTGTTTCCAGATTTTTAATCGTGTCTTTCCTGTAATCTCTTGCAGAAAGTACTTTGTATCCTGCAATCTCGGATGGTGTCTCGTTTCTGAGCGTCTCCAGGATCTCCTGGATCTTCTGCAGTCCTTCAATGCCTTTCAGTGTGATTGCCTGAATATCGTCTTTGTAGTAGCCATATTTTTCATACATATCAATCATGGCATCCCACAATGTTTTACCCTGGGTCTTATAGTAAGCTGCCGCTTCGCACAGCGCCATGGTCGCAACGATCGCATCTTTATCTCTCGCATGTGTTCCGATCAGGCATCCGTAACTTTCCTCAAATCCAAAGAGATACTGGCCTTTTCCGCTCTGTTCAAAACCAAGAATCTGCTGTCCGATATACTTAAATCCGGTCAGTACTTCGATAAAGCGCAGTCCGTAGGATTTTGCGATCGTTCCTGCCATATTTGTGGTAACGATCGTGCTGACAACTGCTCCATCCTCCGGCAGGCTTCCATTTGCCGCCTTTTTCTGGCTCAGTTCATACTCTTCAAGCAGGCATCCGGACATATTTCCAGTAAGAGTATGGTATACACCATCTTTATCTTTGACACGTACACCAAGACGGTCTGCATCCGGGTCGGTTGCCAGAACCAGATCTGCGTCTACTTCTTTTGCAAGCTTCAGTCCCAGCTCAAATGCTTCTTCTGCTTCCGGATTCGGATAACTTACAGTCGGGAAATTGCCGTCCGGCAGTTCCTGTTCTTTTACTACATATACATGTTCAAAACCAAGCTCTTTTAAAACACGTCTTGCAGGGATGTTACCTGTACCATGCAGCGGTGTGTAAACGATCTTGAGATCTTTGCCGACTTCACGGATGGAATCCCAGTGGATCACCTGGCTCTTCAGTGCTTCAATATATGAATCATCGATGTTTGCACCGATCACTTCATAAAGTCCTGCTGCTACTGCTGCATCTTTGTCCATAGTCTTAACATTTGCATAGTCGGTAACTGCCTTTACTTCAGCCATGATACCAGTATCGTGAGGCGGTGTGATCTGCGCTCCGTCCTCCCAGTAAACTTTGTAGCCGTTGTACTCCGGCGGATTATGACTTGCTGTGACATTGATACCTGCTGTACATTTCAATGTACGCACAGCAAATGACAGCTCCGGTGTCGGTCTCAGTGACTCAAACACGTAAGCTTTGATACCGTTCGCAGCCAGACACAGTGCTGCTTCATCTGCAAATTCCGGTGACATATGTCTGGAATCGTAAGCGATCGCTACACCTTTATCCTGTGCCCCTACAGACTTGATATAGTTGGCAAGCCCCTGTGTGGCTTTACGCACGGTATAAACGTTCATACGGTTTGTACCTGCTCCAATGATACCGCGCAGTCCGGCAGTACCAAACTCGAGATCTGCATAAAAGCGTTCTTTGATTTCTTTTTCGTCTCCCTCAATTGCTCGCAGTTCTTCCTTTGTAGCTTCATCAAAGTATGGATTTGCGAGCCACTCTTCATAGACCTTTTTATAATCCATTGTGCTACCTCCATTAAAATAATCAACAGATGGCTATATTATATAATAAAAAGGTCAAAAAAGGAACCTTTAATGCAGAAACTTTACAAATTCTCTCCGTTTTTTTTCCTGCATATCCAATATTTCCAGCTTCTGAAGGTTTTTTTCCGGTATCCAGGTCTTGCGGCTGTTGAAATAATGGTTTGCAAGTTTCCAGAATTTCTCCGGATAAGCCAGCCGGATACAAAAATCTTCAAATTCCGCATCTCCCAGCGGACGCACCTGCTGATACGTATGCAGCATTTCCATGCCCAGTTTACGGTTCCAGGACTGTTTTTCCATGATCTTTCGGAAAAACTGATAGAAATCTGCAATCTGCGTATCAAAACAGCATCTTGCAAAATTGACCGCAACTGCACCCTCCCGGTCAAAAATCAGATTGTGCTGGCTGTAATCCCCGTGACAGATTCTACGCTCCCGGATGCTCTGACGGTAAAGTGCCGTCGCCCTGCTCTCCTGAACACGCTGCGCCACCTCTTCTGCCTGCTCCATAAATGGCTCATACAGTTCCAGAAAACGCTGTTCAAATGTGGTTTTCTTCTTACGCGTCCGGATAAAATTCCGCACCTTTTTCAGTTCCCGTGTATGACGCATGATCTCCCCGCTTAAAGGTTCTCCGTTGTATTCTAAATCTTTTCTGATCACCTTTTCTTCTCTTTCCTCTATCTGTGCCGCTTCTGTCTCAGATTCCTGAACCGGAAGACATAATACCTGATGCAGTTTTGCCAGATAACGTACTGCCTCCATGATATCTTCCGGGCTTTTCGTATCACATTCCCGGCCGAAAAACCATTTTTTTACCACATAACCGTTCTGATAACGATCCAGTGAGACCAGATTACCCTCCCGGTTCTCCAGGATTTTATCTGACCGCATCCCCTGTTCCTGCAAAAAACAGAGTACCCTGTTCTGAAAAAACAGCCGTTCCCTGGAACCTGAAAATTCCGTCACCTGTATCAGTCCCTTATCCGTATCACAAAGAAAGGAGCCGCGTCCCCGCCTGGCACTGTGTACCTGCAGTTCGTACTGCTCCAATATCATCAGATCCTTTTCATTCACCCTAATCCCCCCATATTCTTACAATCAGATCAGCAAGTACTTCAACCTGTACTGAATAGCTATTCTATCCTATGAAATGCATAAGGTAAATATACTGAAAGTTACGCTTCCATCCCGCGCAGTTTTCTGCTTTCTTTTAAAAGAATCTCTTTTTTATTTTTATCCGGTTCTTCCAGAACTTCTCCGAGAAGCTTTGACAGAATCTCTCCGATTGCTTTGCCAGGCATCATCCCGTCTTCTATCAGATCCTTTCCGTTTATCTCCAGCTCCCTGATGGTAAGGCACTGGTTTTTTTTCATAATTTCCTGGTAAATCCTGGAAAGCCGCTTTAAATATTCTTTCTTCTCCGGCTGCCATTTCGGGGACTGTGCCAGTGTATCTGCCATTTTCAGCTTCAAAACTTCCGCAAACGCATCTGCCCCGACTTTACTTACCGCCTTTCTCACTGACTTTTCGGTCAGTTCCGGTCGCAGATCGTGATACTTTACATAAGTTTTGACTTTATTTAAAGTATCATTGTCAAATTTAAGCCGATGCATGATGTCAGCGGCAAGCCCGGCACTGATCTTTGCATGTCCGTGAAAATGGTCAATCCCGTTTTCATCTGTCGTATGTGTCTGCGGCTTTCCGAAATCATGAAACAATGCCGCCAGACGCAGACTCCTGTCTGGTTCTATGTTTTTCAGTGCTTCCAGTGTATGCTCTCCGACATTGTAGCAGTGATGCGGATTATTCTGCGGTGTCTCCATCGTGCGGTCGAACTCCGGCAGGACAACTGCTGTGATCCCGTACTCCCAGGCATATCGCAGATAATCCGGATGTGGGGAGATCAAAAGCTTCACAAGCTCCGTCTGGATCCGCTCAGCACTGATTTTCGAAAGTGTCCCTGCCAGCTTTTTCGCCGCTTCTGCCGTATCCGGATCGACCGTAAATCCAAGCTGTGCTGAAAATCGGACGGCACGCATGATACGAAGCGCATCTTCTCCGAAGCGTTCTTCTGCATTTCCTACACAGCGGACTACTTTCTGTTCCATATCCTCTCTTCCGCCAAACACATCTACCAGACCTTTGCTGTCGTTGTAAGCCATGGCATTGATCGTAAAATCACGGCGGCGCAGATCTTCTTCCAGATTTGCCGTAAAAGTCACTTCTTTTGGATGCCTTGCATCCTCATATTCTCCGTCCACACGGTAAGTGGTCACTTCATAGCCTTCTTTTCCCATCAGAACGGTTACCGTTCCATGCTGAATACCAGTATCTACTGTCCGAAGGAACAGCTTCTTGACCTGCTGCGGTGCTGCAGAGGTCGTAATATCCCAGTCATTTGGTGTCCGTCCAAGAATGGAGTCACGCACACAGCCCCCGACCGCATAGCCTTCATATCCATTTTCTTCCAGTGTTTCGATGATCTTTTTCACATCATCCGGAAGTGTGATTTTCATTCTCTCATCTCCCCTTTCTGTTATACTTTCTGTGATTCTGTCCAATACTTTCACATCTGCAGTGCAAACTCCACAGAAATTTCGCTTTTATTCTATTTATCTTAGTGTTAACAACCGGCTAGCGAATTGTGAAAAACAGGATCACAAGAATACCAAGTACGATACGATACCATCCAAAAATTTTAAAGTCATGTTTTCTTATATAATTCATCAGAAGCTTGATCACCAGGACAGATACGACAAATGATACTGCCATGCCGACCAGCAGGATCATCATCTCTGATGCTGAAAAAAGCAGACCAAATTTTACAATTTTCAGAAGACTGGCTCCTGCCATAACCGGAACAGCCAGAAAAAACGTAAATTCTGCCGCTGTTGTCCTGGAAAGTCCGATCAGGATACCGCCAAGAATGGTCGCACCAGATCTGGATGTTCCGGGAAAAATGGCTGCGATGAGCTGAAAAAGTCCAATCAGCATCGCATCCCGATAAGTAATCTGTGCGATACCGGTAACGCGTGCTTTCTTTGTCTGATTCCTGTTCTCGATCACGATAAATAAAATACCAAAAAGAATCAGGGCCACTGAGACCGCCCGGTAATTGTAAAAAAGTGCATTAATCTGATCATCAAACAAAATCCCGACCACTGCCGCCGGAATACAGGCTGCAATTACTTTAAACCACATGGAAAAGATATCTTTTCTTATGAAATGTTCTTTTTTCTTCAGAGAAAACGGCCAGAGCTGATTCCAGTAAAGCATCACAACTGCCAGGATCGCTCCCAGTTGGATCACTACAAGAAATACTTCCAGAAACTCTTTTGACACATTCAGTTTGATCAGCTCATCAAGAATGATCATATGTCCGGTGCTGCTGACCGGAAGCCATTCGGTAATCCCCTCTACGATCCCAAACAGAATCGCTTTTAGCATTTCTGACATAAACATCTTCCTTTCTTTTTGCTTTTTCCCGGCTTTCTTGCGCAGCAAAACAGCAGGTGTTTCACTGCCGGGCAACAGTATCAGTATAACCTATGTACACGTTCAAAACAATACACAATTCTCTTGACATTTTCGGTGGTTAAACCTATAATGTTCGTTGAGGGATTTATTGGATGAAAGTAATTCACTAGTTATTAGAGATTATACTCACCCCTATATAATCTGTAATAACTGGTGGATTTTTTTAACTCAAAAATCCACGATCATAAATTATATTATTTTAAATGGAGGTACCATCATGAACAAAGGTACAGTAAAATGGTTCAACGCTGAAAAAGGTTACGGATTTATCACAGGTGAAGACGGAAACGATGTATTTGTACATTTCTCCGCTATCCAGGGTGAAGGTTTCAAATCTCTTGACGAAGGTCAGGCAGTAACTTATGATTTAACAGAAGGTGCTCGCGGAATGCAGGCAGCTAACGTTGTTAAATGCTAATTGATCGGATGAACTAAGATTCTCCAAAAAATACCGCTTCTCATTTATTTTTAAAATGAGGAGCGGTATTTTTCGTTATCGTATTTCTATGGCACATATGAAGTGCAGCAGACGATTCTGACGACCATTTACGGCACAGAATCGCTGTGCTTTTTTCTTTATACTTTTTTCTTTATACTTCCTGCTTTATATCTGTTATATACTTCTTAATGTTCGATGCATTCACATATTTCTTTGCTTTGGTACCGTCTGTCACTACCAGTGTCGGAGCCTGCATGATACCGTATTTTCGAACCAGCTCCTGGTTTTCCTCTGCATCAATAATCTGATAATCCTCACCTTTAAGCATCTCTTTTGCAATCTTACAGTTTGGACAGGTCTTTGTGGTAAACAGATATTTCACACTTTCAACAGGCTTGATCTCTACTTCTTCATTGCGTAATGTCACAAGGCTTGTCTTAACTTTTTTCATACATGAATGTTTCACATCATACAGTTTACGGTTCTTGTACTCCTGTGTCTTGCCATCATTCCAGTTCTGGACCGGACGGTAGTATCCTGTGATACGGCTGTATACTTCGGATTTTTTTCCGCAGACCGGGCAGGTAAAATGCTCACCTGCAAGGTATCCATGTTCTTTGCAGACGGAATACGTAGGCGAAAGTGTGTAGTACGGCAGGCTGTAGTTTTCTGCAATCTTTCGTACCAATGCTGCTGCCGCTTTCCAGCCTGGCAGTTTCTCACCTAAGAATGCATGGAATACGGTTCCGGATGTATAAAGAGTCTGCAGTCCGTCCTGTATATCCAGCGCATCGAAAATATCTGCGGTATAGCTAACCGGAAGATGGGAGCTGTTTGTGTAGTACGGTGTATCACCCGGCTCACCGGCTGTGATAATATCCGGATATTGTTCTTTGTCGTGTTTTGCCAGACGGTAAGTCGTGGATTCTGCCGGTGTTGCCTCCAGATTGTAGAGATCTCCGTACTCCTCCTGATACATCACCAGTCTGTCACGCATATGATTCAGCACTTCTTTTGCAAAATCCTGCGTCTCCACATGAGTCAGGTCTTTGCAAAGCCATTTTGCATTGAGCCCGACTTCATTCATACCGATCATACCGATCGTGGAGAAGTGGTTGGCAAATGTTCCAAGATAGCGTTTTGTGTAAGGATACAGTCCCTCGTCCAGCAGTTTGGAGATCACATCTCGTTTGATCTTCAGGGAACGTGCGGAAATATCCATCATGTGATCCAGTCTCTTGTAAAACTCTTCTTCTGTCTTAGATAAATAAGCGATTCTCGGAAGGTTGATCGTCACAACGCCCACACTTCCGGTGCTCTCTCCGGAGCCGAAAAATCCGCCGCTCTTCTTACGCAGCTCACGCAGATCGAGACGCAGACGGCAGCACATGCTCCGCACATCGCTCGGCTCCATATCGCTGTTGATATAGTTTGAAAAATACGGTGTACCGTATTTGGAGGTCATCTCAAATAACAGACGGTTGTTCCGGGTATCGGACCAGTCGAAATCTTTGGTGATCGAGTAGGTCGGGATCGGATACTGGAATCCGCGTCCGTTTGCATCGCCTTCGATCATCGTCTCAATAAAGGCACGGTTGATCATATCCATCTCTTTTTTACAGTCCTTATAGCAGAAATCCTGCGGCTTTCCGCCTACGATCGCCGGAAGCTCGGCAAGGTCAGATGGAACCGTCCAATCCAGCGTGATATTGGAGAATGGTGCCTGAGTACCCCAGCGGCTCGGTGTATTCACACCGTATACAAAGGATTCGATGCATTTCTTCACTTCCGGATAGTCGAGTTTGTCCACTTTGACAAACGGTGCCAGATACGTATCAAACGAAGAAAATGCCTGTGCTCCTGCCCATTCATTCTGCATGATGCCAAGGAAATTGACCATCTGGTTGCAAAGTACCGACAGATGTCTTGCCGGGGCGGAGGTAATCTTGCCCTCGATACCGCCAAGTCCTTCTGTGATCAATTGTTTTAAAGACCAGCCTGCACAATATCCGGTCAGCATAGATAAGTCATGAATATGGATATCTGCATTGCGATGTGCCTGAGCGATCTCATCATCATAAATCTCAGACAGCCAGTAGTTTGCCGTAACTGCTCCTGAGTTGCTCAGGATCAGTCCCCCTACTGAATACGTGACAGTAGAATTTTCTTTTACACGCCAGTCTTCTACTTTTACGTAACTGTCCACAATCTCTTTGTAGTCCAGGATCGTAGATTTCATATTGCGGATCTTTTCTCTCTGTTTGCGGTACAGAATATAAGCTTTTGCCACATCTGCATAACCGGTCTGTACCAGTACATTCTCTACGCTGTCCTGAATGCTCTCCACATCAATCTTATCATTTTTGATCTTTTTCTGAAAATCAGCGGTCACGCGCAGTTTCAGCAGATCCACAATATCTTTATTGTACTGCATGCGCGTCGCATCGAATGCTTTTTCGATCGCACTGCCTATTTTCTGAAGGTCAAAGTCCGCAACTTCACCATCTCTTTTTACTACTTTAAACATATATATTATCTGCTCCTTCCGCATCATTATCGTCTCCAGCATCTGTCAGGGCAGATGCTGTCAGGAATTTATTCTAGCAGATTATTGTTATTGCGTCAATGCAAAAAATACTATATCTTGGATTGTATTTCAAAAATACATACAAGATATAGTATTTCATTTGTGTGATTTCTTACTTTTTAATATGCAACTTTGCCATAAATCTCTGCCGGAACAAAGGCTTTTACGTAGATTCCGTCGCCCCTGTACTCCTCTTCCAGAAGCTGTCCTTTTGCCCGTACAATCTGGATCAGACCAGCCTTTTCATACGGAAAAACACGCTCTAAAAGGATGCTTCTGGCACGCAATATCTTCTCAAGCTCGTCCTTCAGATCATCAAGCCCCTGCCCTGTTTTTGCGGAAATCTTTAAAGTTTTGTCTGCTTTCATGTCTTTTAAAATTTCCGGATTTTCGATGCGGTCCTGCTTGTTGAACAGCGTCAGGATCGGCTGATCCTTCACGCCGAGATCTTTTAATGTCTCATAAACAACATGCATCTGTTTTTCTTTCTGTGGATTAGAAGCATCCACCACATGGATGATGATGTCCGCATATTTTGCCTCTTCGAGTGTACTCTTAAATGCCTCGATCAGATGATGCGGAAGCTTACGGATAAATCCAACTGTATCTGTCAGAAGAATATTCTGACCCCCCGGCAGTTCCAGCAGGCGTGTCGTCGGATCCAGTGTTGCAAAAAGCTTGTCTTCTTCCAGAACACCGGCATCCGTCAGCGTATTGAGCAGCGTGGACTTGCCGGCATTGGTATAACCGACGATCGCCGCAACCACCATCTGGTCTTTTTTTCGTTTGCTCCTTATCAGCTCACGGTGCTTCTGCACCTGGACAAGTTCTGCCTTAAGCTGTGAAATGCGGGCATGGATCAGTCGCCTGTCCATCTCCAGCTTTTTCTCACCTGGTCCTCTTGTACCGATACCGCCTCCAAGTCTGGAGAGCGAATTTCGCAGTCCTACCAGCCTTGCCGCACGGTAACGCAGCTGGGCAAGCTCAACCTGGATATTTCCTTCGCTCGTATTGGCTCTCGCCGCAAAAATATCCAGAATGATCAGCGTACGATCCATAACTTTGCAGTCCAGCTCTTTTTCCAGATTGTTGAGCTGTGCAGGGGAAAGTTCATCATCGCAGACAATCCCCGTTGCATCCAGTTCTTCCATCAGAAGTGCAATCTCATCTATCTTTCCTTTTCCTACATATGTGCCTGGATGGATTTTCTCGCGGTTCTGGATTACCCTTCCGGCAACCTGCGCTCCTGCTGTTTCACAAAGCTCTGCCAGTTCATCCAGAGATTCCTCCACGTCCTCTGAAAAACTCTCCTGAACACCGACTAAAATGACGCGTTCTTCCATTTCTTTCATATCATATGGCTGCATAAATTTGCCTCCCTTCGCATAATTTTACCTGGTTTTCAGGAAATTGTTCTCCCGAAGTCCAGCTTCATCGGATGGATAATTTTTCACATATTCTCCCGCTTTTTCCTTGGCCGTCTCAAAATCCAGCTTCTTTTCATAGACAACAATTTCATTATAATACAGATCCTGTTTTCCTTTTTCTTCTTTTAATGCCAGACCTTTTTCAATATTCGAAAGTGCACTGTCATAATCTGCGTCTGCAATATCACACAGCACTATGCCATTGTATGCTTCCGGTGTCTCACCATATTTATCCATATACTGCTGATAAAGCTGCCTTGCATGAGCCGTATCATCCTGTTTCATATAAACACGGCTGAGCAGCATCATCGAACGAGCATCCTGGCTGTCAGACATTTTATTCAGTTCTGCTTTCGCTTCATCGTATTCTCCCAGAAAATAATAAATTCTTGCTTTCTGGTAAATATCCTCTGTATCATCACTGTTGATCGCAAGTGCCTGCTGAAGGTAGGTATCTCCTTCCGCCGAAAGATTTTTGTCGCTGTAACATTCATAAATATTCAAAAGAAGGTCATAATCCTGTGGTGAAAGCTTTACCGCCGTTGTAAAATCTACACTTGCCTTGTCTTTTTCATCCAGTTCCATATAGCAAAGTCCCTGTAAATAATACGCGTCTACTGTATCTCCAAAGGTCTGGATCGTGTCACAGACTTTTGCAGAACCTTCATAATCACCGGATTGATACAGGGCTGTTGCCTTATACAGCAAAATATCTTTCCTCACTTCTTTTTGTTTTTCACTTGTCAGGTCAACTGCCCGGTCAAAGGATTCTACCGCTTTGTCATATTCGCCAAGTGCCATGTAGGCCATTCCACTTCCCCGGTAACTTTCGATCAGGTGCTGTCCCTCTTTTTCTGCTGAGGCAAAATCGCCAAGGGCACCCTCATAGTCCCCATTTTGTATCTTTTCCATTCCCTGATCTATATAATACGTATCCTGCCCGAAAAGACTGCAGCCTGTCATGGATAATGCTGCGGTCATCAGGATCACCATAAATTTTTTCTTCATATAAATACTCCTCTGTATACGTTTCTTCGTAAACTTTTTTACAGTCAAAAACCCTCTACAGTATAGCATTTGAAAAGCCATACTGTAAAGGGTATACCGTATTTATGAATAAGACATATTATCTTTTCTATTTCGACCTCAGTCAGGGTTTATGAAAAATTCTTTGCTCTGCTGGAGAAGCGGAAATAATCATCGGTGGTATCATTAAAACCACCATTGTTATCCTGATTCTGACTGTTGTCATCTCCAGACTGCTGGCTGCCGCTTGTGCTGCTGTCCGCTTTTCCCAGTGTTACTGTTACCGTTTTTTCTGTATAACCATTGTTGTCCGGCACCTGAAGTGTTACTTCTATCTGCTCTCCTGCTTTGTAATACTCAAGACGACTTTTCAGTTCACTGATATCTGTGACCATTTTTCCATCAAATGCTGTGATGATGGAATTTGCTGTGATACCAGCCTGCTCTGCGGCTCCGCCTTCCGTTACCTGTGAAACAAAGACACCGGACGGGATACCATAAGTCTGAGCGGCTTCCTCGCTGACACCTGTTCCTGAAATACCAAGACTTGCTTTTTCGTCATCCGTAACTTTTGTTCTTGTTGTCTCATTCATCAGCTCTTCGATGGTATCGTACGCATCATTCATGGAAATTGCATAACCCATGCCTTCTACTTCTGTAGAAGCCAGTTTTGCTGAGTTGATACCGACAACTTCACCGTTCATGTTCAGCAGAGCACCGCCGCTGTTGCCAGGGTTGATGGCTGCATCGGTCTGGATCAGGCTGATACCGTCATAACTTGCCTCACTGCTGTCCGTAGAATCCATAGTACGGTTTGTAGCACTTACAATACCTGTTGTAACGGACTGTCCATATCCAAGTGCGTTGCCGATGGCTACAACCTGTTCACCAACTTCCAGTTTGGAAGAATCACCGATCGCTGCCACGGAAATTTTAGACATCGTGTCGCTTGAAATGCTGGAAAGCGGAACGGCTACCACTGCCAGGTCTTTGGAAGAATCGGTTCCTTTGATCGTTGCTTCGTAAGTTTCATTGTCTACAAAGGATACGGAAACGGTCTCTGCACCATCAATAACATGATTGTTTGTGGCAATCAGCAATTCGCTGTCGTTCTTTCCAATGATGATACCGGAACCGGCACTTTCTACTTCCTGCTGCTGGATGGAATTCCGGCCGCCGAACATACCGAAGTAATTTTCTACTTCCTGAACCGATTTGCTTGTGATGGAGACGATGGAAGGCATTGCGGATTTTACAATATCCGTCACATCCATCGTACCTTTTGAAGTTGTGCTTGAAGTTGTTTTCAGAAGACTGCTCTTTGTTGATGCCGCTGCCTGTGTTTCCGATTTTGCAGAAGTTCCGATCAGAGAACCTACTCCCTGGAAAGTTCCTGCAGCAACTCCTCCGAAGAGAACGGCACTTAATGCGATGGCTCCGACTCTCTTTGCAAATTTTACCATCTTTGCGTTCGGTTTTCTATTGTTCCTTTTCTGTCCGTTTTCATTTGGGGTTTCATAATCATAAAAATCTTCTGCACCATATTTTTCATTTCTTTCGCTGTTGTTATTGTAACTATACATATCTGACATAATGACTACCTCCTATATTTTGTCATCCGGTTTTCCTCTTTGGGAGCCTTGGTGTTTAATGTTCTTGTTCTTTATGTCTAACAGTATAGTTACGATTTGTGTTTGAAATGTTGTAAATATGTGATGAGTTTGGGGTGATTTTGTGAAAAAAGTGTGCCCTGGGTTTCCGGCGGAAGACTGAAAAACTCCCGGCAGAATGAATTTTCACTCTGCCGGGAGTTTTTTAATATTATGTTTTTGTGTAATGCTGTCCTGATTACATTTCTGCTACTACGGTCTCGCCTGCAACTGCATCCATACCGGACATCAGTTTTACCGGTGGGCATTCATCACCGTTTGTAACGATCAGCATGGTCACGTCACGCAGACCATGTGCTGCAATTGCGGATTTGCTGAAGCCGATCAGGTTGTCACCTGTCTTTACCTTATCGCCAACGGTTACATATGGTTTGAAGCCTTCACCGTTCATGCCTACGGTATCTACACCGATATGAAGCAGTACTTCTACTCCGTTGTCCAGTCTCATACCTACTGCATGGAAAGATCCGTCCATAACAACGGTAATCTCGCCGTCAGCCGGAGCAGTCAGAACTTCGTTTTCCGGGATGATCGCAATACCGTCACCCATGATCTTTGCTGAGAAAACACCATCGTTTACTTCCTCGATCGGAATTACTTTTCCGGTCAGGTATGCTTTCATAGTTTTGCCATTTGCAGCTTCTTCTGATTTTGCAGCTTTTTTCTTGAAAAATGATAACATAATTTCCCTCCTGTTGTTTCATTTATTTTCACACTACTGGAATAAATCATATCATAGATTGCAGAGAAGTTTCAAGGCTCAATCCATTATTTGTGATATTTTCTTACTAAGTCGATGTAATGTTTTACCTGTTCCACGCATCCGCCCATACTGACACGGCTTCTGTTTACCACCAGATTGATCTGCAGGTGTCAGCAATACTATCCCATTTTTCTATTTGTTTGAAAACCGTCATGCAATTCTTCTATTTTACCTTCTGCTTATACATACTCTTCCACCATTGCCTCCTGATATGCGGCATATTTTTCTCTTTGCATCGCTTCTTTTACTTCCTGTAATTCCGGCAGATCAATCTTCTTCAGTTTTCGAAGTCTTTTCTCATCCAGCCACACTTCTGACTTATATTTTTGATAGTACTCTGCTTCATATTTCCACAAAATGAAATGTTCCTGATAGCGTTTTTTGAGGTTCTGTGCGATCTGAAGTCCTTCCGGATCAAAATCACCCGCATAATAAATGGTACTGTCTTCTGTCACTTTATCTAAAAGCACAAATACGGAAAGTTTCGGCTGTCCGTTTCCACACAAAATGGTTCGATCCGGATACTTTTCCACAAGTCTTGAGAAAACGGCCGGATTTTCAACCATATATATATCCGGTTCTCCTGTGATTTTCCCAATCCCGCCCAGAGTTTTCAAAGTCAGTTTCAATGGCTCCCTGCACTTGAAAAATCCTTCGATTCCGGGGTGGATTTCTCCGTTTTCCTTCCATGCATGAAGTCCGTACGTTAAAACATCGTTGGAAAGTTCATCTTTTAAAATCCCGGCTTCAAAATAGATTCTGTTTTTATATTCGGCATTGGAAAGTCCGTCGCGTCGCTCTTTTTTCAGCTTCCATTTCAGGTAGGAAGAGAGGCACTTTTCTGCCGGTTCTCCTTCATCAAAATAGTGGGGATTACCTGTAACTTTTGCAGCAAAAACAGCAAGCAGTTCTCTTTTTTCGGCTGCTTCCAGTGTTTCGGCTGCCTGATCTGTTTTTTGCAGAAGATCTTCCAGTTCTTTTTTGTTTTCTTTATACTGCTGCAAAAGAAAAAGATAACTTTCTTTTTTGTTTTGCAGCACTTCAAAGATCCAGCTTTGGAAATCCGGATTTTTCAATCGAAGCTGAATATTTTGAAACCAGGCTTCTCTTTGCTGTTCTTCTTTTTGTTTTTCTTCTTTCTTTATAAGCAGTGGTTTTTCCAGACACAGTTCTAAGATTTCTTTCCAGGTAAAGTCACAGAAACGACTGTTTTGCAGTGCTTTTTCCATTTGTTTTGCTGTGATCCGCACACTTTTCTGACCAGAAAAGTCTTTCTGAAAGAAACCGCCCAACTGCTCTTTTTCTTCCCTGGTGAGATCATTCAGAAGAAAGGTTCCACCGAAATGCCCGATCCCGGCATATTTTTCCTGTACTTTTACAAACAGCTTTTGATATACAGAGCGTTCCTGAAAATATGTTTTGCACTCTCTTTTTCTGCTCTCCATATACGTTCCTTTCTTTTGCAGCTTTCTTTATCCCTGGCTTTCCCCAATCTCGTTTACGTCTTTTTTTGTTATCATCTGTTTTACGTTTCCATTCCAGGTATAGCGGATGACAGTCACAAATTTTGCGTTTTCCGGCCGCACAAGCTGATAAATAGCAAGTGCCGGAACCGTCTCGTAATCACCCCACAGAATCTGAGAATTGATCATAAAGTTAAAATCAAATTCTACCATCAGACGGAACATATCACGGATGTTCATCTCATCCACCCCGGCAAAGGCCTCATCAAGAGAAATCAGTCTTGGAGCATCCGATCTTGCTCCTGCATATTTTGCAACAACGGCTGAGAAAAGCGGAACATACATCGCCATCGCTTTCTCACCGCCGCTGAAGGTGAAAAATACCCTGTCTGTCAGTTCTCTCTTTTTCTCTCCGGTCTTCTGACATTCCAGTTGAAATTCAAACCATTTGCGGTAATCCAGCACTTCCCGCATGATCGCATGGAAAGACTGCATATTTGCCGTCTCATCTGCTTCTTTTCTTGCCTCTGCGATCTTGGAACGGAAATGTCCGGATAACTGTTCGATCTCTTCCGGCCGCATGATCTCGGCATCTTTCTGAAGCAGATCGACCAGTGCTTTTGTATCCAGTTGTTCTTCCTTATCTGCCCGTTTATTTTTCCAGCGAAGGCTCAGTTTCAGTCCGCTTGATGTTTTCATGGATTCCATCAGGTCATTCATCTTTTCCACCCAGCGTTTGCTTGCCTGGATTCTTGCACGAATCTTTTTACCGACTGTATTTGCCAGAATATCCTCAAAAAGTTCTTTATCTTTATCGCGGATGAGCTGGCTCTGGATTCTTTCGTTTTCCTCCAGTATGGAAATCAGTTCTTTGAACTTCACAGCCGTTCCATGGTATTTTGCAGAAATATCGATACGTTTCATGCCCATTTCCAGGAACGAAGTCTGATCATCCAGCTCCTGAAACAGTGTCTTTAATGTCATTTGATATTCCAGCAGATAACCTCTGTTTTTATGGTATTCTGCCTGAAGCTTTCCAAGGAGATCACTTTGTTTGTCACTGCCGAATTTTCCTGCAAACTGACTGCATACTTTTGCCGCTTCTTTTTCGGTCACTTTCTCCAATGTGGAAAGATCCATCACATAACCCAGCATATATTCCTGCTCGAAGGCCTTTGCAAGCCATTCTTTTTTATTCTGGAGTTTTTCGGCTGTTTTCTGATTTTCTGCTCTCTTTTCTTCCAGTGTTTTGTACTCACTCTCCAGCTCGCCCCTCTTCCTTGCGGAAGCTTCTTTTTCCTGCGGCAGAATACTTAAACGCTCAATACAGTAATCAAGCCTTTCTTTGATCTTCTCGTAATCTGTGAGCTTTAGCTGCTCGCCAACAGCAGTAAGTTCTGCTTCTTTTTGTTTCTGCTGCGTGATACTCCTGCCAAGTTCATAGCGGATGTCATCCAGATCCTGCTCGATCTCTTCCAGATAAAGCTCCTGACTCTTTTTATATTGCAGCGTATTGATATAGTCTTTGTGGCAGATCTGCAGATTACTCAGACATTCCGTATATTCTTTCAGGGCTCCCTGCACTTCCTCAAATAAATCCAGTCTTGCTTTCAGATAGCATTTCTGGCAGGTCTCCTGTACTCTCAGGCGTACTTCATCCAGTTTCTTTCTCTCTGCCTCAACACGCTGTTTCTGCTGCTGTATTTTTTCATTCAGAGTTTTCAGTTTCTCTTCCTGATTTTCATAATCTTTTGCCGCAATTTTCAAATCATGGTCTTTTGGAAATGCATTCCACTCTTCTTCCAGTTTTTTCAGTCTGCCCTGGATTTCTGCAATCTTCTCTTTTTCTGTTTCAATCTCTTTTCGCTTTTCTTCTGCAAGCTGCTGTAACTCTGTAATTTTATCCAGACGATACTGTTCTCTTGTTGCCAGGCCGATAAAGCAAGGTGTGTACTGTTTTGTTACCGTGCCTTCCAGGACTCCAATCCTGTAATTTCCATTCTCATCAATCCAGGTTGCTGCCTGATCGGATTTCCCTGCACTGATTGCTGACAAAACACTCGATACATTCTGGTATAAGAACATATCATTATCCGGATTGTCGATATCCAGCCATTCCATAAGATTGTTTTTAGCATATTCTGCATCGGTAAATAAATAGCGGTCGCAGCATCCTTCTTCTGTTTGAAGTACCTGATCTCGATATTGCGATGCAATGATCAGTGCATCCAGGATTCCCATGTTCAGAAGTGCTTCTTCCAGTCTGGCGGACTTTTCTCTGTCAAGTTTCCGGTCAAAATCAACAATTTTATAAAACGGCACGTATGGGATCTGCATTTCATCAAGACGTTTTCTGTTTTTTATGACTGCCGCATCTTTTTCCGGCTCCGGTTCTTTCTGATCCTGCCACTGTTTTAACTCTTTGCTGATCGCATCGTATTCTTTTTGCAGTTCTCCAAGTTTCCAGTTTCTCTGTGTTTTTTTTGCTGATAAGGCTTCCCTTCGCTCATCATACGCTCTTTTGTTCAGATTTCGGATTGCCCAGTAATCGCTGTCAGAATGATAACTTTCGATTCTTCTTGCCATCTCCTGCAATGCTTCCGCATCCGGATGCAGTTCTTCATTTTGCTGATTCCATTTACAGATCTGCTCGATCAGTTCCTGGCGGATCTCGTGCAGCTGATTTTCGTACTGCAAAAGTTCACGCTCTGCCTTGTTTCTTTCATTCTGATATTCATCCAGCTCCTGAAGGAAACTGCTGTAACGCTCTTGAACTGCCTTTTCTTCCTGAAGCAGACTCTTTCCACATTCTACTTTCTCCGTATAATCTTTCAGCAGTTTGCGGTGTGCATCAAAAGAATATTCTTCTTCCCTTTTTTCCAGCAGTTCTTCCTTCAGAAAAGCAAAATCATCAAATGGAACCCCCTCCATATCGGCTTCCATTTCCTCCAGATATTCTTCGATCTCAGACCATTTTTCCTCTTTCTTTTCTTCCTGCTTTTTCAGAACTTCTTCCGTATCCAGCCGTTTCTCATTTTTTACCTGCTCCTGCTGCCGTTTGTCTGAAATGACTTTTTTCAGTTCAATAATCTCACGGCTTACTTTCATTTCCTGCTCTTTTAATTTTGCCGCATCATTATCTGCCAGAGATGCCCGCTCTTCCTGAAGTACTTTTTCTTCTCTCGCAAGACTTTCATAACGTTCTTTTTCCTGCTGATGTGCAGCATCATTTGCAGCAAGATTTTCTTCAATCTGAAGCATTTTTTCTTTCACCTGCCGACAGTCTTTTTCGGCTTTTGTATACAGAAGTGCTTTGTCGTACAGGACGATCTCATTATACTGATCGTATACTTTCTCAATCTGCCTGATTGCAGAAATACTCTCCTTTAATGTATCCAGACTTGTTTTCATGCCGTCCATATTTTCGATGGCTTCTGACATCGGGCGAAGATCATCCTCCGACAAAGTCTGAAGAGAACTGCTTAAAATCTCATTGATCACCGTTGGTTTGAAATCTTTTGACAGTTTTGGTGTTCGAAGCTGGATCAGAAGATTTAACAGCTCTTTATATTCTTCCTGTGTCTCAAATCCAAACAGAAGTTTGTTCACACACTGAGCATATTCACTCTGTGTTTCCATCACTTTTCCGCCTTCTCCGATACGGTTTCTCAGCTCCCGCATCGTGCAGGTGATCTTGCTTTTTTCTTCTTTATAAAGATAAATATCCTTGCCAACCCGTCTGCCATCTGTGATACAGAAATACCAGGAATCCATTTTTTTATTTCTTCTGGCACGCATACCGATCCCCAGTGTTACGTATTCTTCACTCTCTTTTCGTTTGAGTTCCATATAGAGATAGCCGGTCCGCTCATCCCGTCCGTCCCCTTCTTCGAGAAGATAATTCTCCATTTTTCTAGCTTTTGATCCAAACGGATCCAGACGCTCCGGACGCATATTTCCATCCAGAAGTAATGGGATAAAGCTCTGCATCGTTACGGATTTTCCGGAACCGTTCGCTCCGCGAAGCAGCATCCTTCCATCCAGAAAATAAAACTCTTCTTCATCATAGTACCAGAAATCAATCAATCCTACTCTGTGTATCTGCCATTTACTGTTCATCACTGCCTCCATTTTCCAGAAATTCTTCTGGATACTTTCCAATCACTTTTCCGATTGCCGGACTGAGCCAGATATCTTTTTCTTCCCGGATCAGTCCCAGTTCCAGCATATAATTCTTCACATTCTCGCAAAATTCTCCTGTTGTCATTTCACGATAAGTCTTGATAAATCCTTTTCCATAAAGTTCTTTGCAGGACTCCAGAATCCCGGCAAACATTTCACGCGGAATCCAGATGCTCTCATCCACTGCCGGCACGATCGCTCCTTCTTCTATCTTCTCACAGATCAATCCGTTCACAAGAAGCACCACATCCGACAGCGTATTTTCTTCCGGGAAACACCGCCCCATGCGGCAGTCCTCGGAAAGTATCAGAAAGGCACTGGTGCGGTGCACATGCAGTTCACAGTCCAGATATTCTTCCAGTTCACCCTGAACCATATTTCTCTGATTTCGAATATAGGCAAAATCTTCTTCATTCTGCTCATTTTTATACATTCCCATCGTCATAAGAAGCTGCCGGTAAACTCTCTGTCTCCGTACGATCCCGCGGTCTTCATTGACATCGATCCACTCTTCCTTTTCAAAATCCTCCGGCTTCGTATACCCCATGATATCCTGCGTAAAATTCCGCATAAAATAGCGGGATGCCCCGGTATTTTCGTAGAGTACCTCATTGCTTCCGTCTTTTGCAAAGCTCTCTTCACTTCCGTCATCCACATCAAGAATGCCGACATTCACACAATATTTCAGCACTTTGATCAGATGTCTGCGGTATTGATAAACCGTCCAGTCAATCTGCTCTTCCTGATACTGTCCTTGTATATATTCTGTCAGTTCTGATAATACAAACTGCTCCATCGCCTCTTTTTCCTCGAGAAACATCAGAACCATACAAAAAAATACATACTCGATTTTATCGGTAAATTCCAGGATTCCCATCCAATTCTCCGGCTTTGCCGGCATTTTTTCTACTTTGATCAGGTAAGGATTCACGACGATATGATAACCGAGCTTTTCCATCAAAAACTTTTTAATCTTCGGTGCTTCCTCTTTCATCCGATAATAAAGCTCCCGGTCCCTGCTTTTTAAAATCCATCTTCTTCCCAGTAATATTTCTAACGCATTCATTCTTTTTCCTCAAACCGGATCGTATATGCCGGCATCTGTAAAATCCCGTCTTTTGCATGCAGCATGCAGATTTCTTTCGTATCTGCATTTTCGATATAGTAAATTTCACCGCTCTCTGTTTTTCCCCGAAAATGCTTATTCTCCAGTGCCTTTGAAAGCCACAGCAGAAAAACGTCTCTTACATGCGGCTCGATCTCCGGCAGTTCTGCAAACGAGATTTTTCCATCCTTAATATAACTGCGAAGCAGTTTCTGCTCTTCCGCCTGTCTGCGGATCATCTCCAGACGTATCGCTTCTTTTTCTTTGCTGCGGTCTACAATGCCGCTTCGTTTTGCCTTCTCTTTGTAGGTTCTTATACGCGGAAGCACCGTTACCACATGCGGATCTTCTTCAAAAACACCGCTGTTGATACTCTCCGTCTTTCGCCCGGAAAGCCCCTTCAGATGCAGTGGTTTTTCCATACCGAAAACAGACGCGGCAAGCCTGTGTGCCTCATAAATGTCTTCACATTTTGAGAACATCACCGCCAGCTTATAATATTCCTCCCGTCTGTTAGAACCGCTGTTGCTCAGTTCGCTGATCCTTGCCGCATATCTCGTGATCTTTCTTATGATCTCATTTGTCGTATCAAAAACACGCGCAACTTCCGACTGCTGACCATCCGCAGAAGTAAACCATTCTTTCAGGCTCTGCCAGCGTCCCATCACCTTATCCAGAATCATTTCTTTTGTCAGTTCTATATCGATCTGCGGAATCGAGGTTTCGTATTCTGCTTCCTTTTCCAGTATAACAGCTATCTGATCTTCCTCTGTATTTTTCAGATACTGTTCGATTGCCGCCGCATTGACCTGCAAACTTCTTACAAAACTTCGCAGATATTCAATCAGACGGTCTTTAAAAATCAGAAATTCCTGCGTTTTCATCATCTGCTCCGCTTTCACACTGTTCAGCTCACGCATATAATCCTGATAATTCTGATTCAGGCGGATGAAATCGCTGCCCAGATCATTCCACCAACTGTAGATCTTTTCCGGTTCTTCCGTTTGCATTTGCGGAATTTTTTCCAGATTCATACGGATCCGCTCCAGAAGTGTCGGCTCCAGGGAAGAACTTTCGATAAACAGATTTTCTACCCGGATCACCATTCGCTCAATCTCTACCGTTGCTTTCGATAACTGATAGCGAAATTTTTTATTTTTGAATTCTTCAATCGTGGTCACTCTTCTGGTATCCTGCGTGGTGATCAGATTCCCCCAGACGGTCAGTGCCGTAAGATCCTGCTGGCACTGCTCCGGCGTATAATCCTGAAAATATGGATCTTCCTTTAATTCCTCATAAACCTCTTCCTGATAGATCCAGTATTTCAGCTTTTCATAATTCAAATAAAAAAGCCGGATGATCGGGCGGTATCTGTCCGTATTATCTACATTCAGATATTTCGCCTCCAACATCGGCTTTTTCAAAGTCTCATTTATTCTCATGATGTCTGCTGTCCTCTTTTATTTATTATGATGTGATGTCAGATTCCATAGGATGCATTCCAAGGCATCATTTATTCTAAACTATAAGTATCGTATCATAAGACAGATTGCATCACAAGAGATTTTTTACTTTTTCCTTAGAATTGTGATCACGGAACTGACAAGCAGCAGCATCGGATAAAACAGTTTCGGCATGATCTGAAAAGCAGAAAGTTCTCCGCCAAGCTCGTTGACCGCTGAAATCGCCACCAGCATCTGTGCTCCATACGGGATAATGCCCTGAAAAATACAGGAAAACGTATCCAGGATCGAGGCTGCTTTTCTTGGTGTAATGCCGTACTCCTGTGCCATTTCTTTTGCGATCGGATTTGCCATAACGATCGCCACTGTGTTGTTTGCCGTCGCAATGTCCATCGTGCCGACCAGAAGTCCCATACCAAGCTGACCGCCGCGTTTCCCTCGAAAAATCCGATGAATCCAGCCAAGCATGGCATCAAAACCGCCGTATTCGCGGATCAGGGCACACATTGCCGCCACCAGAATCGCAACCATACAAGTCTCAAACATTCCGGAAACGCCGGTTCCCATATTTGCAAGAAGCTCGACCGATGCGATATGTCCTCCGAGCAGCATGATAAACGCCCCGGAGACAATCCCGATCAGAAGCACCACAAAAACGTTGATGCCGATCATTCCCCCAATCAGCACCAGCACATACGGAATCACCTGAACCAGATGATAAGACTGGCTGACCTGCCCCTGTACTTCTGTCTGAAATGACAGAATCAGGATGAAAATCAGCGTTGCGACTGCTGCCGGAAATGCAATCCGGAAATTTTCCCGGAACTTGTCCTTCATCTCACATCCCTGCCCGTTGCAGGCTGCGATCGTTGTATCGGAAATAAAAGAAAGATTATCACCAAACATCGCTCCTCCCATAACCGATGCCACACAGAATGCCAGATCAAACCCTGACGCTCCGGAAACAGCCGATGCAATCGGCACCAGCAACGTGATCGTTCCAACCGACGTTCCCATTGCCACGGAAACAAAACAGGCTACCACAAACAAGACCGCAACCGAATATCTAGCCGGAATCAGCGACAGCATACAATATGCCACGCTCTCCGCACTGCTTCTTCCAACAACTCCGACAAACGAACCTGCAGCCAGAAAAATCAGCAGCATGGTGATGATGTTTTTATCACCCACACCCCTGGCCATGATCTCCAGTTTCTGTTCAAAATTAACTGCCCGGTTCTGCAGACAGGCAACGAGGATTGCCGCCAGAAAAGCAACTACGATCGGCACATTGTAAAATCCCATCGGTATTTTCATCACATACTCAAATAAAATACCAAGTCCGAGATACAGCACAAGAAATACGCCGATTGGCAGTAAAGCGATCGCGTTTCCCTTTGCTTTTACATTTTTGTTTTCTTTCCCCATTTTTTGCTTCCTTCCTATTTCTGTTCTTCCCTTTTTCTTGTTTCAAGCACTCCGAGAAGTTTTTTGTTTGCTGACTATTTGTTTTTCCAGTAACTTTTCCCTAGTTCATTCGGAGTATATCCTCTGTTTTCTATCATTCGTGTATTGTTATGTGCATTCAGAACCAAACCAATCACTTCAGCCACTTGCCTTTCATTTTCAAATTTCACACCTGATTCTGACATTTCATTTATCATAGCTGCCGGAACATTTCTATCATAACTGTTCGCCCATATCTTGACACACCATGCTATGGCTTTTTCATAGGTCATCTTCATTTTCTTTATAAGGAAAGATTTCAGTTCTCTATAAGCCAGAGAACTTTCTTCATACCCCAGCCTGGAAATTTCTTCTATCTGCCCTGCCGAAGGGATATAAAATGGTTTGTCCATTTGCTGATCGTGAAGATAGGAAAGCTCATTATCATCCATAATTGGAAAATATACAACCAATCCGATGGCAGAATAGAGTGGATCTGTTTTTGGCCAGTGATCAAATCCCATCTGTTCCATAGGAAAAATACAGCATTCCACAAGATCAATCGGCATTTCCTCTAACAAATCTGTCATTTCTTCTATACTGCTGCGTTTAACCCTCAAACGATATAATTCATATAGAATCTCCACCGGTGCAATTCCATAATAATTTGCAAAAAACTGCACACATTCCATCAGCCATCCCTTTTTAAACTGCTCCGCTTTAAATGCTTCATCATCAATCTTTCGAAAAGTCTCTTTGATTTCTTCAAACACACAAAACTTATCTGACGGATCCTCAAAACCTCCAAGCCAATAACGATATAACTGTATTCCATTCACGATATCCTTTATCGAAAGATCCTGTGGTGTCTGACAGGCTCTGCGCAGAAGATTCATCTGATCTTTTGTCAGACATACCATCCTTTCTCGAAGCACTTCTTCCGTACAAAAATATTCCAGAAGCTTATCTATCAACATAGCCTTCCGGAGACGTGAACAATTCTTCAGTTCAAAACTCCTGGCCCAATTAAGCAATTCTTCTTTTGTAAGTTCTTCCAGATGTTCTCTTAATAGCATAATCTCCTCCTGTGTTACTGCATTTTCCTGACAGAATCGCTGTGCATACTCGCGGAGCGTTTATCTTAGCCGGATTATCACTCCGACTAAAATAAAAAATGTCCTGAACGCCATGAAAATGCTTTGTAGATATACTAGCATTTATCTCCATTCGGTTCAAGACATCTCTTATATAATTACGATCTGTTCTTTACTTTTTATAAATTGCTTTTTTACTCATTCCTTTTGATTTGAAGAACTTTTTATATGTTTTGAATTGTTTTGCCGGTACTTTTACTTTGATCTTTTTGTATGTACCCTTAAAAGCTTTCGCACCGACATTTTTCTTCGTCAGCATACTTGTTCTGATGGTGATTGTTTTGAGACTTTTACAATTATAGAAAGCCTGTTTTCCAATCTTTCTGACATTGCTGCCGATCACTGCTGTTTTCAGCAACTGATTGTTTTTGAAAGCATTTGCCGAAATGCCGGTCACTGCATAAACCGTACCATTTATCGAAATAGTATCCGGAATTTTTACCGCTTTGCTCTGAACAATTTGTTTTACAAACACAACACTGCGTCCATCTGCAAGCACTTTATAAACACCGTTTGACGCTTTGTCATTGATCACTTCTCCCGGTATGGCTTTTTGCTTTGGCTGTTCCAGCTTTGCTAAAACTCTGCCTTCCTCCAGTAATACACCGCAGTCCTGACAATAAATATCTCCTGTGTAACCTTCCTGGGTATAAGTCGCTTCTTTTACAAACTTCGTAATCTTCGTTCCGTGACCGGTAGATGGAATCACTGTTCCGGAAGAAAGTTTTATACCACAATCTTTACAGTAAGTATCCCCGGTGTAACCTTCCTCCAAACACGTCGCAGATTTCGCACCGCGAATTTCTATGTTTGGATGTTCACCTGTCGCCGGAATTTCTTCGGTTCTTGTTGTGTTACATTTTGTGCAGGTGTAAGTTTTTATTCCAGATTCTGTATCCGTTGCTGCCTTCATTATCTTTCCTGCATCCCAGGTGTGACCTGTTTTCGGAATCACTGTTCCGGAAGAAAGTTTTATACCACAATCTTTACAGTAAGTATCTCCCGTGTAACCTTCCTGGGCACAAGTTGCTTCACTCACATTTCGTAATTCTGTATGCTGATGTCCGGTTGCTGGGATTTCTTCTTCATAACTGTCATCATTATCCTTACAGGTGTAAAGCATAATACCTGATTCTGTACAGGTTGCTGGTTTTTTAATACTCACTTCATAATCATGTTGATGTTTCTTACCTAATTCTACTGCTGGTGCCGCAGCTGCTGAACTATTTCCAACTGCATCGTAAGCATATATATGAGAAATATAAGTGCCTGTTTTATTTCCATGATCGCTAGTCCTAATCGTGCAGCTTGCTGTATCTCCATTAACCGTTCCCTCATGCCATATAGGTTCTCCACTGTCATCCGCAGACGGCCATGTTGGAAATCGTACAGTTATTGTTCCATTAGTATTATTATCTTTCACAGTACATGTAATAGTGTAACTTTCTTCTGTTACATTAGTAATTTTAATATTTTCAATTACAGGCGGTTCCGTATCACCAATTATAACACCTGGAGCTCGACCAGCAGTCATATTGCCATTCATATCATATGCATATATATGTGTAAGATATAATCCTGTTTTATTTCCATGATCGCTTTTTTTAATTACACAACTTGCTGTATCTCCATTAATCGTTCCCTCATGCCATATAGGTTCTCCACTATCATCCGCAGACGGCCATGTTGGAAACTTAACCGAAGTTACTCCTCCATTATCATATACTTTACAAACAATCGTGTATGAATCCATTTTAATTTCTGATATTCTAATATCACTAATTACGGGTGCCTGAGTATCCCCCATTACAACTAAAGGTGCTGCCCCTGCAGTTGAATTTCCAGCAGAATCATAAATGTATATATGAGTAATATAGTCACCGCTTTTATTTCCATGATCACTTTTCTTGATTACGCAACTCGCTGTATTACCACTAATTGTACCCTCGTGCCATATGGGATTTCCACTATCATCTGCTGATGGCCATGTTGGAAATAAAGCTCTTGTAACATTTCCAGTTATATTGCAAGAAACTGTATACGAATCTGAAGTAATATTTAAAACTTTAACATTACTAATCGTTAATGGATCTAAGTTTGAATACAACTTATTTACTTCATTAACATACCCATCATTACAACCTTCACTAGTCAAATTATCAACTTTTTCAAGAAATTGATTCAAAAAAGGATCTATCCATTGACTACTTGAAGCTGATGGTTTTGATACACTATTCCCCTGCCAAATAGTATAGTCTAAGTGAGGACCCGTTGAAGCACCTGTAGATCCTACCTCACCTATAATCGTATTTTTAGTAACAGTTTGTCCTGTACTCACATTTACTTTTTGCATATGACCATATCTACTTACAAATTGCATTCCTTTATAATTATGTAAAATATATACATAATTTCCCAAACAAGATGAACCTTTTCCGCAAGTACAAATGCCATTTGATTTGCCAAAATTTTTATTACAAGGACTTGCTGCAAGCAAAACCGTCCCCTCATATGTCGCATAAATAGGACTTCCATAACTGCCAGATATATCTAATGCATGATGAACTGAACCATGTCCACAATTATTCGGAAAACACGAGGATATATTTTTTGAACTCGGTACCGGCCATTTCCAATCTCTATTTCCTATAATACTACTTAATGTACTTGAAGCTTTTACATTCACACAAATTTGTAATATACTAATTAAGCATAACAAAAAAATTGTAACCGCTCGTAAAATACTTTTCAAATTTATTCTTGATGTTTGATTCTTCATTCCTTCTCCTCCGTTTCATAATTCAGACGTTAAGAAACATATATGATACAATCAAATATAGGAGAAAAAGCACAAGAAAAGCATGAAAAGCAGTATTTTTACTGTCATTTCATGCCACTACTCAGATGTACCGAAACGTCTACCTTTCGACACAGTTTTATCTATTATTTTTCTATATCTCCTGTAAAAGGTTGTATGACTGACTCCCAACAATTCTGCTGCCTGCCGTGTAGATAATTCTCCCTGTTCACACCTCCTGCAAATTTCTTCAAATTCTTCCGGCATTTCTTTTTCCGGTCTGCCGAATTTTTTACCTTTGCGTTTCGCTGCTTCGATTCCTTCCATTTGCCTTTGGGAAATAAATTCTCTTTCTGTCTGGGCAACATAAGCAAAAATTTGCAGTACCAAATCTGAGATTAATGTTCCGGTCAAATTACCCGACTTTTTTCTTGTATCAAGCAATTCCATATCCAGTACTAAAATATCTGCCTTGATTTCTTTTGTTATGTATTGCCACTGAATCAGAATGTCACTATAATTTCTCCCCAGACGATCAATGCTTTTGACGATCATCAAATCTCCGGCTTTTAGCTTTTTCAGCAATTTCTGATACGCCGGACGCTCAAAATCTTTCCCCGACTGATAATCACAATAAATATTTTTCTTTGGAATATGATACGGCTCCAATGCAAAGATTTGTCGCTCTACATTCTGCTCCTTCGTAGATACTCGAATATACGCATATTGTTCCATTGCTTTCCTCCTGTATTATCCTTTTTTTCATAATACAGTAGACATTTGTACATCTATATTACCTTTGTAAAGGTAGTATGGCAATTTTATTCTTTTTTCTTTCTAAAGTCAACTATGCAAAGGTAAGTCTAATTTTGCTTTCTGTTATGATGATTCTAACTTTACAAAGGTAATAATAAGAAATGGAGCATCCATATGACTTATTCTGAAATCTATGCATTACGCATCCGTGAATTATGTAAAAAGCGAAAAATTACTATAAATAGACTTGCTACGCTGGCAGGATTAAAACAATCCACCGTTGACAATATTCTTCGTGGTACCAGCAAAAATCCTAAGGTACGTACCCTCCATAAGATTGCAAATGTATTTGGAATGACATTGAGTGAATTTCTTGATTTTCCAGAACTGAATGATTATTCTATTGAAGATGAGGAAGATAATGAATAACTGTAGAACGGGGTAAACGATATCAAATCCTTTTGTGTTCCCTTTTCCTGTTTCGATACTTTTTCTTTATTATAACCGAGTCAAGCTATCTTTTCTATTAGTTTACATATTCTATTTATAATACTCACATTATTTATTGCATTTTCATTTGTAAAATGATACAATCTATTTGGGTGCTGCCATAACGGTAGGCGGTTAGTCCTTCATCAGAGGGTTGCAGAGTGCCAATGACACTCGTTTTGCAACGACCGAAGTGAAACGGACACCTGTGCCCCTCTGATTACATAGAAACTCGAAAGAGAATCCACTGGAAACGAGGGCTAAGCCATGAGTATTGTTGATTTTATAGCAGTAGTGAGCTTCGGTTTAACCTGCTTTGGTCTGGGATATACCTTTGGCAAGGATAATAATAAGACACAAAAATAACCGCCCCCAGTCTGCAAACTAAGCGGTTATCTTTGATATTCTAAATAGTAAAACGGACTAACCGTCTATCGGTAGCACTCTTTTTCTATAATCATATTAGCACGCATGTGCAGAAATGTCAAAAAATTTTTATTCTACTTTTTGAAGTTTTGACATATCCAATCCATGCCGGATCATCATCAGAATATCCCGTTTTTAATTCAATGTACATTAAATTGTTAATCATTCTTATTCTCTCCTGATTCCAAATTTTGCAACATCTCAACAAACTGGAAGCTGTAAACCTGATTGTTCCTAAATTAACTGTGGCATACCATTGATAAACATATGCCATGCCTGTCATTTTTCGCACTAAGTTTCCATCCGTGCATTTCAACGATTTCTTTTGAGAGGGCAAGCCCTATTCCGCTGTTTCCGTTTTGTCCCGTATGAAAACGTTCAAACATATGGGAAAAATCCTCTGTGCTAAGTTCTCCTCCATCGTTCCAGATGGAAAGGACTTGATTTTTCCACGATATTTCGATTTGACTACACGCATATTTTACGGAATTAGTTATCAGGTTAGCAACAGCGTGTTCCAGCTTCTCCGGGTCTCCGTTGACATATCCTTCGTCCAGTTCTAACGATACTGAAAGGTTTCGCCTGTTCACAATTCCTTCAAGCGGCATCAAAATATCTTGAACCAGTGATGCCATTTCTATTGGTTCACACTTTAATGGTTCCGTACCGCTTTCCATTTTTGATAAATACAGGATATCCTCAATAAGTTTACTCATACGCTCCGTCTGAGACACTATCATTCTGCCCGCTTGAGAATAATCGGTAATGACTCCCATTTCAATCTCCTCCGCATATCCGCAAATTGCCATAAGCGGGGTTTTTAATTCGTGAGATGTATTTTCAAAAAAGGTCTTCTGAGCTTTGTCATTTTGTTCAAGTTTTTTCCCGAGAAAATATCCAATGGCAGCACCGAGAGCGGCAATGACAAAAGCATCCAGCAAAACACCAAAACTGATTTCTTTTACGAGTTCTGGTTCGCCGGTAACATCCACATAAGCAAGTAATCTCTCATTGCCGTCTTCGTAATACTCTGTTCTGGCTTTCATATAATAAGTTGCTTCGTTAATTTTTGCCCTTTGCATTTCATCAGACGGGTGTGTTTCATACCAGTCAATAAGTTTCTTCTCTTTGGGTGTCAAAATCTGATATATGTCATCCCTGTTTTCTGAATCTGCCCCCATATATACAAGTGAGGCATAATATAAAGAGCCCGTATCATTTTCAGATTCGTAATTCAAATATTCGTCTGAATCCAAAGTAAAAACGTTTTTAATTGCATTCTCAGCTCTCAGCTCTATTTTTTTATTAAAAACTATGTTCAGAATCAGCAGGCTCAAAAGCATGGCTGCCATAACGGCGGAACCTGTAAGTGTGGCAATTTTATAACGTGTCTTATTCATTACAATCCTCCAGTTTATAGCCATAGCCCCAGACAGCACTAATGCGAACTTTGCTGCCTGCGGTCTTCATTTTCTGCCTGACTCTTCTTACTGTCTCATCGACAACTCTGGTTTCTATCTCCGTAGAATCTATTCCCCATACTTTGTCGAGAATTTCATTCCGGGGGATTGCCGTTCCACCATGTTCCATAAGACATCCCAGAAGCGAAAATTCTGTCATAGTCAGACCAATATCATGCTCTTTCACAATGGCATTATGCTTCTCCCATGAAAAACACACATCACCAAAGGAAATATCTGCCTTTACCGGTATATTCATTTCAACTCTTCGGAACAACGCATTTACCCGGACAACAAGAAGTGACGGCGAAAATGGCTTAATCAGATAGTCATCCCCTCCATACATAAATCCCTTCATATGGTCAGACTCTGAATCCTTTGCCGTCAAAATAATAATAGGAACTGATGATATTGTCCTTAGCTTTTTACATATGGAAAGACCGTCTGAACCCGGCATCATAATATCAAGAATAACAAGATCACAGGGCTTCTCCTGAAAAGCAGAAAAGAGTGTATCACCATTCTTGTATGCTGTTACCTCATATCCGGCATTGGATAAAAATTCTGTGAGTATTTCTCGTATATCCTGTTCATCATCTGCCAAATAGATTTTTTTTGCCATATCTTTAATCCCACATGAGGGGAGTCCCTCAGAAATTCTGTGAGATTCCCCATATTATATCTTTCAAAATCAGTATGTCTGTATTTTAGTTCCACCTGCTTTCGCTTCAAGAGCGATTGCCTGTGCCTCCAAAGCATCAATCTCATCTGAATACTTCGCATAGCGAGAAGCAAATTCCTCTTCAGAGAGGTTATCAGAGCCGTTATAAATATTGTCATAGATTGCATCAATTTTATTGTAAATACTGTTAAGCTGATTGACTTCATCTTCGCTCAAATTTCCATAGTATCCCTCATACCAACCCGCTTTCTTTTCAAGCGTTTCAATCTGTGCGTTCAGTGATGTAATCTCGTCATCATACTTTGCATAGCGGGCTTCGATCTCATCGTCTGAAAGATCATCGTCCGTCCACACTTCCGCATCAATTTCTTCGATTCTTTCATATGCTTTCTGAAGCTGTTCTGCTTCCTCTGCGGTGAGCTTGCCTGTATCGTACAGAGCATTACACTCATCCTCGGAATATTCATATTCCTCGTTGTCGATCCACCCGGCTTTTTTATCAAGCTCCTCAAGGCGATCCATGAGGGTATCGGTTTCATCCTGATACTGATCGTATCTGGCATAGATATCTTCATCAGAAAGACCATCTGCATCTTTCATTACCTCTTTGTCGATAGCGTCAAGTCGGTCATAAATGGAGTTAAACTCTTCAATCTCCTTCTGAGTGAGAGAACCATAATCTACATTTGTTTGTGTTACCTCTGATGTAGTCACTGTCTCCTCCAGTGTCTCCTTCTGGGCAGCCATGGCAGGAATACCTGCGGATGTAGTCATTGCTGCTGCAAGTGCTATTACCATTCCTCTTTTGAATAATCTGTTCATCATTTTAGTTCCTCCTGATTTTTTATTTACCGGTTGTTCGGTATGGCTAAAGTATAGCTCAGGCAAATGTAAAAATATCCTTAGAACAGTCATGAAAATGTCAAGAAAGTGTAACAGCACAAGATTTCCTATAAACCATATTTACTCTCGCCTCTTAAGGGTTACAATCTTTTTTCAAATACCCACAATTTTTCTAAATCTGCAATTCCGATTTACCTTCACCTTATTTTACCATAGTGCTTTCTAAAGTGCTATTCTAATATATACAAAAGTGTAAAAGAGCGATCTCTTCTCTCACACTCACACATCCTCTACAACTTCTGTTCCCAGAATACGCACCACTCTGTCATATCTGTCCGAAGTCTCCTGTAAACGTTGATTATCATTTGATAATTTTCCATTTTCCTTACGTACATCGTCTAACTGTTTCTGGATATTATCACATTCCTCAACAGATTTTTGATATTTATTTTTCCAACTTTCTACCATTTTGTTAAGTTCTACAACCTTTCCAGCTAATGCAGCAATCTGATTCTTCATCTT
>URUU01000011.1 GCA_900551235.1 uncultured Lachnospiraceae bacterium
GCGTTTATCTTAGTCGGAGATTGCACTCCCACTAAGACAAATTTGTTGCTCGCCATTTATAGAAGTGGGAGTCTTCTCCGATTAAGATAAAAACAACTGGGAACATTCTGTTCCAATGACTGTCTTAGCAGTTCTGGTATCGGCTATTTTCGATGACAGTCAAGAATCCCTTATGATTGAAAAAATAGAAAAAATATTTTATAATGACAGGAGAATTGAATGGAAAATGAACTTTCAAGGGCATTATCCTGTGCAGATGAAAAAATACAGTACGATACACAGTGCAAGCGTGTTTTGAGCCAGAAGGAGATTCTTGCACGTATTCTTGCACGTACAGTAAAAGAACTGGCAGGTATGTCAACAGAACAGATTCTTGCTTGTATGGAAGATACACCGGAAATATCAAGTGTCCGTGTAGAACCGGGCAAAACAAATCAGCAGAACAGACAGAGCATTACCGGACTTGCGAATGAGGATAAAGTACAGGCAGAAGGCGAGATATATTATGACATCCGGTTTTACATACATATTCCAGGAGAAGCGGAACGGATTCGGCTGATTATAAATATCGAAGCACAAAAATCTTATTATCCGGGGTATCAGATTGTGACGCGTGGCATTTTTTATGGTGCGAGGATGATTTCAGCACAGCTTGGGACGGAGTTTCGACATTCACAGTACGATGATATAAAAAAGGTATATTCAATCTGGGTATGTTTGCAGGCACCACAGAAGGTCGGGAATGCGATCGCGGAGTATTCCATGGAAAAGCATGATCTGCTGCCTGGATTTGCAGACCGACCGGAAGCATATGATAAACTGTCCGTTGTCGTGATCGCCCTGAATGAAAAAATGCAGACAGAGGATGAGCTTACGGGGATGTTAAATACGTTGTTTTCGCAACGAAAAACATATCTGGAAAAGAAACAGGAATTAGAAACAAAATATCATATCAAAATGAGTGATGAGTTTGGGAAGGAGATGGATCGTATGTGCAATTTGTCAGATTTGATTGAAGAACGAGGCATACAGCAGGGGATGCAGCAGGGGATGCAGCAAGGGATACAGCAGGGTATGCAGCGTGGTATGCAGCAGGGCAGCGAAGAAAAATGCCGGGATATGGTCAGGAAAATGCTGCGTTTTGGTTTGATGTCGGATGAGGACATTCTGAAAGTAGCGGAGATTTCACAGGAAGAACTGGAGCGGATACGCAAAGATTTATAGTTTTTCTGAACAATGTATGCTATAATCGTTTCTGTGCATGCACAGGCAGTACGGATTGGAAGCTTGCTGTCTGTCAGTACAGGAAAGGAGCAAGAATGTGAAGTTTTTTCATATAGCAGATACACATCTTGGGGCGGTTCCGGATGACGGATTTGCCTGGAGCGAGGAGCGAAAGACGGAGATCTGGGAGAGTTTTCGCAGTGTGGTGGCAAAGGCAGACCGGGAAGAGGCAGATCTGCTGCTGATCGCGGGTGATCTGTTTCACCGTCAGCCGCTGATGCGTGAACTGAAAGAGGTCAATTATTTATTTTCCACTCTGAAGAAAACAAAGGTGGTTTTTATCATAGGGAACCATGACTATCTGAAGGTAGATTCATATTACCTTGATTTTCCATGGAGTGAGAATGTCACCTGCCTGAAAGGAAAAGAGTGCCAGAGTGTGGTTTTTGAGGATCTGGATACAGAAATTTACGGACTGAGCTATCATTCCAGAGAGATCAGAGAAGCGAAGTATGATCATTTACAGCCGGAAAAGAAAGCAGGTTTTTCAATCCTGCTGGGACATGGGGGCGATGCGAAGCATATCCCGATCGACCAGAAGAAGCTGCTTTTGTCAAAGTTTGATTACATTGCACTGGGACATATACATAAGCCGCAGATCATAGAAGAAAACCGTATGGCATATGCGGGAGCACTGGAGCCGATCGATCAGAATGATACCGGTGTGCATGGGTTTATCGAGGGCGAATATAAGGACAAAAATCTGAAAATCAAATTTGTACCGTGGGCATCCAGGGAGTATATACCACTTGTATTAGACACGAAAGAGTGCCCGACCAATCTTGCTTTTCAGGAAACGGTGAGGATGCGCATGGCGGCAAAGGGCATGCAGCATATTTACAAGATACAGGTACAGGGATACCGTGATCCGGATATTGTGTACGATCTGGACGCATGCAGCAAGATTGGAAACATCGTAAGCGTGCAGGATGAGAGTGTTCCGGATTATGATTTTGAACGTCTGATGCGTATACATGCGGGCGATATAGCAGGAAGATACATCCAGACTCTTTATCACAAAGATATGAGCGAGACGGAGCAAAAGGCATTGTATTATGGAATACATGCACTTCTGGAGACGAGAGGATAAGATACATGCGGATACTGGAACTGGAAATCATTAACTTTGGAAAATTTAATCATAAAACCGTTACGTTTCATGATGGGATGAATCTGGTCTATGGTGCAAACGAAATGGGAAAGACAACGCTCCATTCATTTATCCGTGGGATGTTTTTCGGGATCGAGAAGCAGAGAGGGCGTGCAGCCAGAAAGGATGAATACAGCATCCGGGAGCCATGGTTCCATGCCGGACAGTTTGCAGGTATTCTGCGTTTTGAGAGCGGCGGGAAGGTATTTCGTCTGGAACGGAATTTTTACCGCAAGGAAAAGAGCGTCAGCCTGGTATGTGAGACAAACGGGGAGATCCTGTCGGTAGAACATGGAGACCTTCAGGTTCTGATGGAGGGCATGAATGAAGATGCATTCCGCAATACTGTATTTTTTAACCAGCAGTCAGCAGCGACGGATGAAGGGCTGGCAAGGGAACTGCGCAATTATATGACCAACCTGCAGAATTCCGGCGACGGGGAGATGAATGTCAGTGCCGCGATCAAAAGCCTGGAGGATCAAAGGAGGCATCTGGAGGCGGAAAAAAAGCGCCTGGAGGCAAAGCGTCTGGAGGAGATGGACAATCTGAAGATGCGGCTTGATTATGTGCGTCAGGAGCTTACCGGGCTTTCTGAGGAGCAGAAGCACTGTGAAGTACAGATGGCGCGTATCGCAAAGGAGCGCATCGCCCTGCAGAGCCGTCTGAATGAGAAGAAACGTTCCCTGGAACAGATGAAAAGGGAACTGGATATTCCACTGGAAGAGAATGCCGGAAAGGATGAGATGGCATCCTGGAAGAGCAGGGTGGAAGCTGGAAAAGACAAAAAGAAAATCCTGTGGCGCAATCAGGAGTTGTGGCTTTTGGGCGGAGGTGTCCTGACGCTGCTGTTGTGTATTTTTGTGCCGAATATCTGGATCAATGTTCTGATGCTTGCAGTCTGGCTTTTAGGCTCGGCGTTTTGCGTCTGGAAGATCTACCGCAGACATCGGGAAGAGGAAGAACGTCAGGAGCGCATCCAGCAGAGGATGCAGGAGCGGATGCGAAAGGAGATCCTGGCGGAGCGGGAGCGCGCGGCAAAGCGTGAGAAGATCCTGGAAGAAAAATACCAGGAAGAAGATGAGCTGGCAAAACAGGAAAAAGAGCTGAATCTGGAATTTGAAAAACAGATGTGGAATCAGGAGCGGATCGTCGGGGAACGGAAAGAAAAGCAGGTGATCCTCAACAATCTGGAAGAAAGCTTCCAGGAAGCAGGAAAAGAAAACAAGAAAAGCAGTGAGCTCCAGGAAGAACTGGATGCCGTCCATCTGGCGATCCTGACGATGAACCAGATTTCAGAGGATATTTATAAAGAATCTGCCACGCATCTGAATCAGCAGATTTCGTCTATCCTAAGTCAGATCACAGAAGGACGCTATACGAGTGTTTTTCTGGATGCCAATATGGAAGTGCGCATCAATACACCACAGAAGCTGCTGTCACTGGAACAGGTCAGCCGAGGAACGATGGAGCAGATCTATTTTGCACTGCGTATGGCAGTAGGATGCATGTTCTGTCAGGATGAGACGATGCCGATCATCCTTGATGATGCTTTTGTTATGTACGACGATGAACGCCTGAAACAGACTCTGCGCTGGCTTTATAACAGCAAAAGACAGGTGATTCTCTTTACCTGCCACACAAGGGAGCAGCGGCTTCTTGATGAAATCCGGGAAGAAGAGAAAACGAGGTAAAAAAAGAACCGATACGACCAGGTGAATGGCCGCGTCGGTTTTTTATAATACAAGTTGCCAAAAAAGAACGGTTTTATGAATTGTGTTCTTTCAGGAATTTGTTGATCCGGTCTAATGGGTTTAACAGACTGCTGATCGATGCATCGTGATTCAGGGTATCAATGATGTAGGCAATGTATTTGCTCAGATCGCAGTTGATATAATATGGCTTCTGCAGCAGCTCCGGAGTCTGGTAGACCAGGTTGGTAGTCAGGATGAAATCGAACATGCCGGCTTCATAAGCCTTGTCAAATTTCTCCATGCCGTTTGTGAACAGACCAAACGTAGAGCAGATAAATACACGGTTTGCTTTACGTTTTTTCAGTTCAGCAGCGACTTCCAGAACGCTTCCGCCGGAAGAGATCATATCATCGATGACGATCATGTCTTTGCCTTCTACATCAGAACCGAGGAACTCATGGGCAACGATCGGGTTTGAACCGTTTACGATGGTTGCATAATCACGGCGTTTGTAGAACATACCCATGTCTGTGCCGAGTACGTTTGCCATGTATACAGCTCGTCCCATACCGCCTTCATCCGGGCTGATGACCATCATGGTGTCTTTGTTCGGATGCAGATCCGGAACGGCACGGAACAGACCTTTGATAAACTGGTAAACCGGCTGAACCGTCTCAAAACCTTTCAGAGGGATGGCATTCTGGACACGTGGGTCGTGAGCATCAAATGTGATGATATTGTCAACACCCATGCGAACCAGTTCATCCAGTGCCAGTGCACAGTCCAGAGACTCTCTTCCGGTACGTTTGTGCTGACGGCTTTCATAAAGGAATGGCATGATGACATTGATACGTCTTGCTTTTCCGCCTACTGCTGCGATGATGCGCTTCAGATCCTGGAAATGGTCATCCGGTGACATATGGTTTGTATATCCGCAGAGATTGTAGGTCATGCTGTAGTTACATACATCTACCAGAAGATAAAGATCTGCTCCGCGGACAGACTGGCGGATCACACCTTTTGCCTCGCCTGAGCCAAATCTTGGCACTTCTGCATTGATTAAATAAGAATCTCTTTCATATCCCTGGAAAGCAAGGGTACTTTTATGTTCATGATTGCGTTCCTGTCTCCATGCAACCAAGTAATCGTTTACTTTTTTACCCAGTTCTTTATGGCTGTCCAGCGCGATCAGTCCAAGCGCTCCCACAGGGATCGTTTCTATACATCGTTCTTTTGTTGTCTGCATCTTGTTGTTGTCCTCCTACGCATAGTTACTACATTTTAATAAAAACCCAAACCTATACATACCTACTTTATCATAAAGTAAAGCAAAGTCAAGCCATTTTCAGCCTTGTCCGCCAAGCTTTTTCATTAAGCGGATATCTTTGCCGATCAGCCTGCGCATTTTAAAATTGCTGGAAATCCGCGAAAAGACACGCTCAGAATAAAGATCACGGAGTGCCTCCAGAGACAGATTGGTGGAAATGATGGTAGACTTTTTATTCATCAGCCGTTCGTTGATGCATAAAAAGAGCTGTGATGACACAAAGGTATTGGTCATTTCCGTGCCAAGATCATCGATGATCAGCAGGTCGCAGTCAAAAATCGCACTGTGCTGCTGAAGAACTTCATCTTCTGCATATTTTTTGCCAAAAGTGGCAGTGGAGAGTACTTCAAACAGATCGAAGGAAGTGAAATAGATCACGGAATGTGCACGTTCCAGAAGCTCCTTTGCAATGCAGTGCGTCAGAAAGGTTTTTCCGACACCGGTTGCACCGTAAAAAAGCAGGTTGTCATGCTCCGTGTCAAAGTTCTGTACAAAATGCAGACATTCATCTACGATCTTCTGGATATTTTCGCGGGCATTACGTCCGGTCACATGGTCATTCATCGTTTCCGGGTAATAATGAAAGCAGAAATGATCGAAGTTTTCATATTCCAGTACAGAAGTTAAGTTTGACTGGGTATAAAGCAGATTGATGGCTGCCTGGCGGAAACAGTGGCATTTTTCATTACCGATGTATCCGGTATCTTTGCAGTCCGGGCATGTGTAGTGCATTTCCAGGAAATCTTCCGGAAATCCGGCATTTTTTAAAAGTATTTTCCGGTGTTGACCATAAGCGTTGATTTCGGTTTTCAGCTCATCTAAGGATGCCGGTTCATCATTCAGGAGGCGGCGTGCACATTTCATACTCAGGGAAGCAATTTCTTCGTTGATTTTGGAGAGCTCCGGAAGTTCTTTTTCAGCAAGCGCGATGCGGCTTTCCTGATCACGGCGGTTCTGAAGCTGCTTTTTGTTGTATACGCGTATGATCGTATCGTATTGGGTATTTGTCAGTGCCATTGCTTACCTCCTACTGATTCAGCAGTGTTTCCAACTCTTCAAAGTTGTATTCACGCTGCGGAAAATTGTTGAATTTGTTGCCGGATGTGCGGGAAGTCTGCGGTTTTGCGGCAGACTTTGCTTTTTCGCGATGCTTCTGATCCAATTCCCGGATCTCACTTAAATGATGAATGTTTTTCTCATGCCAGCTTTCCAGGATTTTGTTTGCATACTGGAAATTCGGGTTCTGTGTCTGTGCGATCGTGCGGCTGCATGCTTCCAGGATAATATCGGAAGTAAAATGCAGGTCATTGTACCAGTGATCGATCATTTCCGCTTCGGATTTGCCAGGACCTCTGCCGCGGATGCCGAAAGCATGCAGAATAGAATAATACTTCTGGCTGTACTGTGACTGGCGCTCTTTTGCCTGCTGTGTATTTTCGATGCCTTCCGCAGCCCAGGCAAGTGCAACTTTGTCTATGTAGTGGAAACTTTTACTTCCTCTGGAAATACAGTACTCGATCAGATATTCGATCAGATCCACCCCGAAATGAAGAGAATCATAATAATATAAAAGCGAAGAGATCTCTCCTGGGGAAAGGCTGTGACCAAGATAAGACTCTGCGATAAAAAGAAGCTGGCGGATATCCTGCTGGTCTTTTAAGGCTGACATACGGTCTTTGGAGAGGGCATGTCTGGGTGAAGATTCAGGCTGTTGTGTGACGGCAGCGGCAGCCTGGCGCATGGCCTGTGGTTTTTGTACTTCGAGAAAAACCAGATCACTGATGTTGCCGTCGCTGTCAAATGCCAGATCCAGAAGTCCCTGATCTGCCCAGTACCGGAGTCCGCGGCGGACATCTCTTTCTGTGTAGTCAAACAGTTCGGCGACCGCTTCCAGGGAAATGCTGTCGTGTTCGGCAACCTGGCGCAGCAGGCACAGATAAAGCTTGACGTATTCTCCACTTGCCTGCGGCATATAGTAGTCAATGAAATAATTGGAAACAGCGGTCATATTGTCGGAAAACGGATGGTGTAAACGTATATTGTTCATGGGAAAGCTCCTCCCTTTAAGCTGGGATCAGATTAAGTTAATGTCAGAGCCAAAAGATGCCAGTTATGATGCATGCGGATTGTTCCGTGCTTCACACTCCCACACTCCTTTTGACCCTGGTTTCATCTAGTATACCACAAAAGGGAGAAGTTGAGAATAAGGGAAATAAGGGGAATCAAAAATCCACAGTAGACGGTTGATTACGTGTGGGGAAAAGAATGTGGAAAGTGTGGATAATGTGCATAACCTGGGGATAACTCATCAAAAGGCAACCAGAAGAAATGTGATGTTTTAGGGAAAAATGGCAGAAAAAGTCGAAAGTTGAGAAAAAGTTATGTAAACATACATATCCACAAAAAAATCCACATATTTTGCACAGAAGAATGTGCACAAATATGTGGACAGTGTGGATAATTATTCTCCGAGCAGTTTCTCGCCGATTTTTACAACATCACCGGCACCCATGGTGATCAGAAGATCGCCAGGCTTGCAGTTTTCCAGAAGATAAGTCTCGATCTTGTCGAAGGAATCAAAGTAATCGGCACATCCGCCAAGTGCGTTGATCTTATCACGCAGCATGGCAGAGCTGATGCCAAGCGTATCGGTTTCTCTTGCAGCGTAGATATCTGCCATGACAACATGGTCAGCAAGGATCAGGGCTTTTGCAAAATCATCCATCAGGGCTTTTGTTCTTGTATAGGTATGCGGCTGGAATACACACCAGAGTGTCTTGTGCGGATAATTGCGTGCTGCGTGTAAGGTGGCAGCAATTTCGGTCGGGTGGTGTGCGTAGTCATCAATGATCGTCACACCGCCGACTTCCCCCTTTTTCTCAAAACGGCGTTTTGTGCCGCCAAATTTTTCAAGGCCGATACGGGTATGTTCCATGGAAACATCCATCTGATCCGCGAGGGCAATGGCAGCCAGGGCATTGCTGACGTTGTGGATACCCGGAACGTGCAGTGCAAAATGACCGAGCAGGGTATCACCTTTATAGCAGTCAAAAGATGGATGTGCAAACTCATCAAATGTAATATTGGAAGCATAGTAATCGCTGGAAGTATCCATGCCATAGGTTACGACCTTGCAGGTCAGTCCTTCGGTGAGCTGATCCAGGTGCCCGATCTCGCTGTTGATGATCAAAGTGCCGTCATCCGGCAGGAGCTGTGCAAATCTGCGGAAAGAATGGCGGATGTCATCGAGGTCTTTGAAGAAATCCAGATGATCTGCATCAATATTCAGGATGACACCGATCTTCGGGAAGAAATGCAGGAAGCTGTTTGTATATTCACAGGCTTCTGTCAGGAAAGTATCATGTCCGCCGACACGGATATTGCCGCCGATCGCATCGAGGATACCGCCGACTGAAATGGTCGGATCCATATCGGCTTCCAGGAAAATGTAGGAAGCCATCGATGTCGTGGTTGTTTTGCCATGTGTTCCGGAAATGGCAACAGGTGTCTTGAAATTGTGCATCATCTGGCCGAGCAGCTCGGCACGGGAGAGCATCGGGATCTGTTTTTTAAGAGCAGCGGCATATTCTGGATTGTCCGGATGGATGGCAGCAGTGTAGACCACCAGATCAGGTGTGTCGTTAAGGTTGGAAGCGCGCTGGCCGTAGTAGAGGAGGGCTCCTTCTGATTCCAGCTGCTTTGTGAGCTCGGACTCGTGGGCATCGGAGCCGGATACTTTAAAATGCTGGCTCAATAATATAGAAGCAAGACCGCTCATGCTGATGCCGCCGATGCCGATGAAATGTACATGCATTGGCTTTTTAAAATCTATCTGATACATACTTGTAGTCTCCTTTGTTGTTAAAGTCTGGTTTTAGTATAAACTTTTTTTCAAAAAAAGGAAAGTGCTTATTGGCAATCCGGTGTAAGTTTTGGCACTGTTTTCTGACTGAAAAACCAGAGAGTTTTCACAGAAAATTCGACATAATGCAATTATAATAAAAAACAGGAAAAATTTTTCAAAAATTTGTAAAAAATGTTCACTATTTTAGAAACCTGTGATATAATAGAAAGCACAACATAAATGGTGCATTTGTGGCATCACGGGAACAGAGGAATTTGTTCCTGATGTGAAAATAATATTAAGAGGTGATAGCGTGATTAAAAAAGAGATGATAGCTATGCTGCTTGCCGGAGGACAGGGAAGCCGTCTTGGTGTTCTGACTTCAAAAGTGGCAAAGCCGGCGGTGGCATTCGGCGGCAAATATCGTATTATTGATTTTCCGCTGAGTAACTGTATCAATTCCGGTGTGGATACAGTTGGAGTTCTGACACAGTATCAGCCGCTGAGACTGAATACTCATATCGGAATTGGTATTCCATGGGATCTTGACCGGAATGTCGGTGGTGTTACCGTACTGCCGCCTTACGAAAAGAGTTCCAATACAGAATGGTATACAGGTACCGCAAATGCCATTTATCAGAACTTGAATTATATGGAAACCTACAATCCGGAATATGTCCTGATTCTGTCCGGTGACCATATTTATAAGATGGACTATGAGGTAATGCTTGATTTCCACAAGGCAACAAACGCAGATGTAACGATTGCGGTTATGCCGGTTCCGATGGAGGAAGCAAACCGTTTTGGTATTGTTGTTACCGATGAAAACAACGTCATCACAGATTTCCAGGAGAAGCCGGCAGAGCCTAAGAGCAATCTGGCATCCATGGGTATCTATATTTTCTCGTGGAAAGCACTGAAAGAATCCCTGATCGCACTGAAAGATCAGAGCAACTGTGATTTTGGTAAACATATCATTCCGTGGCTGAAAGAGCGTGGCGACCGCATGGCTGCTTACGAGTTCAATGGCTACTGGAAGGATGTCGGAACACTTGGCTCTTACTGGGAAGCAAACATGGAGCTGATCGATATCATTCCGGAGTTCAATCTTTATGAGGAATTCTGGAAGATTTACACATCCGGCGAGATCATTGCACCGCAGTATATTTCATCAGATGCAAAAGTTGAAAAGTGTATTATCGGAGACGGCACCGAGATTTACGGTGAAGTACATAATTCCGTGATCGGACCTGGTGTTACAATCAAAAAGGGTGTAGTGGTACGTGATTCTATTATCATGCGCGGCACAACGATCGGTGAGAATGTAACCATAGACCGGAGCATTATCGCAGAAAATGTAACCGTTGGACATGATGTGGAGATCGGTGTTGGAGAAGAAGCACCGAACAAATTCAAACCTGCCGTATATGCATTCGGACTGGCTGTGATCGGCGAAAAGTCGGTGATCCCTTCTGGTATCAAGATAGGAAAGAATACAGCGATTTCCGGAGTTACCACAGCGGAGGATTATCCAAACGGTGTTCTGGAGAGCGGAGAATCTATTATAAAGGAAGGTGATATGGCATGAGAGCAGTAGGTATTATTTTAGCAGGCGGAAATAACCATCGAATGAGAGAACTGTCTCAGAAGCGTGCGATTGCTGCCATGCCGATCGCGGGCGGTTTCCGTGCAATCGACTTTGCACTGAGCAATATGACCAATTCTTCCATTCAGAAAGTCGCAGTGCTGACACAGTACAATGCAAGATCTTTAAATGAACATTTAAGCTCCTCCAAATGGTGGGATTTTGGACGTAAACAGGGCGGTCTGTTCGTATTTACACCGACTACGACCGCAGACAACAGCTTCTGGTACCGCGGTACCGCAGATGCGATCGCACAGAACCTGGATTTCCTGAAGAAATGTCATGAGCCGTATGTGATCATCGCTTCCGGTGATGGTGTGTACAAGCTGGATTACAACAAAGTGCTGGAGTATCACATCGAGAAAAAAGCAGATATCACCGTTGTATGCAAAGACATTCCAAAGGACGAAGATGCGACCAGATTCGGTGTCATCAAGATGAATGAGGACAGCCGTATCGAAGAATTCGAAGAGAAACCGATGGTAAGCAATTCCAACTGCATTTCTACCGGTATCTATGTGATCCGAAGAAGACAGCTCATCGAGCTGATCGAGCGCTGTGCACTGGAGGATCGTCACGATTTCGTAAAAGATATCCTGATCCGTTACAAGAACCTGAAACGTATCTATGGATATAAGATCAAAGATTACTGGAGCAATATTGCATCCGTAGACGCTTATTATAAGACAAATATGGATTTCCTGAAACCGGAAGTACGTGATTACTTCTTCCATCAGTATCCAAATATTTATTCAAAAGTAGATGACAACCCGCCGGCAAAATACAATCCGGGCTGTGAAGTAAAGAACAGCCTTGTTTCAAGCGGCTGTATCATCAATGGTTACGTGGAGAATTCCGTTCTGTTTAAGAAAGTATTCGTCGGAGAGAACTGCGTGATCAAGAATTCGATTATCCTGAACGATGTCTATCTTGGAGATAACACACATATCGAGAACTGTATCGTGGAAAGCCGCGATACGATCCGTGCAAATTCTTACCATGTAGGTGAGGATGGTGTAAAGATCGTCATTGAGAAAAACGAAAGATATGTACTGTAAGGTATAAAGCAATAACTATATAAATGGGGAAGAAACAGTGCCTTTGTCTGTGTGGACAGGGGCACTTTTCACATTTATATCACAATGTTTGCATAGACTTAAACATCATCAGGAAGTTTTACAGTTACCGGAATGAAGGGGAAAGGGCATGGATAAAGACAGATGAATAAAAATATGATACTGCTGATTGAAGATGAAGAAAAATTATCCAGAACACTTGCAGAATATCTGGAGCTGAACGGTTATGAGGTGCTGCGTGCAATGACCGGGCTGGAAGGACTTTCCATGTTTTACGATCATATGCACCGGATCGATCTGGTTCTGCTGGACATCATGCTTCCGGAGATGAACGGCGGAGAAGTGTTAAAAGAGATCCGCAGGAAATCCAATACACCGGTTATTATGGTGACGGCACGGGATTCGATCCATGACCAGCTTTTGAATTTTTCGAACGGAGCGGATGATTATATCACAAAGCCGTATGCAATGGCGATCGTCAAAGTGCATATCGAGGCGATACTGAAGCGCGCAGGCAAGCAGAAGGAGCGCGTGGAGGTCGGCAAAATTGCAATAGAGCCGGAAACGTGGAAAGTCTATGTGGACGAAAAGCCGATTGAAACGACACCAAAAGAATATGAACTGCTCAGTTATCTGATGAAAAATAAGAATGTCGTTATGACAAGAGACAGCATCCTGGAGTCTGTCTGGGGGTATGATTATACGGGAGATACACGTACTGTAGATACCCTGATCAAACAACTGCGGAAAAAGATTGCACCTTACGGAAATTATATCCGTTCGGTATATGGTGTGGGTTATATATTTGAGGGAGAGGAAAATGAAACAACAGAAGCTTAGAGTAAGCATGCTTTTGATGGAAGTTGTATTTCTGCTGATCGTCGTGGGCGGCAGTGCGTTTGTCTACAATATCTTTGCACCGGCATATTACCGCCATCAGAAATCCAGAGTGATAGAAAAGGCATACGAAGAAGTCAGACGTATGGATCTGACGGAGATCCAGGATGAAGATCTGGAAGTTTTTAAAACGTATGAGGCGGAAAATCTGACTTTTACGATTGCAGATGAGCAGATGCAGCCGATTTATACGATATCTAATCTTACACCGAATAACCAGTACTGGGACGAGCGGCAGGTACATCGCAACATCGTTGTACACCGCAAATTTTTTTCAAAAGATCCGAAGGTACAGTTCTGGAATGCCAGAGGCAAAGATACCCTGTGGCTGTTTGGAAAGTTTAAGCAGGATAACGTACGGTATTTTGTCTGTGTAAAGGAAACTGTGCAGAAAGCATACAGTGCCCTGGCATATACGGAAAAATTCATGATTTTTGTGGTGGCATTTTCATTGTTGACAGGCTGTGCTGTCATGTACTGGCAGTCCAGGCGCATCGCCAGACCGATCGAAGAGCTTTCGCGGGTGTCACAGAAGATTGCAGGGCGGGATTTTTCCGTCCGTGCAAAGGAATATGAAACCTATCAGGAAATCAACAGCCTTTCCTGCAATTTTAATTCCATGGCAGATGAGCTGCAGTATTATATTGAAAAACTGGAGAGCAGCAAGGACGCACTGGAACGTTTCAATAAAATGCGCAATGATTTTACTGCAAATGTGACACATGAGCTGAAAACACCGCTGGCGGTTATTTCCAGCCAGGTTGAGCTGCTGCAGACTATGGGCGATAAGATCGACCGGAATTATTATTTTGATTCCATCCGCGAAGAAGTGGGCAAAATGAGTGACATGGTCGGGAATCTGCTGAACATTTCCACGATAGAGCATGAACTGGAAACGGTAAAAAAGAGTCAGTTGAATTTATCAGAAACAATAGAATACATGATGCTGAAATATGATGCTCTGATGCACAAAAAAAATCTCAAAACAGATGTAAAGATCGAAAAAGACTGTTTGATCCTCGCAAATCAGGAATATATCGAGCAGGCGGCAGGCAATTATATCATGAATGCGTTTTCCCACTGCGGGGCAGGCAGACATCTGGAAATTTCACTGAAAAAGCAGGAAGGCAGAGCGGTATTTCGTGTCTGCAATGATGGCGAGGCAATTCCGGAGAAAGAAAGGAACAAAATCTGGGACAAATATTATCAGGCGGGAGAGACACAGGGACACAGCGGACTTGGACTTCACATCGTAAAAACGGTGATCACCATGCATGGCGGAACTTACGGTGTGGATAATACAGAAAAAGGTGTGTGCTTCTGGTTTTCGATTCCGCTTGTACAGTAGACTGGCGGAGAAATTTACCGGCAGGACTTGAAAAAATCAGAGATTTACGGTATGATGGGCAGGTCAGAAAAGCCCGGCTTTTTGAAGTGGGAAAGCACCCACCAGGAAAGTCGGGCCAAGTTGTCGTTGGAGGTGAAAATATGTACATTATTGTAGGACTTGGAAATCCTGGGAAACAATATGCAAAGACAAGGCATAATGTCGGATTTGATACGATAGATAGATTGGCAGACCGGTATAACATCAGCGTGGATACGAAAAAGCATAAGGCACTTTGCGGAAAAGGAATGATCGAAGGACAGAAAGTGGTGCTTGCAAAACCACAGACGTTTATGAATCTGAGCGGAGAGAGTGTAAGGGAACTGACTGATTTTTATAAGATCGATCCGGAAGAAGAACTGATCGTAATCTATGACGATATCAGCCTGGAACCGGGGCAGCTGCGCGTGCGCCCGAAAGGCAGTGCCGGTGGTCATAACGGAATCAAAAATATCATCGCACAGATTGGAACGCAGGTATTTAAACGTGTGAAGGTCGGAGTCGGAGAGAAACCAAAAGGTTATGATCTGGCAGATTATGTGCTGGGGCATTTTTCCAAAGAAGAGCGTGCAGTGATGGAGGATGCGTTTGAACGTGCGGCAGAAGCAGCCGTCTGCATGATGAACGACAGCATGGAACATGCGATGAATCAGTTTAACAAAAAAGTGGAAAAATAAGCCGCAGACTGGCAGGGGGTGACAGCAGCATGAAGGCTTTTACAGAACCGCTTCTGGAGCTGGAAGAATTTCAGAACATACAGCAGACATTGAAAAACAGTTCAGTACAGGTGACAGGGTGTATTGATGCACAGAAAGCGCATTTTATTTATGCGGCAGGTGAAAAAGCGAAGAAAAAACTGATCGTTACTTACAGTGAACTGCGTGCAAAGGAGCTGTGTGAAAATTATCGCCTGTTTGATAAAAATGTACGCTTCTATCCGGCAAAAGACCTGATCTTTTACAGCACAGATGTGCAGGGCAATCTTCTGGTGCAGCAGCGGATACAGGTGCTGCAGAAGCTGGCAGAGGAAGAAGAAGTGACGGTGATCACCACCATGGGCGGCATTATGGACCGCCTTTTGCCGCCGGAAATGTTTCAAAACCAGGTCGAGACGGTGGAAAACGATGCCGGATTTGATATGGAGCTGTGGAAAAAGAAGCTGACAGCCATGGGATATGAGCGTACCGGGCAGGTGGAAGGAAGTGGTCAGTTTGCAGTTCGTGGTGGGATTCTGGATATTTTTCCGCTGACAGAGGAAAATCCGGTCCGCATCGAGCTGTGGGGCGATGAGATCGACTCGATCCGCAGTTTCGATGTGGAAAGCCAGCGTTCCATCGAAAATCTGGATTCGATCCGCATTTATCCGGCAAGTGAATTTACTGCCGGTGAAGAACGTATCCAGAGCGGACTAAAACAGATGAAAAAAGAGGCGCAAAAGCTTTCGGAAAAATTTCGAAAAGAGCATAAAACAGAAGAAGCAGCCCGCGTGCTTTCTGTTGTTGAGGAAGCAAAGCAGAATCTTCAGGAATGGAAACAGATGTCGGCACTGGATGGCCTGATTTCTTATTTTTATGACCGGACGGTATCTTTTGCGGAATATTTTCCGGAGGATACCCTGGTTGTCCTGGATGAACCAAACCGGCTCTGGGAAGAAGCACAGGCGATCGAAGGTGAGTTTCGGGAGAGCATGGCGAATCGTCTGGAAAAGGGATATGTACTGCCGGGACAGATGAACCTGCTCTATGAGAGTCAGAGGGCGGCGGAAAAATTGCAGAAGCATCGCTGTATGGGACTTTGCATGCTGGAGGGTGCAGGTATGCAGTGGCAGTTTGCCGGGCATTTCAGCATGGATGTACGCAGCGTCAATACCTACAACAACCGTTTTGAACTGCTGGTAAAAGACCTGCAGCAATGGAAGAAAAAGGGAGAGCGCGTGATCCTGCTGTGCGGATCGAGAACAAGGGCAAAACGTCTGGCGGAGGATCTGCGGGATCAGGAACTTCGCGCATTTTATTCCGAAGATCTGGATCGTATTGTGCAGGCAGGAGAGATCATGCTGGTCTATGGCAATGCGCATCGTGGGTATGAATATCCGCTGATCCGGTTTCTGGTGATCTCTGAGAGTGATATTTTCGGCAGGGAAAAGAAAAAACGCAAAAAGATCAAACGCTATGAAGGCAAGTCGATCCAGAGCTTTTCGGAGCTTGCGCCAGGAGATTATGTTGTACATGAGAATCATGGACTTGGCATTTACCGTGGAATCGAGAAGATTGAGGTCGATAAGATCACAAAAGACTATATGAAAGTAGAGTATGCCGGCGGTAGCAATCTCTATGTTCCGGCAACACAGCTTGATGTGATCCAGAAGTATGCGGATGCGCAGGCGAAGCGTCCGAAGCTGAACAGGCTTGGCACACAGGAATGGGGACGCACCAAGACAAGGGTGCGCAGTGCGGTCAAAAATATTGCAAAAGATCTGGTGCAGCTCTATGCGGCAAGGCAGCGGGAAGAAGGCTTCTGCTATGGTGAGGATACCATCTGGCAGAAAGAATTTGAAGAGACCTTTCCATTTGAAGAGACGGATGATCAGTTGGAAGCGATCGAAGCAGTCAAAGAAGATATGGAAAGCAATAAGATCATGGACAGACTGATCTGCGGCGATGTCGGATATGGTAAGACAGAGGTGGCGATCCGTGCGGCATTTAAAGCGGCACAGGAGAGCAAACAGGTTGTATTTCTGGTGCCGACAACGATCCTGGCACAGCAGCATTATAATAATTTTGTGCAGCGGATGAAAGATTATCCGGTGCGGGTGGATCTGCTCTGCCGTTTCCGGACACCGGCAGAACAGAAGAAAACGCTGACAGATCTCAAGAAAGGTCTGGTCGATATCCTGATCGGGACACACCGTGTCCTGTCCAAAGATGTACAGTTTAAAGATCTCGGACTTCTGATCATTGATGAGGAACAGCGTTTTGGCGTGACACATAAAGAAAAGATCAAACAGCTTCGGGAAAATATTGACGTACTGACGCTGACTGCCACGCCGATCCCACGAACGCTGCACATGAGCCTGGTCGGAATCCGCGACATGAGTGTTCTTGAAGAAGCACCGATGGAGCGCGTACCGATCCAGACTTATGTCATGGAATATAATGAAGAGATGGTGCGCGAAGCCATCAGCCGGGAACTGGCACGCGGAGGGCAGGTCTACTATGTCTATAACCGGGTCAATACGATCGTGGAGATGGCAAACAAGATCGCAGCGCTGGTGCCGGAGGCACGGGTGGCATTCGCACATGGACAGATGAAAGAACGGGAACTGGAGAAGATCATGTATGAATTTATCAGTGGAGAGATCGATGTTCTTGTATCAACGACCATCATCGAAACCGGTCTGGATATTTCCAATGTCAATACGATGATCATACATGATGCGGACAATCTTGGCCTGTCCCAGCTTTATCAGCTTCGAGGGCGTGTCGGGCGGTCAAACCGGACTGCCTATGCATTTCTTCTGTACCGCAGAAATAAAATGCTGCGGGAAGTGGCGGAGAAGCGTCTCCATGCGATACGGGAATTTACGGATCTTGGCAGCGGGTTCAAGATTGCCATGCGCGACCTGGAGATACGCGGTGCCGGAAATCTGCTCGGAGCGGAGCAGCATGGGCATATGGAGGCGGTCGGATATGATCTCTACTGTAAGATGCTCAATGAATCCGTCCGGGAACTCAAAGGAGAGACACAGCCGGAAGAAGAATTTGATACGGTGATCGATCTGGATATTGATGCTTTCATTCCGGAGCGTTATATTAAGAATGAATTTCAGAAGCTGGATGTATACAAGCGTATTGCCACGATCGAAAATGAAGAAGAATATGACGATATGCTGGAAGAACTGATGGACCGTTTCGGGGAACCGCCAAAAGCCGTGCAGAATCTTCTGATGGCGGCAAATTTAAAGGCCCTGGCACATAAAGCATGGCTGACTGAGATCGCACAGAAAGGCGACCAGATCAGATTTACCATGTTTGAACGGGCAAAAGCAGATCCGGCAGGCATCGAGCTTCTGGTAAAGGAAAGCAAAGGAAAAATGAAATTTGTCATAGAGACCAATCCGTATTTTATTTATATGAAGCCACGTAAAAACGGCAAAGATAATGAGGATGTCCTGACGCTGGTACGGGAATTGACAGAGAAGATGATTAAATATCTTATATCTAATCCGGATGACGATTGACGGATGCTGTGAAAGAGGATATAATGAACGATAAAGAACTGGAATGTCAGAAGAAAACAGTGTAAAAAGTGATGACATCAGATAGCAGGAGGAAAAAACAGTGAAAAAAACAATGAAAAACAGACTGGCAGCAGCAGGACTGTGTCTTGTACTGACAGCAGGCATGCTGACCGGATGCGGCAATGCAGGTCAGGCGATCATTACCCTGGACGGACAGAAAACAGAATATGCTGTAGCAAATATTATGCTTCGTTACAGTCAGGCACAGATGCAGGCATATTATGGAGCTTATATGGGGGACAGCCTCTGGACACAGTATGGTGATTCTACTAAAACCAGCATGATGAGTACCTTAAAACAGATGTTGATCCTGGAACAGCATCAGGATGAATACAATGTAAGTCTTACAGATGATGAAAAGAGCAAGATTGATGCAGCAGCACAGCAGTTTATGGATGACAACGATCAGGCAACCATTAAAGCTATGGGAGCAACCAAAGAGCGCGTGGCACGTGTGCTGGAACTTTATACGATCCGTTCGAAGATGTCCAACGCGATCGTAGCAGATGTAGATACCAATGTTACAGATGAAGAGGCCGCACAGAAAACCATCCAGTACGTTGTATTCACTACAGCAGATACGACAGATTCTGATGGCAAGAGCGTTGCACTGACCGATGACGAGAAAGCAGCACTGCTGGAAAATGCAAACAAAGTACGTGATGCAGTGGCAGGCGGCAAAACACTGGAAGATGCCGTAAAAGAAGTAGATGACAGCAAGACCGTCAGCAGCGCATCTTATGGTGATAATGACGAAAGTTACACATTGGATGAGTCCATCCGTACCGTGGCAGATAAGCTTAAGGACGGAGAAGTAGCTGGTGAAGTTGTGACCAATGACACCGGTTACTATGTAGTACAGATGAAAGCAACTTATGATGCAGATGCGACAGCAAGCAAGAAAGAGCGTATCATCAATGAAAGAAAGAGCAGCAAGTTCAGTGAAGTATATGATGCCTGGGAAAGTGCGGCAGATTATACGGAGGATGCCAACCTCTTAAAACAGATTACTTTTAAAGATATTTATGAGATCGCAACGGAAGCACAGAGTGAGACTGCTGCAGAAAGCACAGAGACAACGGAAGCTGACGGAACGGAAAACACCAGCGAGACAACCGTGACAGAGACAGAAAGTGCTGCAGAAACAGCAGCCGAGAGCGAGAGTGCAGCAGAATAGATAACCGGGATTTAAAACCTGATATATCTAAAAAGAGACAGCTATAAACGGCTGTCTTTTCTGTGCTTTGGATTGGTAAGTTCAGCCTAAAAAACTTGACGCTTTCTCAAAATTATTGTATGATAATACTGAATATTTTTGATGATACGAATTTTACTTTCGTATTACTCACCAATTCGGGGATCATCAGAAGGATGACCCCGTGTTTATGTATTGAAGGAGGAACAGTATGAAAAGAAAACGTAACAAACAGTGGTTTTCTATGCTTATGGCAACTGCTATGGTTATGAGCAGTATCAGCGTACCGGTCATGGCAGCACCGGTTGACGATGCTATGGTGCAGTCTGCTCTGGCAGAAGCCGGCGTAGAGACATCAGAGGGCAGAGAGATCAATTTCAACAAAGGTTGGAAGTTCCACTTTGGAGATGTGACTGGTGCAGAAGCAAAGAATTATGATGATTCCAAGGCAGATGAATGGGGAGACTTAAATCTTCCACATGATTTCAGTATCACACAGGAGCCGTCCAACTCCAACGAAGCAGAGTCTGGATTTATGCCGGGTGGTACCGGCTGGTACCGCAAGAGCTTTACCCTGCCGAGTGATTACGCAGGCAAGAGTGTTGTCCTGAATTTTGATGGATCTTACAATCATACCTATGTATATGTAAATGGCACAAAAGTCGGCGAAAACCATTATGGATATAATGATTTCGCATTTGATATTTCAAAATACCTGACCTGCGACGGCACCACAGAGAATGTGATCAGCGTAAAAGTGGTACATCAGACACCGTCCAGCCGCTGGTATTCCGGATCTGGTATCTACCGTGACGTAGAGCTGATCGTTACCGATGCCGTTCATGTTTCCAGAAACGGCACATACGTGACCACACCAAATCTGGCGACAGAGAAAGACGGCGATGTTACTGTTAAAGTACAGACCGATGTCCAGAATGACAGCAGTGCACAGGCAGCAGCCCAGATTCGCACAACAGTCCTGGATTCAGAAGGCAATGCCGTATCTGCACCGGTTACCACAGATGTGACACTGGCAGCAAACGGCACAGCAGAAAAAGAACAGACGCTGAAAGTAAACAAACCGGCACTGTGGAGCACAGAAAACCCGAACCTGTACTATGTACAGACCGAAGTTCTGGTTGGCGGCAAAGTAAAAGACACTTACAGGACAACCTACGGTTTCCGTTACATCAATTTTGATGCAAACACCGGTTTCAGTCTGAACGGCAAAAATGTAAAACTCAAAGGTGTATGTATGCACCATGATCAGGGTGCACTGGGTGCTGCTTCTTACCGTGATGCAGTTTACCGTCAGGTTGAAAAACTCAAAGAGATGGGATGTAATGCAATCCGTACCTCTCACAATACACCATCTTCTGTATTGCTGGAAGCATGCAACGAGCTGGGTATGATGGTTATGGATGAGACGTTTGACGGATGGGCATTCCCGAAGAACGGAAACAGCCAGGACTTCAGCACACACTTCAATCAGACCATCAGTGCAGACAACAAGCTGCTTGGTGCAACGACAGGCGATACCTGGTACAAATTTATTCTGGAATCAAATATCGAGCGTGACAAGAACGATCCGTCCGTTATCATCTGGGATATCGGAAATGAGCTGAACTTCGGTGTTACCGATCCAAGCCAGTACGAACAGTACGCAAAGAACATGAAGAGCTATATCGAAGCGATCGATAAGACCAGACCGATCACAGTCGGCGATAATAATCCGGGTGGATTGGCAAATGCCAATACAACAGAGTTCCGTAATAAGGTTTCTACAGTTCTGGCAAAGAACGGAGAAGGTCTTGCAGGTGCCAACTATTCTATGGGATCTATGGCAGGTATCCATAAGACACATCCGGACTGGAAGATCATTGCTACGGAGACTGCTTCCCCGAGCAACAGCCGTGGTATCTACAATACACTGTCCCAGTACAACAAGACAGGTGACTATCAGTGTACCGCATACGATACCAACGCCGTATCCTGGGGCAACACAGCACGTGAGTCCTGGTGGTACACCATCAAAGATGACTTTGTATCCGGTGAGTTTATCTGGACTGGATTTGACTACATCGGCGAGCCGACACCGTGGAACGGAACGGATAAAGGAAGTGTCAGCGGTGATAAACTGGCAGTACCGAACTCCTCTTACTTTGGTGTGATCGACACCGCAGGCTTTGAGAAAGATTCCTTCTATTTCTACACCAGCCAGTGGAGAGAGGATAAAAAGACACTGCATGTCGTACCGCAGAGCTGGAATGCAGAAGACTTAAGTATCTCCGGCGGCAAAGTACCGGTATACGTTTATTCAAACGCAGCAAAAGTAGAACTGTACCTGAATGGTAAACTGATTGGTACTTCTACCAGAAATGTAAAAACAACCGCAGCAGGTCATGAATGGGCTACTTACAACAATGTATCAAACGATGCAGATCAGTGTACAGCAGTCAACGAATCACATCAGTGGAAAGCTCAGGCTATCCAGTTCAACGTAAAATATGCAGAAGGTACGCTCAGTGCAAAAGCCTATGATGAAAGTGGGAACGAGATCAAAGACACCCTTGGTTCTGCTTCCGTTACGACAAACAGCGACAAAGGCAGCAGCCTTGCAGTTACTGCAGAGAAGACAGAAATTCAGGCTGACGGAAGCAGTTTAAGCTACATCGATATTGATGTAAATGACAAAGACGGACGTTTTGTAAGCTCCGCAGACAACAGCATCCGCTTTACTTTGACAGGTAACGGAACCATCGTTGGTGTGGATAACGGAAATCCATCTACCGTAGATAAATTCCAGCAGAAATCCGTTCTGACAAGCGACAAGACCGCAAACATCAAGGCATTCAGCGGAAAAGCACTCGTTATCGTACGCAGCACAGAAGGTGCAGGCGGTTTCGTACTGAAAGCAGAATCCGCAGGCCTGAAAGGGGATTCTGTATTTGTAAATACGGTAGGTGACAAAAAAGGTGAAGTATTCCTGAAAGATTACAAGGTCAAATCAGAATACACCGTTACCATGGGAACTAAACCACAGCTTCAGACAGCCGTAACCGGTATCATGAGTGATGATTCCACACAGGAAGGTACGATCACCTGGAATCTGACAGATGAGATGTACAACACTCCTGGCGAAAAAGAACTGAAAGGAACACTGAAAGTTGGAAACGAAGAAGTAGCAGTATCTGCAAACCTTCATGTAAAACCGATCATCGTAGCAGTACAGAACTACACAAGAGCAACCGTAAAAAATCTGGTTCCGACCCTGCCTTCAACTGTAGCCGGTATCCTTCCGGATGGCACAAGCTATGGTGCATATGCAGTTACCTGGGAGTCTATCAAAGCAACGGATCTGGCAAACGTCGGCGATGTTGTAAAAGTAAACGGTAAAGTTGACGTAGACGGCACAGAGATGACCGCAACGGCAACCGTACGTGTCGCAGAAGGCGAAGTAAAAGAAGCAGTCAACGTAGCACCGAAATATAAGACTCTGACAGAGAGCTGTGGTGAGCCTGCAGATAACCTGCTCTCTATCGTAGATGGTACAAACAATGTTCTGGATAAGCCGAACATGCGCTGGACAAACTGGAACGACCATCTGCTGAACTCTTCACCGGTTATTACGTTTACATGGGATGAAGTTTACGAACTGGCAAGCATCAATGCATGGTTCTTCGGTGATGCAAGCGTATCCGCACCGGAAAGCGTAACCATCGCAGTGTCCGAAGATGGTGAAAACTTCAAAGAAGTTGCATTTACACATGGAGATTACAGAACTAATCAGAAGAATGAACTGGTATTTGAAGATGTCCAGAAAGCAAAAGCACTGAGATTTACCATGAAACAGCAGGGAACAGGCTATGTTGGTCTGACTGAGCTGGAAATCTGGACAAGCACAAACGGTTATACATCCAACAGCACAGCGAAACTGAGTGATCTGAAAGTAAACGGAACAGCAGTAGCTGGCTTTGCAGCAGGCAAACTGGATGGTTATACCGTAAACGTAGACAGAGCAGACAAAGCACGTGTAGAAGCAACTGCAAAAGACAATGCATCGGTAACAGTAGTACCATTTGATAAAGATGACGTTGTAAAGGTAATCGTTACCTCCGAAGATGGTAAGGAGACCAATACTTACAAGATCAAACTGAATGCAACAGTAAAAGTAGCAGATAAAGAAACAATCGAAAAAGTACAGGGCGAGATTACTGTCGCAGAAAGCATCGAGAAAGCAGAGTACACAGCAAGCTCTTATGCAGCATATGAAGCAGCTCTGAAAGCAGCTCAGGCAGTTGTAAAGAAAGACGGAGCTACCAGAGAAGAAGTAAATGCAGTACTTGCAAAACTGCAGACGGCAAGAGCAAATCTTGTAAAAGGCGTTGATCCGACACCGGAACCGAAGCCAAATCCGGAACCGAAGCCAGAACCGACACCGAATCCGACGCCGAACCCGACTCCGACCAATGATGTTCCTGCAAAAGGCGCTGTAATCAAGTACAAAAACGCTACTTACAAGGTAACAAAATCTGCTGTAGCAGGCGGTACCGTAACACTTGTTAAGAGAAACAAAAAGAATGCAAGCTTTACCGTTCCGGCAACTATTAAGAGTGCAGACGGAAAATACACCTTCAAAGTAACCGCGATCGCAAACAAAGCATTCAAGGGCGATAAGAAACTGAAAAAAGTCGTGATCGGCAAGAACGTTCAGACGATCGGCAAGAATGCATTCTCAGGTGACAAAAACCTGAAGAATATCACGATCAAGTCCACTTCTCTTAAGAAAGTCGGAAGCAAGGCATTCAAGGGTATCCATGCGAAAGCAAAGATCAAAGTGCCTGCTAAGAAGCTGAAAGCTTACCAGAAACTTCTGAAGAAAAAAGGACAGAAAGCAAGCGTAAAGATCAGTAAATAATCAGAACGTAGATCAGATATCAAAACCAGATAAGCGGATTGATAGCTGACAGGACCGCCGCCGGCAGATGAAAATCTGTCCGGGGCGGTTTTTTTACTTGTAAAATATACAAAAAATGGATAAGATATATAGATGATGCCATGGACAGAAGCCTGAAACCATGATGTGCCTGCACAGGAGTGGTTGCATGTAAAAGAGGGGGAAGGATCGATGAAGAGAGTATTTTTGATCGTGCTGGACAGTGTTGGTGTCGGCGCGGCACCGGATGCAGCACGTTTTGGGGATGCGGGCAGCAATACACTTGGAACCTGTCGGAAAACAGGAAAGCTTAAAGTTCCGAATCTGGAGAAACTGGGACTTTTTTCTCTGGATGGTATGGAACCCCAAAAAGAGGAGAGGGCGGCAGAAGGTTGTTTCGCAAGAATGACAGAAAAGTCAAATGGAAAAGATACCACGACCGGACACTGGGAGATTGCCGGACTGATTTCGGAAAAGCCGATGCCAGTTTATCCGCATGGTTTTCCGGATGGGATCATAAAAGCATTTGAAGAACAGACACACAGAGGAACGCTCTGCAACCTGCCATATTCCGGTACAGAAGTGATCAAAGCCTATGGCCAGGAGCATATAAGAACCGGAAAACTGATCGTGTATACTTCGGCGGACAGTGTGTTTCAGATTGCAGCACACGAAGAAGTAGTGCCGCTAAAAGAACTTTATGAGGACTGCCGCATAGCCAGAAAGCTTCTGAGCGGGGAGCATGCAGTGGGACGTGTGATCGCCCGTCCGTTTGTGGGAAGTTATCCGGATTTTACGAGGACAGTCAACCGTCATGATTTTTCACTGCTGCCGCCGCAGGAGACAGTACTTGATGAAATCCAGAAGGCGGGAATGGAGACGATTGGTGTCGGTAAGATTTACGACATTTTTGCCGGAAAGGGAATCAGCCGTACTTTTGCAAATGAAGGAAATGACAAAAATATGGAACGTGTTTTTGAACTTCAGAAAGAAGATTTTACCGGACTTTGTTTTGTGAATCTGGTCGATTTCGACATGATCTACGGGCACCGCAACAACATCGGGGGGTATACGGCGGCGTTAAATGCGTTTGATGTGCAGCTTGGCAGATTCCTTGAACAGATGCATCAGGAAGATCTGCTGCTGATCACGGCAGACCATGGATGTGATCCGGGTTATCCGGGAACGGATCATACCAGAGAATACACACCTTGCCTCTGCTATGGAAAGGCCCTGAAAAAAGGTGTGGATCTGCATACCAGAGAGAGTTTTGCAGATATTGCGGCAACAGTTGCCGAGGCACTTGGGATATCACATACAGGTGCAGGAAAAAGTTTCTATCAGGAAATACGATAGCAGAACGGAAAGGAGATATTTTGAAGAAACTTCTGATATATCTTCGCGACTATAAAAAAGAGAGCATTCTTGCTCCGGTATTCAAAATGCTGGAAGCAACGTTTGACCTTCTGGTTCCTCTTGTTATGGCTGCGATCATCAACACAGGAATTGCAAATAAAGATAAAGGTTATATTCTGTCACACTGTGCACTTCTGATCCTGCTCGGTGTGGTTGGACTGACCTGCAGCATTACGGCACAGTATTTTGCGGCGAAAGCGTCCGTTGGATTCTGTACCAGAGTGCGCCATGTACTGTTTTCGCATATCCAGTCACTTGGATTTGCGGAAATGGATAAACTGGGGACTTCGACACTGATCACGCGTATGACAAGTGACATCAATCAGGTACAGAGCGGTCTGAACCTGTTTCTGCGTCTGTTTCTGAGATCGCCGTTTATCGTTTTTGGAAGCATTGTGATGGCATTTATCGTAAGTCCGAAGGCGGCTGTTATTTTTGTAGTAACCATCCCGCTGCTTTCGGTGGTTGTTTTTGGTATTATGTTCATCACAATGCCGCTCTACCGCAAAGTGCAGGGCAGTCTGGACGGGATCCTTGGAATTACCAGAGAAAATCTGACCGGTGTGCGTGTGATCCGTGCATTTGGCAGGGAAGAGCAGGAGGGGGAACGTTTTGAAGAGAGCAATGCCCTGCTGGTACGCAGTCAGCTTCTGGTGGGTAAAATTTCAGCGCTGATGAATCCACTGACGTATGTGATGATCAATCTTGCCATCGTTGTGATCTTAAATACCGGCGCGGTGCAGATCCATGCCGGAACTATGCAGCAGGGGGATGTGATCGCACTGGTCAATTATATGAATCAGATTCTGATCGAACTGGTGAAGCTTGCCAACTTGATCATTCAGGTGACAAAAGCGATGGCATGTGCAGACCGTGTGGCTTCCGTTCTGGATGTAGAGCCGCAGATGGAGTTTTCCTGCAAAGAAAAAGCCGGGAAAACGGGTACTTCCGGGGAAGAAGTCGCATTTGACCATGTATCTTTCACTTATGGAGGCGCAGGGGCAGAAGCACTGTCAAACATTCATTTTTCGGTGAAAAAGGGACAGACGGTCGGTATCATTGGCGGAACCGGAAGCGGAAAATCTACGCTGGTCAGTCTGCTGGCGCGTTTCTATGATGCAACGGATGGACAGATCCGCATCGGCGGGCGGGATATACGCAGTTATTCCAGAGAGGAACTGCGTAAAATGATCGGTATGGTCATGCAGAAAGCACAGCTCTTTTCTGGCACGATCCGCTCAAATCTGCTCTGGGGAAATCCGGATGCGACGGATGAAATGCTCTGGAGGGCACTTGCGACAGCTCAGGCAGAAGAATTTGTACAGAAAAAGGAAAAACAACTGGATGAAACCGTAGAGCAGGGCGGACGCAATCTTTCCGGAGGGCAGAAGCAGCGCCTGACGATTGCCCGTGCGTTGGTCGAAGATCCGGAAATCCTGATCCTGGATGACAGTGCCAGTGCACTGGATTTTGCAACCGATGCCGCACTTCGAAAGGCGATCCGTGAGCTGGATAAGAAAATGACAGTCTTTATCGTCAGTCAGAGGACATCGAGCCTGATGCATGCCGATCTGATCCTGGTACTGGATGATGGAAAAACGGTTGGTATGGGTACGCATGAGGAACTGCTTTCGAACTGTCCGGTATATCAGGAGATTTATGAAAGTCAGTTTGGAAAGGCAGGTGAGACGGCATGACAGGCAGAGTATGGAAACATATCCGGAAATACTGGTTTTATATTGTATGCAGCCTGATCTTTGCAGCACTTTCTGTAGCAGCACAGCTTTATGTGCCGATCCTGACCGGAAATGCCATTGACCATATGTTGGGTGTTGGAAAAGTAGATTTTGCAGGTGTGTCAGGGATCGTACAGACGATTCTGACCGCAGCGGCAGTGACTGCAGTTTCCCAGTGGATTTTTGGTATCTGTAATAATAAGATTACTTATAATGTAAGCCGTGACCTGAGAAATGCTGCGATCGCCAAGATCCAGAAACTTCCGGTGTCGTATCTGGATGCACATCCGACCGGAGACCTGGTGAGCCGTGTGATCGCCGATGTGGAGCAGTTTGCAGACGGACTGTTGATGGGATTTACCCAGTTTTTTACCGGTATTCTGACGATACTTGGAACGCTTGGATTTATGCTGTATCTGAATATACCGATCACAGTGGTTGTGGTGTGCGTGACACCGCTCAGTTTTGTGGTGGCTGGCTTTATTGCAAAGAAAACTTACCGCAATTTTCATATGCAGACGGAAGTGCGCGGGGAACAGACAGCATTTATCAATGAAATGATCGAAGGGCAGAAAGTGGTACAGGCATTCTGCCATGAAAATGAAAATATCCGTCAGTTTGATGAGATGAACGAACGGCTGCAGGGGGCGAGCCTGAAAGCAATCTTTTTCAGCAGCATTACCAATCCGGCAACCCGCTTTGTCAATAACGTGGTTTATGCCGGTGTTGCTCTGGTAGGTGCACTGTTTTCGGTAGCCGGCGGCATTACGGTGGGACAGCTTTCCTGCTTTTTGAGTTATGCCAACCAGTATACAAAGCCGTTTAATGAGATTTCCGGCGTCGTTACCGAGCTTCAGAATGCCATGGCATGTGCACAGCGTATTTTTGAGCTGCTGGATGAAGAAGAACGCACACCGGACAAAGCAGATGCACGTGTTCTGACAGAAGGAGATGTCGATGGAACTGTGGAGATTTCGGATGTGTCATTCAGTTATGTGCCGGAGCGCAAACTGATCGAGCATTTTAACCTTTCGGTAAAACCGGGGGAGAGAGTGGCGGTCGTAGGGCCGACCGGATGCGGCAAAACAACGCTGATCAACCTGCTGATGCGTTTTTACGATGTGGATGCCGGACAGATCAGGGTATCCGGAACGGATATCCGTGATATCAGCAGAAATTCGCTGCGCCGCAGTTACGGTATGGTGCTGCAGGATACCTGGCTGAAATCCGGGACTATCTATGAAAATATCGCATATGGAAAACCGGATGCTACAAAAGATCAGGTAGTGGAAGCAGCAAAAGCAGCACATGCACACAGTTTTATCAAACGTCTGCCGGATGGTTATGATACTGTGATCGCGGAGGATGGAGGAAATATCAGCCAGGGACAGAAACAGCTTCTCTGTATCGCAAGAGTCATGCTCTGTCTGCCACCGATGCTGATTCTCGACGAAGCAACCTCCAGCATTGATACCCGTACCGAGATCAGGATCCAGCAGGCATTTGCAAAAATGATGGAAGGGCGTACCAGTTTTATTGTGGCACACCGGCTTTCTACGATACGTGAAGCCGATGTGATCCTGGTAATGGAAAATGGAAAGGTCATCGAACAGGGAAATCATGAGGAGTTGTTGAAAAAACAGGGATTTTACGCAAAATTATATAATAGTCAATATGAATTGTGATAGTTTTGTAAAGTAGTGACCTTGTTTTGTAATGTTTTTCCGATATACTATAAAACAGTGTCGGGGAGAAATTTGGGGAGTACGCAGTGTGGAAACATTCTAAAGGCGGATGAAGAAGGAAGGTGCAAACGTGAAGCAGATTATCATATACAAATCGAGAACCGGTTTTACAAAACAATATGCGCAGTGGCTTGCCCAGTCACTGAAATGTGATTGTATTCCACAGGAGGATGCAGGCGGCGTGCGGCTCTCGGATTACGATGTCATTATTTTCGGGAGCAGCTTCCGTGCAGGAAACATAGAAGAAATCAAATGGTATAAAGAAACGGTTCTTCCTTTTGATAAGATCAACGTAGTATTTGTGACAGGTGCATTGCCGCAGAATTCACCGGAAGCGGTGAGGGCGGTGGAACAGAATTTCAGCAGGCAGGAGCGTCAGAAAATCCGCACCTTTTATCTGCAGAGCGGACTGAATTATGAAGCGATGAATCTCGGTGATAAGCTGCTGATGAAAGTGTTCCGCGGCATGTTAAAGGGCAGGAAGCCGCACACCGAGGAAGAACGGAGCTTTCTGGAACTGATGCAGAAGTCCTTTGACCATTCAGAGCCGGAAAATCTGGAACCGATGCTCAATTATATTCAGGGATTGTAGGAATAATAGAATTTTGAGAGTTGCTTTGTAACGGAGCAATTCGCAGGCATTCATGCTGGGGGCAAAAAGAAGCAGACTCAGATAAAAAGAAAATCTGAACTGCTTCTTTTTGCTGTTTGATAAAGCTGCTACAGGAGTCTGCCGTAAATGGCTCTTGATGCCAGATGACTTCCGTAGCTCAGGGTTTTGATGCAGATTCCACCATTGGGATAGGAAGAGCCGGTGTGCCCGGTAGCATTTAAAATAAGACCATTTCCCATGTAAATAGCAACATGTACCAGTCCGCCATATGGTGGTAAGGTATTGGAGCGATAGAAGATCAGATCGCCGGGTTTTAAATCTTTCCGGCTGATAAATTTACATTCATTATACTGATTGATCACGTAAGTTTCCGGCATGTTCCGTCCTGCTTTGCGGAAGCATTTGGTGACAAGTGCAGAACAGCAGATTCCGTTTTTCAGATCATTGCCGCCGCTCTGATAGCGTGTGCCGAGGTATTTCAGGCCATAGCAGATCGCATCATATGCATAAGGTGTTGCTCCTTTTTTGAAGCTTTCATAAGAAATGGCTTTCAGGCGCATGATGGAAGTGCTGACGTAGCCGGTTACATTTTTATCCGGCAGATATACCGGAATCCAGGAACTGCGCATGCCTTCGGTGATCTGGGACTGATCTACGACAACGGCATCGCTGTGTTTTAATGTGGCAAGTTTTGATGCTTTGGAGGAAGGCTGGCTGCGCACAGCCGTTGTTTTGCCATAGCGCGTGTTATAGGCGATGACAAGATAGCCGTCTCCTTTTTTGTATTTGCCAAGATTGATCCTTGGAGCTGCCTGAGTGTGTGCCGGGATCAGAAAAATGGCACACAGAAAAAAGAGGACTGCCGGCAGCAGGCAGTGTGATGTTTTTTTTCGTAACATAAGACTCCTTTCTGGATGTTCTGCTCCATATATATTACTATATTTTAACAAAAAATTACAAATATGTAAAGAAAAGGATTGTGATGAAAAAAAGGGAGAGGGAAAAAGAGCAGGAACAGAACTGCTTGACATTTCCGGTAAAGCAGATTATCATACGAATCATGACAAGATAACAGGGAAAAGAAAGGATAAGGTATGTCTTATATTATTGTGTTTTTTATCTCAATGGTTCCGCTGATCGAGCTGCGAGGTGCGATTCCTTATGCAGCGGCACAGGGACTGCCATATGTACCATCTTACATCATTGCGATTCTCGGAAATATGCTTCCGGTACCGTTTATTTATCTGTTTGCCAGAAAAGTACTGATCTGGGGAGCTGATAAGCCGGTGATCGGCAAGTTCTTTACTTACTGCATCGAGAAAGGTGAGAAAGGCGGCAGGAAGCTTCAGGCAACCGCAGGAAAAGGACTGTTTGTGGCACTGCTTCTGTTTGTCGGGATTCCCCTGCCTGGAACAGGTGCCTGGACCGGCACACTGGCAGCAAGCTTTCTGGATATGGATTTCAAGTCCAGTATTATAGCAGTTATGCTCGGTGTTATGCTCGCAGGCATTATCATGGGACTGGCATCCGCAGGACTGCTGGGGGCAGTCAGTGCACTATTTGCAGTATAAAAATTTAGATATTTTAAAATTAAACAATATACAATATGTGATTGAAATAATCAAAAAGTTTCCAAAAACAGAAAATTTGATTGAAAAAAGAGCACATTCATGATAGGATTCTAATAGGTGCCACCATAACGGTAGTCAGCTTCGGCTTGACCTGCTTTGGATTGGGATATTCCTTTGGCAAGGATCATAACAAGACACAGAAATAGCCGCCCCGGTACTGAGAAAACTGGGCGGCTTTTCTAAAGCTTAACTTTAATATCAGGCCAACCGTCTATCGGTGGCATCTTTTATGCTTATAGTATAACATGCCTGTTTCGTGATTTCAAGAGGGGAATATGAGGTTCTTTTTATAGTTTTTTTGATTGACCTTATTTTCAGATAATGGTATGCTAAGAAACGAGGGAAACAGAAAATTTTATCTTAATCGGGGATAGAACACGGACTAAGATAAACCTCTAAAAAGCATGGTATTTTATACCGGGAAAGGAGATTGTTATGGTAAAGAGAAACATCGTACTTGGCAATGTAGCAAATGTTCAGGAGTTCAACAGAATCTGCGGACATATGGATTTTGATGTGGATCTGACACAGGGCAAATATCTGGTAGATGCGAAATCCATCATGGGTATTTTCAGTCTGGATATGGAAAAACCATTAGAGCTGTGTGCAAACACGAACGATGAAGCCTTGATTGACGAGAAATTCAAAGCTTTCATTCAGTAATTTCTGCAAATGACCAGAAAAACAATACGAAAATATGCAGTCGCAGCTGGTATGTCAGCCATTCTGTTTGTCGCGGGAGCCGGGGGGATACAAAGGGCAGATGCGTCAGAGACTGCAGATTATCCTGGAAGTGTGCAGCAATCTGAGACTACACAGCAGTCAGAAGAGAGCAGGCAAACGGAAGCACTTCCACTGAAAAATGTAAAAAAAGCACCGAAGCTTTCCGGAAAATGGGTAAACCAAAACGGAAAGGTTCGGTTTCTTTTACCGGATCAGACTTATGCGGCAGAGACTTGGGCGGACATAAAGGGCAAATATTATTATTTTAACAAAAAGGGTTTCCGACGCCGGGGATTTTTCCGGTACAGCAATGGCAGGACTTATTATCTTGGCAAAAACGGAGTGATGGCCACCGGATGGCAGAAGATCAAAAAGAACTGGTACTGTTTTGCAAAGAATGGTGCTATGAAGAAAGCTGCCTGGGTAAAGACAAAAGACGGATATGCTTATGTCAATGACAAAGGGCAGCGTGTGATAAGCAGTTGGGTGAAAGTAAATGGCAAAAAATATTATATCGATGAAAAAGGCATCAAAGTTACAAAGAGCCGCTACATCGGAAAAAAGGCCTGTTATTTTGACAAAAAGGGTGTTTATCATAAAAATAAAAAGATAAAAGAACGTCTGATCAATCCAAACGGCAAGATGGTTGCATTGACGTTTGATGATGGACCGGGACCTTATACGGACCGGCTTCTGAAATGTCTGAAAAACAACCGGGCAGTCGCTACGTTTTTCCTTGTTGGAACCAGTATCGGGAACTATAAGGATACGATAAAGAGAATGGATAAGCAGGGGTGTGAGATTGGAAATCATACTATGGAGCATCCACAGCTTTCTTCTTTGACATCAGATGGGATTCAGGCTCAGATAGAAGGAACGAACAGCAAGATCCGCGCGATCACAGGACACAGTGCAACGCTTGTACGTCCGCCGTATGGAGCATACAATGGCACGGTACAGGCAAATGCAAAGCTGCCGCTGATCCTCTGGAGCATTGATACGCTGGACTGGAAGACAAGAAATGCACAGAATACGATCAATGTGGTTATGGCTGAAGTGAAAGACGGCTCAATTATCCTGATGCACGATATTCACAGTCCGTCCGTGGACGCGGCAGAAGTGCTGATCCCGAAACTGATTGCGTCAGGCTATCAGCTTGTCACGGTCAGTGAGCTTGCACAATACCGCGGTGTATCGATGAAACAAGGCGGCGTGTACAGCTCCTTTTAAAAACAGAAAAGCTGGAGTACGATCGGGAAAAGATCCTATTCCAGCTTTTTGTGTTGCTTTATTCTGCTTCGTGTTTTGTGACAGCGGCTTCCACAAATCCGCGGAACAGCGGATGCGGACGGTTCGGACGGGATTTCAGTTCCGGATGGGCCTGCGTTCCGATAAAGAATGGATGATCCGGAAGCTCTACCATCTCCACAATACGTCCGTCAGGAGAAATGCCGGAGAGCATCATGCCGTTTTCGGTCAGCACTTTGCGATAATCGTTGTTAAACTCATAACGATGACGATGGCGCTCCTGGATCGTCTCCTCGCCGTAAAGCCTGTAAGCGAGAGAAGATTTATCCAGCACACAAGGATAAGAACCAAGTCTTAAAGTACCGCCGATATCCTCGATACCATCCTGCTCCGGCATCAGTGCAATGACCGGATGGGTTGTCTTAGGATCCAGTTCGATGCTGTGCGCATCATTATATCCGACAACATGGCGGGCAAATTCCACGACAGAGAGCTGCATGCCAAGACAAAGCCCGAGGAATGGAATTTTGTGGATACGTGCATATTCGATGGCCGTGATCTTGCCCTCGATACCGCGGTCACCGAAACCGCCGGGTACCAGGATACCATCCATATCACCGAGCACCTCCTCGACATTGCTGTTGTTCAGCAGCTCGGAATCCACCCACTTGATATTTACGGTCGCATGCTGTGCGATACCGCCGTGCTTCAAAGCTTCCACAACGCTGATGTAAGCATCGTGAAGCTGGATATATTTGCCGACCAGGGCGATATTAACTTCTTTTGTCGGATGACGCAGAGCGTTTACCATGGCTTTCCAGTCTTCCAGATCCGGCTGTGGGCAGTCAAGCTTCAGGCATTCACAGACAACCTGTGCCAGATGTTCTTTTTCCATGGCAAGTGGTGCTTCATAGAGATATTCTACATCAAGATTCTGCAGAACATGGTCGCTTGGCACGTTACAGAACAGTGCGATTTTGTCCTTGATGCCATTGTCAAGAGGCAGCTCGGAACGACATACGATCACATCCGGCTGGATTCCCATACCCTGAAGCTCTTTTACGCTGGCCTGCGTCGGTTTGGTTTTCATTTCACCTGAAGCACGCAGATAAGGGATCAAAGTAACGTGGATCAGGATCGCATTTTCATGTCCGACATCGTGCTGGAACTGACGGATGGATTCCAGGAACGGCTGACTTTCGATATCGCCGACCGTACCGCCGACTTCGATGATCGCAATGCTGGTTTCGTCCGTTGTGAAATCACGGTGGAAACGGCTCTTGATCTCATTGGTGATATGTGGGATAACCTGTACCGTTCCACCGCCGAAATCTCCGCGGCGTTCTTTCTGCAGAACGGACCAGTAAATCTTACCGGTTGTGACATTGGAATTTTTCGTCAGACTCTCATCGATAAAACGCTCATAATGTCCAAGGTCCAGATCTGTCTCGGCACCGTCGTCGGTTACGAATACCTCACCATGCTGGATCGGATTCATCGTTCCAGGGTCGATATTGATATAAGGATCGAATTTCTGCATCGTTACTTTGTAGCCACGCGCTTTCAGAAGTCGTCCGAGGGATGCGGCTGTGATACCTTTTCCCAGTCCGGAAACAACACCTCCTGTTACAAATACATATTTTACTGCCATAATTTCCTCCGTTCTGTGCACAAAACACGCATTTTTTTTGACCAGATATTAAGTTCCTAAAAAAAATACGGAGAAAATTATACACTATAGAAAAGAAAAAATCCAGTAGATCATACTGGATTTTTCAAAAAAATTAATGATAGTTTTTCTGGTTCTCATATTTTGCTTCCATCGTGAACTGGATGCCGAGCTGTTTCAGCTTTTTGATATCAACAGGTGAGAGCATAACGGAAATATGTGCCTGACATCCGGCAAGATTTGGGAGTTGTTTCATAGCCAGGGCTGCATCTTCGTGGTCAGCGGCACTGATGGAAAGTGCGATCAGGACCTCATCGGTGTGAAGACGTGGGTTGCGGCTTCCAAGGTAAGCTGTTTTCAGCCGCTGGATTGGTTCCAGGGATTCCGGTGCAATGATATTTTTCTCATGGTCAATGCCGGCAAGTGCTTTCAGGGCATTTAAAAGAACAGCAGAAGCGGCGCCGAGCAGGTCAGAAGTCTTTCCGGTGATGATTTTTCCGTCCGGCAGTTCCAGAGCGGCAGCCGGTGCACAGGTCAGCTCTGCGACACGTCTTGCAGCCGGGACAACTTTGCGGTCAGCTGCGGTAACACCGGCCTGGTTCATGATCAGTTCAATCTTATAAACTTCCTCTTCCTGGTTGCGTCCGGTCAGAAGTCCGTTCAGTGCGTTGAAATAGCGGCGGATGATCTCCTGACGGGAAGCCTCCTGGCATACCGCATCGTCACAGATGCAGTTTCCTGCCATGTTGACACCCATGTCAGTCGGAGACTGGTAAGGGCTTTCACCGTAAATCTTTTCGAACATCGCTTTTAAAACCGGGAAGATCTCCACATCGCGGTTGTAGTTTACCGTGGTAAATCCGTAAGCTTCCAGATGGAACGGATCGATCATGTTGACATCGTTCAGGTCAGCCGTTGCTGCCTCGTATGCCAGGTTGATCGGATGTTTCAGAGGAATGTTCCAGATCGGGAAAGTCTCGAATTTTGCATATCCGGCACGGACACCTCTGCGGTGCTCCTGATAAAGCTGGGATAAGCAGGTAGCCATCTTTCCGCTTCCAGGACCAGGGGCTGTGATCACGACCAGAGGGCGGGAAGTTTCGATGTAATCATTTTTGCCGAATCCCTGGTCACTTACGATATGAGAAACATTATTTGGGTAACCTGGGATCATATAGAGGGTATAAACCTTGATGCCAAGTTTGACCAGACGCTGTTTGAACAGATCGGCACTGGTCTGTCCGGAGTATTTTGTGATAACGACACTTCCAACAAAAAGTCCACGTTCTTCGAAAGAGTCGATCAGACGCAGTACATCGGTATCGTAAGTGATGCCGAGATCACCGCGGATTTTGTTTTTCTCAATATCTACTGCACTGATGACAATGACGATCTCTGCGTGGTCGGACAACTGCATCAGAAGCTGAAGCTTTGAGTCCGGTTCAAATCCGGGCAGTACGCGGGAAGCGTGGTAGTCATCAAAGAGCTTTCCGCCAAATTCCAGATAAAGCTTGTCTCCGAATTTGTCAATACGCTCGCGGATACAGCGAGACTGTGTGGCAAGATATTTTTCGTTATCAAATCCTTTTTTCATATGATTAAGAACCTTTCCTTAAAAATAAACTGATGTTGATTTTCCGTTACAAAGTAACTCTTGTATCAGTATACAATATCTGATGCAGATTCGGCTACCGTTTTTTTAGAAAAGATTCATAATTGTGACCTTTTTTTCACAATCTATATATTGATTTCTTCTGAAACTGTACTTATAATGGGATAAGCAACATTTTGCATGCGAGGAGGAAAAAAATGGACAATAATCAGATGCAGGGCCAAGGCTCAGGCGGACCGCAGAGACCGGATGGTCAAAGACAGCCGGATCAGAACGGACGCAACAAAAATAATGGGAAAAAGCCAAACAGCGGTAAAAGCATTCTGGTTTTTCTGGTAATTACTTTGGTTGTGATGCTTATCTCAAATGTGGTCACAAGCATGGTAAAAGATACGACAGAGCGTGAGATCACGTATAATCAGTTTATTAACATGGTGGAACGGGGAGAGGTCGAATCCGTAGAGATCAGTTCCAGCCGCATTGATATCAACCTGAAAAACCAGCCGATTCCAGGTGTGAAGATTACCTGTTATACCGGTATCATGGATGATCCGGATCTTACTGACCGGCTGCTTCAGGCAGGAGTACAGTGTACAAAGAAGGTTCCGGATAATTCTTCTTATCTGATACTGAATATTGTGGCAAATATTCTGCCGCTTGTTATGATCGGCTTTATTTTTTATTTTTTCATGCGCCGTATGGGATCCGGCGGCGGAGTGATGGGAGTCGGCAAGAGCAAGGCAAAAGTTTACGGCGAGAAGGAAACCGGCGTGACGTTCCAGGATGTTGCAGGACAGGATGAAGCAAAAGAATCGCTGCAGGAAGTCGTAGGATTTCTGGAAGATCCGCAGAAGTATGTCAAGATCGGAGCGAAGCTGCCAAAAGGGGCATTGCTTGTCGGCCCTCCGGGTACTGGTAAGACGCTGCTGGCGAAGGCAGTCGCAGGAGAAGCACACGTGCCGTTCTTCTCGATTTCCGGTTCGGATTTCGTGGAAATGTTTGTCGGTGTCGGTGCATCACGGGTGCGTGATCTGTTTGAAGAGGCAAAAAAAAGTGCACCGTGTATCATTTTCATCGATGAGATCGATGCGATCGGTAAGAGCCGTGACAGTCGTTATGGCGGCGGCAACGACGAGCGTGAGCAGACACTGAACCAGCTGCTGGCGGAGATGGATGGATTTGATTCTTCCAAAGGTGTGCTGATCCTTGCAGCAACGAACCGTCCGGAAGTTCTCGATTCCGCACTTCTGCGTCCGGGACGTTTTGACCGCCGTGTGATCGTAGACCGACCGGATCTCAAAGGGAGAGAAGATATTCTTCGTGTACACGCAAAGAACGTCAACCTCGATGAGACAGTCAACTTTAAAGAGATCGCCCTGGCAACCGCCGGAGCCGTCGGATCAGACCTTGCGAACATGGTCAATGAAGCGGCCATTCTTGCCGTAAAGGCAGGCAGAAGTGCCGTATCTCAGGCAGATTTATCGGAAGCGGTCGAGCTGGTTGAGATGGGAAAAGAAAAGAAAAACAAGATCTTAAGCAAAAAAGAGCGTGAGATCGTTTCCTATCATGAAGTCGGCCATGCACTGGTCAGTGCACTTCAAAAAGATGCAGAGCCGGTACAGAAGATCACGATCGTACCGCGTACATCAGGAGCGCTGGGCTATGTTATGAACATCCCGGAAGAAGAGAAATACCTCTATACAAAGGAAGAACTGTGGGCAAGACTGGTAGAATTTACCGGCGGCCGTGCAGCCGAGGAGATCGTATTCGGTTTTGTGACAACCGGAGCATCCAGCGACATCGAAAAGGCAACTTCCATTGCCCGCTCGATGATCACACGTTACGGTATGTCTGAAAAATTCGGACTGACCGGTCTGGAGCGTGCAGCCAACCAGTACCTCGATAATCAGACGGTCCTGGACTGCAGCCAGGTAACACAGGCAGAGGTCGATAAAGAGATTACAGCCATGCTCAAAAAGGCATATCAGGAAGCAAAAGACATGCTTACGGCAAACCGCAGCATCCTGGATCACATTGCCGCTTTCCTGATCGAGAAGGAGACGATCACCGGAAGGGAATTTATGGAGATCCTGCGTAAAGTGCAGGCGGAAGAAAACAGTACAAAGGTAAATCTTTCAAAAGAAAACACAGCAGACACCGTAACCGAGTAAGTGGGGATGTAAAAGCAGATGTTTGATATTCAGGAAGAATTAAAAAAGCTCCCGGCTAAGCCGGGAGTTTATATTATGCATGATGACAGAGATGCCATTATTTATGTGGGTAAGGCGATCAGCCTGAAAAACAGGGTGCGGCAGTATTTCCAGACCAGCCGCAACAAAGGTGCAAAGATTGAGCAGATGGTCACAAGGATCGCCAGGTTTGAGTATATCGTGACAGATTCGGAGCTGGAGGCACTGGTTCTGGAGTGCAACCTGATCAAGGAACACCGCCCGAAATACAATACCATGCTTAAAGATGATAAGACTTATCCTTTTATAAAAGTGACTACATCGGAAGCTTATCCGCGTATTCTGTTCTCGCGGAGCATGAAAAAAGATAAAAATAAATATTACGGGCCGTATACCAGTGCCGGAGCCGTGAAAGATACGATCGAGCTGATCCGCAAAATCTACAAAGTCCGCACCTGCAGCCGCAGACTGCCGCAGGACATCGGAAAAGAGCGTCCCTGTCTGAATTATCACATCAGGCAGTGTGATGCACCGTGTCAGGGATATATCAGCCAGGAAGAATACTGCAGATCCTTAAATGGGGCGATGGATTTTCTGAACGGAAACTACGGGCCGATCCTGAAAATGCTCGAAAAGCGGATGCTGGATGCCTCAGAGCGTATGGAGTACGAGGAGGCAGCGACCTGGCGTGACCTCAAAAACAGCGTCAGCCAGATCGCACAGAAGCAGAAGATCACAAGCAGCGACGGCGAGGACAAAGATGTGATCGCTGTGAAGATGGACGGCAGTGATGCCGTAGCCCAGGTATTCTTCATCCGGCAGGGCCGGCTGATCGGCAGAGATCATTTCTTCCTGCGGATCGCACCGCATGACACGCAGAATATCGTGATCTCCAGTTTTATGAAACAGTTTTATTCCGGTACGCCATTTATTCCGCGGGAGATCATGATCCCATGTGGGATCGAAGATCAGTCGGTCCTGGAAGAATGGCTTGGGAAGCGAAAAGGCCAGAAGGTGCATATCAAAGTACCGAAAAAAGGTACGAAAGAGAAGCTGGTAGAGCTTGCTGCCCAGAATGCAGAAATCGTCCTGAGACAGGATAAAGACCGCATCAAACGGGAGGAAGGACGCACGATCGGAGCAATGAAAGAGATTGGCGGATGGCTGGATTTACCGAATCTGGTGCGAGTGGAAGCCTATGATATTTCGAATATCAGTGGTTTTGAGTCCGTCGGATCGATGGCAGTTTTTGAACGTGGCAGGCCAAAACGCAGTGATTACCGCAAATTCCGCATCAAAACGGTGCAGGGACCAAACGATTATGCAAGTATGGAAGAAGTACTTACGAGACGCTTTACCCATGAGAGCGACCCGTCGAAAAAAGAATACGACAGCTTCAGCAAACTGCCGGATCTGATCATGATGGACGGCGGCAGAGGCCAGGTCAATATCGCTCTTGGTGTTCTGGAAAAGCTGAACCTGGATATTCCTGTCTGCGGTATGGTAAAAGATGACCGGCACCGTACCAGAGGACTGTATTATAACAATATAGAGATTCCGATTGACCGTGACAGTGAAGGATTCAGGCTGATCACCCGTGTGCAGGATGAAGCCCACCGCTTTGCCATCGAGTATCACCGTTCCCTGCGAAGCAAAGATCAGGTACATTCCATTTTAGATGATATAGAGGGCATCGGTCCGGCAAGGCGAAAGGCATTGATGCGCCATTTCCTCTCTCTGGAAGCAATCCGCGGGGCGAGCAAAGAGGAACTGGCATCTGTGCCTTCGATGACAGCTTTAAGTGCAGGAAAAGTCTATGATTTTTTTCATGAAAAGAAGAAAAGTGATAACTAAGGCTTCCTGTCGTTAAAAATATTTACAGATGCGAATGTAAAAGTATACAGTTTTTATATGGAATCTGTTTTGTTTCTTGTATGATGTGTGCAGATGTGATAGAATGAGAGCATGAAAATAAAGAAACGTGCATGAAATCGAACGTTTCTGATATCTACAGGAAAGGACAAGAACAGATGAACAGTAACAGTAGTGTAGCATTGACAAAGATTGCAGAAAGCATGGATCTGAAAAATCTGACACCGGAGGTTGACATTTCATCTATCGTGGTGACCACACCGGATATCAACAGGCCGGCACTGCAGTTGACCGGATATTTTGAGCATTTTGCCTCCGAACGTGTCCAGATTGTTGGTTATGTTGAGTTTACTTATCTGGAACACATGACAAGAGATCAGAGAGTGCATGCTTATGAGCAGTTCTGTGCACATAAAGTTCCGTGCATTATTTTTACATCAAAAACGGATCCGGATGAAGATATCCTGCGTATTGCATCCCAAAATGGCATTCCGGTCTTTACTACAGAGAAAAATACTTCCCCGTTTATGGCAGAGATCATCCGCTGGCTGAACGTAGAGCTGGCTCCTTGCATCTCCATCCACGGTGTACTGGTAGATGTATACGGTGAAGGTGTCCTGATCATGGGTGAGAGCGGTATCGGTAAGAGTGAGGCAGCTCTGGAACTGATCAAACGAGGTCACCGTCTGGTATCAGATGATGTGGTAGAGATTCGCAAAGTCAGTGATGCAAGCCTGGTCGGAAGTGCACCGGATATTACACGTCACTTCATTGAGCTGCGCGGCATCGGTATCATCGATGCCAAGACCCTGTTTGGTGTAGAAAGTGTTAAGAATACACAAACCATTGACCTGGTCATTAAATTAGAAGAGTGGGACAAGGACAAAGAGTACGACAGACTTGGACTTCAGGAAGAATACACCGAGTTCCTCGGCAACCGTGTCGTATGTCATTCTATTCCAATCCGTCCGGGACGAAGCCTTGCCGTGATCGTAGAATCTGCAGCAGTCAACCACAGACAGAAAAAAATGGGCTACAATGCAGCTCAGGAGCTTTATAATCGTGTTCAGAGATCACTTGCGAAGAAAAAAGGGGAGCAGAAAGAATGAAAAAATATTGTTTTGGAATTGATATCGGCGGAACAACCGTAAAATGCGGACTTTTTAATGTAGACGGAGAAGTTCTGGACAAATGGGAAATTAAGACAAGAACTGAAAACAACGGAGAAAATATCATTGCGGACATCGCAGAGACGATTAATGCAAAAATTGCAGAAAAAGGTCTGGATAAAGATGAGATCGTCGGTGCAGGCGTTGGCGTGCCGGGACCGGCAGACGAAGAAGGGAATGTTCCGGTAGCAGTCAATCTGCACTGGGGCTTTGTACCGCTCTCCAAAGAGCTCTCCGGGAAGACAGGCCTTGCGGTGCGCGTCGGAAACGATGCCAATGTGGCAGCACTTGGTGAAATGTGGAAGGGTGGAGCAGTCGGCTACCACAATGTTGTCATGGTAACACTTGGAACCGGTGTCGGCGGCGGTATTATCATCAACGGCAAGATCGTAACCGGAAGCAACGGAGCCGGCGGCGAGATCGGACATATCCATGTAACAGACAGTGTTGACAAACCTTGCAACTGCGGCAACACCGGATGTCTGGAGCAGGTTGCATCTGCGACCGGTATCGTCTATCTGGCAAATAAAAAGCTGTCATCCTGCGATACACTTTCCGTCCTGCGTGATGAAGAGGTCAGTGCCAAGAGTGTCTTTGATGCCGTAAAAGCAGGCGATGCAGTGGCGCAGGAGATTGCAGAAGAATTCGGCAGATACCTTGGGCTTGCATGTGCAAATATCGCAGGTGTTGTAGATCCGCAGGTATTTGTGATCGGCGGCGGCGTATCTAAAGCAGGGATGGTACTCTTTGATTATATCGAGAAATATTATAAAAAATATGCATTTCCTTCCTGTAAGGATGCAATCTTCGCACTGGCAACACTGGGCAACGATGCCGGTATCTACGGAGCTGCAAAACTGATGCTGTAAAAGCAAAATGAAAGCAGGATAATATAGAAAATAGAAAAGCACAAAGCACAGGATATTCCCTGTGTTTTGTGCTTTTTCAGTGCCGGGAGCAAAAGGAGAAATGCTCCTGTCAGTGCTTATGGATAGTTACGGTATTACAGCAGGATCGTCTGGCTTTTTTTGATTGCCCGAAGAATCCTTCTTTGAATCCTTCTTTGAATTTTTTTTCGAATCGGATTCATCCAGATCAGTGGTATCCTTCTTTGGATTGAGAATATCTTTAATCTTGTCGATGATCTTGTGACCTTTACAGGTCGCAGTCGGCGGTGCGTACTGAGAATCATCCGTGGTACCTTCACTGCCTTCCGGACGCTGTACAAATATTTTTGTGACAGTATTACAGGATGAAGTCGGGAGCAGTTTGGTTTCAGAGCAGACTTTTACAGCTACATGTACATCACAGCTTTTGGTTGGTGCAGTTCCCCTGGCAAAATATTCAGTGTAAGCCATAGAACCGCGCGGATCCGCGTTGCAGACACCATCAACGGCGAGCAGCCCGGATTTTTTGCAGACATAAGCAGTTTCCACACTGTCCGGCTGTTCGAACTGTTTTACCGGAAGATTTTCATGGATGCGGCTCATGATCGCAGTCCACAGTTTCTTGTGGTAAGTATGATAAATATCGCCGGATGGCAGAGTATCATGATTGTCATAGCCGCCCCATACGCTGCAGGTATAGTACGGACTGTATCCGGCAAGCCAGATATCGCGGTCATCTGAGGTCGTACCGGTTTTGCCGGCGATCGGCATCTCACCGATTGAAACATCCGAAGCTGTTCCGCCGGATTTCATAACGTCCATCATAGCCTGTGTCAGAAGAAAAGCAGTACTGTCTTTTAACACGGTTTTTTCTTCCGGTGTATTATCAATCAGTATATTTCCCTGTGAATCTTCGATGCGGGAATAAAACTTTGCTTCGTTGTATTTGCCGCCGTTGGCGATCGTGGCATAGGCATCGCACAGTTCGATATTTACTACACCGTCGGTGATGCCGCCAAGGGCGAGAGGCTGACGGACATCAAGGGATTCATCATCATACAGGGTGCTGATGCCGAGATCTTCTGCATATTCAAAGCCAAGGCGAGGTGTGATCCGGGTAAGACATTTGACGGCAACAACATTGATCGATCCGGCAATGGCCTCGCGGATCGTGGTCAGTCCGGTATAGGCATTTGAGCCTGCCCAGTTATTGACCGGGACACCGTTGGTATAATTATAAGGTGCATTATCAAATACAGTGGCGAGGGTCATATCCTGGTCATCCAGTGCCGGTGCATAGGTGCTGACGATCTTAAAGGTAGATCCAGGCTGTCTGCGTGTTTCCGTGGCACGGTTCAGGGTAAGGCTGGCTTCTTTTTTACCGCGTCCGCCGACGATGGCTCTGACATAGCCGGTTTCATTATCGATGATCACAACGGAAGCCTGTGGCTGAGGAATCAGTGAAACGCGTTCTCCAAGAAGCGTATCGCCCTTTTCCAGCATAGCATTTTTGTAGGTTTCTGCGGCGGCTCTTGCAGAATCCTCATCATCAAACATCAGATTAAAAGAACTGTCGCGTTTCTGGAACCAGGTGCGGAGTGTTTCAGTGCTGTAGTTGATGATTTCACCGTCTGTCTTCTGAATGCTTAAGGCATAATCCAGACCGGTCAGTGTCACAGAAGGATAATTTGCCTGATTGGAAAATTCTTCATCACAGATTTTCTGGATATCTTCGTCCTGATTGGAATAAATTTTCAGACCACTGGTATATACAAGCTTATAGGCCTGCTGCCTGGTATATCCTTTTATTTCCACAAGATCATCCATGACCTGCTCGATCAGGGCATCAGTATAGTAACTGTAAATCGACACTTCTTCCGTTTCCTGAGCCGTTTTCTGGATGCGGGAATACACATCATCGGCAAGAGCTTCCTCCTTTTGCTGTTCACTGATATAACCCTGATCAGTCATTTTCAGCAGGATCACCTTGCGGCGTTTTGCATTTTCCTCCGGATTGGTGATCGGATTGTACAGGGTGGGGTTCTGGGTAATGCCTGCGATGACAGTGCACTCTGATAAGTTCAGCTTGGAAACATCTTTGTTAAAATAGCGTTTCGCGGCGGCCTGTACGCCATAGGAGCTGGCACCGAGATTGATGGTATTGAGATAATCTTCCAGAATCTGATCTTTGGACATTTTCTTTTCGAGCTGCAAAGCCAGATATTGTTCCTGAAATTTGCGGCGCAGTTTCTGGGAGAGCGCGGTCTGTGTCACCCAGTCGGTAAAAACATTGTTTTTGATGAGCTGCTGCGTGATCGTACTGGCACCCTCGGAAAAATCTCCGCTGGTAATGCCGATCACGGCTGCGCGGGCGATTCCCTGAATATCAATACCATGGTGTGTGTAAAAACGTTCATCCTCGACAGCTACCACTGCATGCTGCAGATCTTCCGGAATCTGCTCCAGTTTAACCAGAATACGGTTGGATGTAGGCTCTGCAAGCTTCTGTACGGGCTGGTTGTCTGCATTATAAATATAAGTAGCTGATTCAGATGGAGCAACGGAAAGAGTATCGATGTTCGGGGCACTGGAAATCAGTCCTTTGATCATGCCGAAGCCGGCAGCAGCGCCGATCACGCAAAGAAACAAAAGAAAGACCAGGAAAAATTTGAAAATCATAAGAGAAATCCGCTTATAAATACGGGTTCCGGTGGGGATTTTCTTTTTTCTTATAATATGTTCTTTATCAAAATTCATAGAAACCTCCAACAAAAAATAACAAGTGACTACATCTAAGTATAACAGGTATGTAGCAGGAAAGAAAGAGGAAAACCGGATTTCACATTGCTTCTTTTGGAAGTGTCTGGTAAGATAACATAAGTATCACCGAATCTGAAAGATTTAATCGGAGGTTTACAGATGAAAGCGTTTAAAATTGTTTACCGGGGCGGAGAGGATGAAATTATCGAAAAGAAATCCCGTTTTATAGCGACGGTAAGGTCGGTAAAGTCCGAAGAGGAAGCATCCGCCTTCATTGCGGAAATAAAGAAAAAGTACTGGAATGCCACACATAACTGTTCTGCTTTTGTTGTGGGAGAGCACAACGAGATACAGCGAAGCAGCGATGACGGAGAACCGGCAGGGACAGCAGGGCATCCGATGCTGGATGTGCTGCTTGGCGAAGGAATCCACGATGCAGCCGTTGTGGTAACACGCTATTTTGGCGGCACGCTGCTTGGAACGGGCGGTCTGGTGCGTGCTTATTCCAGGTCGGTGCAGGCAGGGCTTGCAGCCTGCTGTGTTCTGGAAAAAAAGAAAGGATTTCTGCTGGAAATGGAAACCGATTATTCCGGCATCGGCAAAATCCAGTATCTCCTGGGACAGAGAGGACTTCTGATCACAGCTTCCCAATATACAGAAAAAGTGACCGTAGAGACACTTGTGCCGGAAGAAGAAATCGTAAAAGTAAAAGAAGAAATCACAGAAGGAACCAATGGAAAAACCGTTTTTGCAAAAGAAGAGCCGACAGCGTATGCATTTGATGGAAAAATACCGGTGTTTCTGTGATTTTGTGCAGACTACTTGCAATTTGCAGGGTTTGGACGTAGAATGTATGAGATTGAGCTCGGAGGAAAATAATTATGAGTGACAGAAGGAATGCTCCGATTGGAGTTTTTGATTCCGGTGTTGGAGGACTTACGGTAGCACGTGAGATCATGCGTAACCTTCCGGAAGAAAATATTGTATATTTTGGTGACACAGCACGTGTTCCCTATGGAAGTAAATCAAAAGATACGGTACTGCGCTATTCCAGACAGATCATACGTTTTTTACGTACACAGGATGTAAAAGCAATCGTGATCGCCTGCAACACGGCAAGTGCCTATGCACTGGAGGATGTGGAAAAAGAACTGGATATTCCGATCATTGGTGTGGTAAAGCCGGGAGCGAAAGTGGCATGTGAGGCAACCCGCAACAAAAAGATCGGTGTCATCGCCACCGAAGCAACCATCCATTCCGGTATTTACTCTTCTTATATTACCAGACAGGATCCGCAAATCCAGGTGATTGGAAAGGCATGTCCGTTGTTTGTGCCGCTTGTAGAAGAAGGATGGCTGAAAGATTCCGTTACCTTTGAAGTGGCAGGAAGATATCTTCGGGATCTGATGTACAAAGACATCGATACCCTGATCCTTGGATGTACCCATTATCCGCTGCTGCGTTCCACGCTGCGGGAAGTTGTCGGAGAAAAGGTGACACTGGTCAACCCGGCTTACGAGACGGCACGCGAGCTGAAACAGCTTCTTGCAAAAAAAGGGCTGACAAATACCAGAGCACAGAGCGAAGCACGAAGTTATCGGTTTTATGTCAGCGATCAGGCAGACAAATTTATGAGATTTGCAGATTCGATCCTGCCATTTGATGTAAATACCACAAAAAAGATCAGTATAGAGGAGTATTGAATGACAAAAGAAGTAATGCTGCGCATAAGCGGAGTTCATTTTCCGGATGGGCAGGAAGAAAAAGAAGAAATGGAGCTGATCACGTCCGGCAGTTATTTTGAAAAAGACGGCAGGCGTTATATCAAATATGATGAGGTACAGGAAGATTCAAACGAAGTGATCCGCAACCTCATGAAGATTGAAGAAAACAGCCTGGAGCTTACCAGACGCGGAATGACAAATGTCCATATGGTGTTTGAAAAAGACAAAAAAAGCGAATCCTATTATGACACACCTTTTGGGCAGTTTTTGGTAGGAATCGCAGCCACGCATCTGGATGTCAGAGAAGAACAAGATGTCCTGAATGTCCAGGTAACCTATGCACTGGAGATCAACAGTGATTATGTAGCAGACTGCAGCATCCAGATCCGGGCAACTTCAAAATAATTTTGCCAAAAAAAACTCCGGAAGACAATCTTTCGGAGTTTTCGAAACCTGGATATTATTTTTTCTTTTTGTTTTTTCCGGAATCTTCTTTCTTTGCGGAGTCATTGAGCTCCTTTGATTTTTTCAGAAGCTTTTCGGAAAGACGGACGCGAAGCCCCTTTTTCGTCTGCGGTGTTTCAATGCGGCCACCGCGTACACTTTTGATTTCAGTTATGTAGAGACCGCTTATCACGGCTTTTATCTCTTTTTTTACAGGGATAGAATCAAAAATACTTGCTTCACAGATCAAAGTCTGGATCTTCGGTCCGATCTTTGCTTTGACGATCGGGAGCTTTGTACGGCGCATATACCATGGAGTCTGATCAATGACAATCTGCGGAAGACCGGATTCTTTGAGCTTCAGGCGCTTTTTATCGATGACGAGCATGGAAACGACCTGTCTGGCTGCTTCAAGCTGCTCCTGCTGTGCGGCTTGTTTTTTCTGTGCTTTCTGTCCGAAGTAATAAAGAAGTGCGAGTGCGATCACCAGCACGAGCAGAATTACGATGAGGACATTCCAAAATGTAGACATAGTACACCCTCCTAAATGAATTCATATATTTCAATATTGTATCATTTATTTCAAAAAAGTGCAAGAAGTGGCAGAATAATTTTTATCTTAGTCGGAGAAGACTCCCACTTCTATAAGTGGCGAGCAACAAATT
>URUU01000012.1 GCA_900551235.1 uncultured Lachnospiraceae bacterium
CGCCACTTCTTCCGGTGTTCCTTTTGCGATCACGGTCCCTCCTTTATCGCCGCCTTCCGGTCCGATATCAATGATATAATCTGCCGTTTTGATCACATCCAGGTTGTGTTCGATCACGACTACGGTATTCCCGCCTTCTGCAAGTCTCTGCAAAATCTCGATCAGTTTGTGAACATCTGCAAAATGCAGTCCAGTTGTCGGTTCATCTAAAATATAAATGGTTCTTCCGGTACTGCGTTTGGAAAGCTCGGTCGCCAGTTTGATACGCTGTGCCTCACCACCCGACAGTTCGGTGGATGGCTGTCCCAGACGGATATAAGCTAATCCCACGTCGTATAAGGTCTGGATCTTTCGTTTTATGGACGGGATGGAATCAAAGAATCCAAGTGCTTCTTCCACTGTCATATTGAGCACATCATAGATACTTTTTCCTTTATATTTTACTTCCAGCGTCTCACGGTTATAGCGTTTGCCGCCGCAGACTTCGCACGGAACGTAAACATCCGGCAAAAAGTGCATCTCAATTTTCAGGATACCGTCTCCGGAGCAGGCTTCGCAGCGTCCGCCTTTTACATTGAAGCTGAATCTGCCTTTTTTATAGCCGCGTACCCTGGCATCCTGTGTCGCCGCAAACAGATCACGAATCTGGTCGAATACTCCGGTATAGGTTGCAGGATTGGAACGCGGTGTTCTTCCAATCGGTGACTGGTCAATGGCGATCACTTTATCGAGCTGTTCCATACCGACAATATCTTTATGTCTGCCTGGAATGGTCCTGGCACGGTTCAGCGTTTTCGCCAGATGTTTATACAATATTTCATTGACAAGTGAACTTTTCCCAGAACCGGAAACACCGGTCACACAGGTCATAACACCAAGTGGAAATTCCACATTGATATTTTTCAGATTATTCTCTGCTGCTCCGACTACTTTCAGCCAGCCGGTCGGCTTCTTGCGTACAGAAGGAACGGGGATTTTCTTTACACCGCTTAAATACTGCCCGGTCACAGAATCGGGACACGCCATAATTTCCTGCGCATTTCCCACTGCCACCACTTTTCCTCCATGTTCTCCGGCTCCCGGACCGATATCGACAATGCAGTCTGCCGCAAACATGGTATCTTCATCGTGTTCGACCACGATCAATGTGTTGCCAAGATCCCTCAGATTCCGCAGTGTATTGAGAAGTTTGTCATTGTCTCTCTGATGCAGCCCGATACTCGGCTCATCCAGAATATATGCCACACCTACCAGCCCGGAACCGATCTGGGTTGCCAGACGGATCCTCTGTGCTTCGCCTCCGGAAAGTGTCCCCGTTGCTCTTGCAAGTGTCAGATAATCCAGCCCCACATCCATCAGGAAGCGGATACGTGCACGGATTTCTTTTAAAATCTGCTTTCCGATCAGCTCCTGCTGTTTTGTAAGTGTCAGAGTTTCCATAAATTCCTGCAATTTTTCAATCGAAAGAGAGGTTATTTCGTAGATATTTTTCTCTCCGACCGTAACAGCCAGTGCTTCCTTTTTCAGTCTCTGGCCTTTGCAGGTCTTGCATGGCGTAATCTGCATGAAAGACTCATACTCCTGCTTCATCGTGTCGGAACCAGTCTCACGATAGCGGCGTTCCACATTGCGGATCAGTCCTTCAAAGGCTACATCGTAAACTCCTTCGCCTCTCTGACCTTTATAGTATACTTTCAGCACTTTCCCATCGGTACCATGGATGATGACATGTTTGATCTCTTCCGGATAATCCTGAAATGGTGTAGACAGATCAAACTGATATTCTTTTGCCATTGCATCCAGGATCGCTCTTGTAAAACTTCCTTTATCCGTGCAGGATTGCCATCCGGTCACAGCGATCGCCCCATCCAGAATACTGAGTGAAGGATCTGGGATCATCAATTCTACATCAAATTCCATCTTATATCCAAGTCCGTAGCAGTCCGGACAGGCACCAAACGGATTATTAAAGGAGAAACTTCTCGGCTCGATCTCATCGACACTCACACCACAGTCCGGGCAAGCAAAACTCTGGCTGAAACGCAGAAGTTCTCCATCAATCACTTCCACAAATGCCAGACCATCTGCCAGGCTCAGTACATTTTCCAGTGAGTCCGTCAGTCTTTTTTCAATCCCTTCTTTTACCACGAGACGATCCACGACGATTTCGATATTATGCTTGATATTTTTCTCCAGTGCAATCTCCTCACTTAGTTCATACATGTTGCCGTCGATCCGCACACGGACATAACCGCTTTTTTTCGCTTTTTCCAGCAACTTCGCGTGCGTTCCCTTTCTTCCGCGTACGACCGGCGCAAGCAGTTGTATTTTGGTACGCTCCGGCATCTGCATGATCACATCTACCATCTGATCGACCGTCTGTTTTTTGATAACTTTTCCGCACTTCGGACAGTGTACGGTCCCTGCTCTTGCATATAAAAGCCTGAAATAATCATAGATCTCTGTCACCGTTCCCACCGTAGATCTCGGATTGCGGTTGGTCGATTTCTGGTCGATGGAAATCGCCGGCGGAAGTCCTTCGATACTCTCCACGTCCGGTTTCTCCATCTGCCCTAAAAACTGTCTGGCATAGGAGGAAAGTGACTCCATATAACGCCTCTGTCCCTCTGCATAAATCGTATCAAATGCCAGAGAAGACTTTCCGGAACCAGAAAGACCGGTAAAAACAATAAACTGGTTGCGTGGTATATCAAGATCCACGTTTTTCAGATTGTTTTCATTTGCCCCCCGGATCCTGATCATCGGCTGTTTCTTTTCTGATTTTTCCATAATCTCCTCCTACTGTTCTGCTTCCTGCAAATGCTTTTTCAACATGATCATGCGGTCACGAAGCTCTGCTGCCTTTTCGAAATCAAGTTCTGCTGCCGCTTTTTTCATCTGTTTCTGTGTTTTTGCGATCTCACTTTCCAGCTCTTTGCGATTCATGGACTCCGGATCTTTTTCCGGTCCTTCCTCTTTTTCAACATTCCTGGAAATACTGATCAGATCTCGAACTGCTTTTTTGATACTTCGCGGTATTATATTATGTTCTTTATTATATTTTTCCTGGATTGCCCTTCGACGCTCCGTTTCCTCGATTGCTGCCTTCATCGAATCTGTCATCACATCGGCATACATGATCACATGGCCATCCACATTTCGTGCTGCTCTTCCGATTGTCTGTACCAGTGAAGTCTCCGAACGCAGAAAGCCCTCCTTGTCCGCATCCAGAATGGCAACCAGCGTGATCTCCGGAATATCCAGTCCTTCTCTCAGCAGATTGATGCCGACCAGGACATCAAATACATTAAGACGCATATCCCTTATGATCTCTGTTCGTTCCAGCGTGTCAATGTCAGAATGCAGATAACGGACACGAATGCCAATTTCTTTCATATAGTCTGTCAAATCCTCCGCCATACGCTTTGTCAGCGTCGTGATCAGAATCTTATTGCCTTTTGCGACCTCTTTATTGACCTCTCCGACCAGATCATCGATCTGTCCTTCTACCGGACGTACTTCTACCTTCGGATCTAACAGTCCGGTCGGCCTTATGATCTGCTCGGCACGCAGAAGCTCATGTTCTGCCTCGTACTGCCCCGGCGTTGCCGATACAAATAAAATCTGATCAATCTTATTTTCAAATTCTTCGAAATTCAGCGGACGGTTGTCCTTTGCAGAAGGCAGACGGAATCCATAGTCCACCAGTGTATTCTTTCTGGACTGGTCACCGGAATACATCGCCCCGATCTGCGGTACTGTTTTATGCGACTCATCTACTATAATAAGGAAGTCATCCGGGAAATAATCCATCAGCGTATGCGGCGTAGCTCCCGGCTCCAGCCCTGCCAGATGCCTGGAATAGTTCTCGATACCGGAACAAAATCCGGTCTCTTTGAGCATCTCGATATCAAAATTCGTCCGCTCCGCAATTCGCTGTGCTTCGATCAGCTTATCTTCGCTCTTAAAATAGCGTACCCGCTCATCCATCTCTTCTTCTATATGTTTCGCAGCCTCCAGGATTTTATCCATCGGCACGACATAATGCGATGCCGGAAAAACAGCGATATGCTCCAGTGCACAGCGGCTCTTTCCGCTCAGAACATCAATCTCCGTGATCCTGTCGATCTCATCCCCGAAAAACTCCACTCGATAAGCATATTCATCCGACTCCGCCGGAAAAATCTCCAGGACATCACCATGCACGCGAAACGTTCCGCGGTGAAAATCCAAATCATTGCGGTCATAATGCAGGTCGATCAGCTTGTGGATCACCTCATCCCGGTCACGCTCCATCCCTGGGCGCAGAGAGAGTACCATATTCTTATAATCTACCGGGCTGCCCAGTCCATAAATACAGGATACACTGGAGATGATGATCACATCCCGCCGCTCCGCCAGTGCACTTGTCGCAGAAAGACGCAGTTTATCAATTTCATCATTGATAGAAGAATCCTTTGCGATATACGTATCAGAAGACGGCACATAAGCCTCCGGCTGATAATAATCATAGTAAGAGACAAAATATTCTACTGCGTTCTCAGGGAAGAATTCTTTAAACTCACCATATAACTGAGCCGCAAGTGTTTTATTGTGGGCTATGATCAAGGTTGGTTTATTTAACTGAGCGATGACGTTTGCCATGGTAAAGGTCTTACCGGAGCCAGTAACACCAAGCAGCGTTTCGCATTGATTTCCTTCTTTAAAACCCTCAACCAGCTGCTCGATTGCCTGCGGCTGGTCTCCGGTTGGTTGATATTCTGACACTAATTTAAAATGATCCATATGATTTCTCCCGGTTAAATCTGATTTATCTCAGTCGAGAAGACTCCCACTTCTACAAGTGATGAGTAATAACAAGTTTCTTTTCCAGTATTGCTACTCATCCAGTATATCATTCAAATGAAAAAAAGTACAGAAAAATCGAATATTTGTTCTGCACTTTTCTTCGCCGGAAAAATCTGTTTTTCTTGTCACTGCACCAAAACAACAGTATGATTTCGTAGTACAGAATCATACTGTTGTCCGGAAAATTTTTGGTCTTCATTTTTATCTGCAGTTGTCTCTTTCCGCCATCCGGCTCATTCCTGGATTGCCGTCCAGATGCTGCATGTTTACGGTCCTTCTTTTCAGTCTTTCTTGTTCAGACTGCTTTAAAATAAAATCCTTGATTTCTTTTGCGTGTTTGACATGAACCAGTTTCAGATCCGGGTCTGTCACATCCCCCGTAAAACAGTGGATCGTTCCCAGTCCCAGCATGCGTTCCAGTAACGTGCTCTCCAGCCGTACATCAATGACTTTATATAAATAACAGTCATTCTCTTCTTTTTTGAACAGTCCGGTATCCACTGTGATGATCTCCTCTGTCACCGTATAAGACGTAAAAGTCCACGGCAGTCCGAAAAACATGGAACGTTTTTTCTCTTTATAATTCATACCTGTTCCCCCTGATATTTTGAATAATCCATATATTTTTTTGCTTTTCTATTCTACTTCTTCCGGCTCCATACTTCTGATATGGCTCTCGCTCTTGGTTTTTATATCATACTTCTGATTGTATTCATTCAGATAAGAATAGTATTCCCAGTTATCTGTCGGATAAATTTTGGAATCATGAATGTGGATATCCGTATCCACTTCATCACCTTTCAGTAAGGCTACCATTGCACTTGCACAGTGAGATGCGATACGGTTGAAACTGTTCAGAAGATCCGTAAAGACTGCTCCTTCCTCCAGACCGCATCCGCCTTTGCTCATTCTGGCTACATGATGCATTTTCAGTTCATCACAGAGCCTGCCTATGACCATACCAAGCGGTGTGACTCTCTGCGCCTCTTCTTTATCATCATTTAAAAATGCATCGTAAGTGATATTGATCACTTCTCGCACAGCTTCCATGGTAACATTCAGCTCATCCCAGGCTTCTTCTGAGAACTGGGTATGATTTTCATGCATTTCATTGGACATGTGCGCAATGTAAGATGCATGATCTCCGATACGCTCGAAGTCATTGATCATGTGCAGATATAAAGAAACCTGTCTTGTCTGCGCGGTGTTCATCTCTCTTTTTGTGAGCTGCACCAGATATTCTCCTAAGCGGCTTTCATACTTATCGATCAGGTCTTCTTTTCTCTGAACTTTGTCGAATTTATCCTGCTGATAGTCATTTAAAAGGTTCATGGCACGGTTTACATTTTTGCGGACTTTCTTTGCCATACCATTCATCGCACGGTGACACTGTCCGATCGCCAGTGCCGGATAGCTCAAAAGCCGCTCTTCCAGAAGATCGAAATCAGCTTCGTCTTCCAGCTCTTCTACACTGTCTTTTACCAGCCAGCATACCAGTTTTTCTATTTTACTGATAAACGGGAACAGGATACATACAGTCACCAGACGGAATACCGTATTTAAAAGTGCAATGCTCACCGGGGTCATAACCGTATCCATGAATGTAAAACGAAGCACTGCATGCAGGGAATAGAAGATCACCGCCCACATGATCAGACCAAACAGGTCATTGATCAGATAGACAAGTGCTGTCCTCTTACCGTTTTTATTTGCCCCGATCGCAGAAATCAGAACCGGACAGGCTGCGCCGACACCAATACCAAGTACGATCGGGAAGGTACTTGCAAACGTCAGAATACCGGTTACAGATAATGCCTGAAGCACACCGACGGTTGCGGAAGCACTCTGCAGTACTGCAGTAAATAAAACACCAACCAGAATACCTGCAAGTGGATTGGAGAACATCGTCAGCGTGTTGATAAACATCTGATTTTCACGAAGCGGTGAAACTGCTCCGCTCATCATCTGCATACCGGTCATCAGAACTGCAAAACCCAGCATGATATTTCCCATATTTTTATGTACAGACCGTTTTCCGAACATACGGAAGATAATACCAACGACTGCTACAACAGCTGATATCGTTGCTGTCGAAAAAATGCTTGCGATTCCACCTGAACCCTGAATATAAGAAAGACACAGGATCCATCCTGTAATACTGGTACCGATGTTGGCTCCCATGATGATACCGATTGCCTGTTTCAGTTTCATCATACCGGAGTTTACAAAACCGATCACCATGACAGTCGTTGCTGAAGATGACTGAATAACGCTGGTAACTGCCGTACCAAGTGCCACACCTTTGATCGGTGTATTCGTCATTCGATATAAAAATGCTTCCAGTTTATTTCCGGCAACCATCTTAAGTCCGTCGCCCATCAGTGACATTCCGAATAAAAACAGTGCTACTCCGCACAGCAGCGATAAGATCATTGAAAATATCTGCATAATTTTCTCCTCTGTGTCTTTTTCTTTCCGAATCCTCTTATTTGTTTTGGACATTTGCTTTTCCATTATGCCACAAGATACATTTAATTACAATAATTGCTTTGAAAAAAACACGTTTTTTCTTATATTTTCACAGCCACTTTCTACACATCCGGACAAATTGCTGCAACTTCTGACGGAAAAGAAATGGCTGCAGACAGCATTTCAGCCCCTGCAGCCTCAGTCACACTTCAATTGTTTTACACAAACCATTACATGTTTTCTTTTAAAATATCGTGATCGCGGAGAAGTTTTTCGATCACCGTTCCTTTTACCAGTTTGATCACTGGTTTTTTCAGAGCATTTAATGGTCCTGGAAGCTGGATCTCCAGCGGGGATTTTCCATCCATCAGTTTTACACTGCTGTCAAGAAGCTCCCGGATATCATAAACGCTGCCCCATACTTCCGGCACACCACGGTCTACACCCAGCAGGCCATAAACCGCTTCCATTGCTGTTCTTACCGAATATTCTGTGGTAAATACCGTATCACGCGGTGTTTCTGCAAACTGTCCAAGGAATGCAAAGTTTTTACATCCATCCGGGATCACGTCCGGTCTGTCGCCCTTTCTTCTTGGCATAAAGAATGCAGTAATATACGGCATCATGGTTGGTACACATACCGCACTGTTTTCTGCCAGTTCTTCGATTTCTTCTGTCGGCACACCCAGATGATACAGCCATTCTTCTGTAATTTCTTTTCCTGTACACTCTTTCATCGGTTTCTTGATATAATCGCCCGGTACATCGGTAAACAGTCCGTATACCCAGACACAGACTTTTTCTTTATCCTGATCCTTAAACTGTCCCTGACGGTTGATCGTCCAGCTCATCAGCCATTTGGAATCCTGACAGCTTACAATACCGCCCGTCACTACCTTGCCGCTTCTCGGGTCACGCTTACAGATATTGGTAATATATGGAAGAATCTTATCATCCAGCGTTGTGATGGTTGCGGACTCCCAGTTTGTTTTCCCGATATCTGAACAGAATTTTTCCGGATGTCCAAAAGACGGATCCTGTTTTGCAATATTCTTCCACAGATCCCAGCAGCCACTTCGGCGTACTTCTGCATCCGCATCCGGCGCATGGTTCTGATCCCCGTAAATAGTTCCCTCGGTACAGCTTCCGTTTGTAACAAATACAAGGTCATTTTCCGTCAGCAGAATATTCTGTTCTTCTCCCTTTACCTTACATTCAATCGCCGTTGCAGTCTTCTTTCCCTTCTCTATATCAAATACAACATTTGTTACTTCGGTATTGAACTGGAAATCCACACCTGCTTCTTCCAGATATTTCTGCATCGGCAGGATCAGAGATTCATATTGATTGTACTTTGTAAACTTCAGGGCACTGAAATCCGGGAGTCCTGCAATGTGATGGATAAATCTCTGGAAATACAGTTTCATTTCCAGGGCACTGTGCCAGTTTTCAAAAGCAAACATGGTTCTCCAGTAGAGCCAGAATGTAGAATCGAACACTTCCTCATCAAATACATCTTCAATCGTTTTATCATACAGATCTTCATCTTTTGTCATAAAGAGCTTCATAATTTCCATACAGCCTTTCTGGCTCAGGTTGAATTTACCGTCTGTATGTGCATCTTTTCCACGTTCCTTTGTTGCTCTGCAAAGAGAATAGTTTGGATCTTTTTTATTTAACCAGTAATACTCATCCAGCACGGACACACCAGGAGTCTCCATAGATGGGATACTGCGGAAGAGATCCCAAAGACATTCGAAATGATTTTCCATCTCTCTGCCGCCGCGCATCACATATCCGCGTGACGGATCAAAAATACCATCACAGGCACCTCCCGCAATATCCATTGCTTCCAGAACATGGATATGAGAGCCTTCCATCTGTCCGTCTCTTACCAGAAAGCATGCGGCTGCCAGAGAGGCCAGACCACTTCCCACGATATATGCCTGTTTGTCATCAACACCTTCTGGTTTTTCCGGTCTTGCAAAAGCTTCGTAATTTCCATTGCTGTAGTAAATACCTTTGCTGTTTTTTTCATATTTTCCGCGTTCTGTATTACGGTATTCTTTCCGCTGCTCTGTTTCTTTCTGCTTTTTTATATTACAATTCTGTTTATTTTCTTTTGATGTTTTTGCCAGAAGTACTGCTGCTCCTGCACCGGCAGCCGCCGCAACAGTAAATTTTAACCCTTTTTTCATATTTTATGCCCACCTTTCCAAGACTGAAGGCAAATTGTTTGCCTTACCCATTCGTTTTTTCTTATCTTTGAAAATTCCCATGTTCATTCAGTTCTTTCTGAATTGCCTACAGTCTAGCATTAGTATATCCATTATTCTATAGACAAAACAGGCCAGATGATAAAATTTTTGTCATCTGACCTGTTTTGTAAGTGTTTCTGTTATTCTTTTATAAGGCACTGCCGCATATGCCTCATCTGCGTATGGACTGTGCCATTCTGTGATACTGATGACGGATGCCACGGATCGTTGTCCCATATGCCATAATGTTTTCCGGCAGTGCCATACCTACATACCCGGAATCACCGATATGGTGGATATCTGTACCTGCCATCTTACATTCAAGAGCAATCCGCCTGATCGTATCCACATCCGAACCTTCCTGAGAAGTGCCGACCGATGTAATAGTAAGTTTTCCAAGACTGTGAGCATAACTGATCAGACTGCGCACATATTCCGTTGTGATGCCCGGCACGGTTCCCGGTGCCGGAAGAAGGATAATATCTGCCCCTGCTTCTGCAAACTGACGGATATCTTCTTTTGTAATAATATTCTCTCCGCCTTCTCCTATGATACCGGAAGCATGCATTTTTCCTGCTGCCAGCATGATTTTATCCCCTACTGCTTCTGAGATTGCTTTCAGAGAAGCGATGATTGCCGGATTGCTTACTCCATTGCCCGGATTTCCGGTTAATACGAGCAGATCTACTCCCATTTTTTCAGCCAGTACTGCATTTTCTACTGTAGCATAACGGCCGGCACTCATCTCCCAGAGCGTTTCTTTGTTATCCGAAGCATAATTTTCTTCTACCGGTTCCAGATTAATGCCAACCATACGTCCCGTCAGGCGCTTCACCTCACGTACCGTTTCTTCTTTTTCCACTTCCGGAAGTGCCATAATCTTTGGATTCTGTACATCAAACATATTGAGCAGGATCAGATCTGCTCCCATCGATGCCGCAAATTCCGCATTCGTCACATCAGTCAGCAGCGGGATGGTAATCCCTATCGTCTCGCTTGCAAGAACTCTCCCCTCACTCCCTGCGATCGCTTCTATCAATTCTTTCCTGGTTGCATGTGTCATTTCTTCTGCTGTCATATTTAAAATGCGTTTTGCCATAGTCTATTTCCTTTCTTTTTTATATTTGCTTATCTCTCTGTACACAAATCAGAAGAAAATCTGCCCTTAGACAGATTTTCCTCTCCTGCTTGCTGTTTATTTGCTTTTATTCCGGAATATCGCCTGCTTCTCCGGACGATTCTCCCAGTGTGATCCATTTCAGATATGCATTGATAAACAGATCAATGCTTCCATCCATAACGCTGTCTACATTCCCGGTCTCGGCGTTCGTCCGATGATCTTTTACCATCGTATACGGCTGCATAACATAAGAACGTATCTGATTGCCCCAGCCAATTTCTTTTACCTCGCCCCGGATACCGGACAGTTTTTCTGCGTTTTCCTGCTGCTGCAGCAAATACAGTTTTGCTTTCAGCATCTGCATCGCTTTGTCTTTGTTCATATGCTGTGAACGCTCGTTCTGGCACTGTACAACAATATTGGTTGGCAGATGTGTAATGCGAATTGCCGAAGAAGTTTTGTTGATATGCTGACCGCCGGCCCCGCTGGAACGATACGTGTCAATACGCAGGTCTTCATCCCTGATCTCAATATCAATCTCTTCCTCAATATCCGGCATAACATCACAGGATACAAACGAAGTCTGTCTCTTGCCCGCCGCATTGAACGGAGAGATACGTACCAGCCGGTGCACACCTTTTTCAGATTTCAGATAACCATAGGCATTCTCGCCGTTTACCTGGAAAGTAACCGATTTGATACCTGCTTCATCTCCATCCAGATAATCCAGAACTTCAACGGCAAACCCATGCTTGTCCGCCCATCTGGTATACATGCGGTAAAGCATGCCTGCCCAGTCACAGGATTCGGTGCCTCCGGCACCTGCATGAAGTGTGACGATTGCATTGTCTTTATCATATTCTCCGGATAACAGTGTCTTTATGCGGATATCCTCATAAGTTGTTTTGAAATCATCGAGCAATTCCTGAATCTCCGGTATCAGAGATTCGTCATTTTCCTCTGCTGCCATCTCAATGAGTGTCTCAATTTCATCAAACTCATCTTTCAGTTTTGCATAAATGGCGATATCGTCTTTCATGCTTTTTAAATTTTTCATGGACTCCTGTGATTTTTCCGGGTTATCCCAGAAATCGGGAGCCTCCATTTCTCTTTCTAATTCCTGGATACGCTGTTCTTTGTTAGCCAGGTCAAAGTGAATCCCTCACTTCCACTAATGGTTTCTTAAATGTATTTAATTCGTATTTAAACTGATCTAATTCAACCATTTGCTTCACCTCTTTCTTTTTTGATTTTAACAATGTCGGATTTATTTTTTTCTTCCGCAGCACTGCTTGTATTTCTTTCCGCTTCCACATGGGCACGGATCATTCGGATAAACCTTCTTTTCTTCACGTTTCTGCGGTGCATTCTGCATGGAGTCGTCCTTGTTTGTTCCTGTTACTTTTGCAACCTCTTCACGTTCTACTTTCTGTTCCAGACTTACATGGTACAGAAGTTTCAATGTATCTTCCTGAATCGCAGCAGACATAGCATCAAACATCTCATATGCACTCATTTTGTACTCTACCAGCGGATCTTTCTGTCCATATGCCTGCAGACCGATTCCCTGACGAAGCTGATCCATATCATCGATATGATCCATCCATTTTCTGTCGATTACTTTCAGAAGAATAACGCGCTCCAGTTCACGGATCTGTTCCGGCTCCTGGAACTCTGCTTCTTTCATTTCATAGAGTTTTACTGCCTGCTCTTTGAGTATCTGTTTTAACTCATTTTTCTTCATTTTTTCAGTGATCTCAATCTTCTGCAGCGGAATGATCGGAATCAGAAGTCCGTTCAGTTCCTGCATATTCCAGTCTGAAGTATCCTGATCATCGGAAATACACATATCAACGGTATTGTCAACAATATCTGTAATCATCTTGAAGATGGAATCACGCATGCTCTCTCCATCCAGTACACGGCGGCGCTCTTTGTAAATGATTTCACGCTGCTCATTATTAACCTGGTCATATTCCAGAAGATTCTTACGGATACCGTAGTTGTTTCCTTCAATCTTCATCTGTGCTTTCTCGATTGCACTGGATAACATCTTATGCTCAATCTGTTCATTCTCCGCAACACCAAGAGATTTGAAGATACTCATCAGACGTTCCGAACCGAACAGGCGCATCAGATCATCTTCCAGGGAAATGTAAAATCTGGATTCTCCCGGATCTCCCTGTCGTCCGGAACGGCCACGAAGCTGATTGTCGATACGTCTGGACTCATGACGCTCCGTACCGATGATCTTCAGACCGCCGGCTGCTTTTGCCTCATCATCCAGCTTGATATCTGTACCACGGCCTGCCATGTTGGTTGCGATCGTAACTGCTCCATGACGTCCTGCTTCTGCTACGATCTCTGCCTCCAGTTCATGGAATTTGGCATTAAGGACTTTGTGCTGAATACCACGTCTCTTTAACATGCCGCTCAGAAGTTCGGATGTCTCGATGGTGATCGTACCAACCAGAACCGGCTGTCCTTTTTCATGTGCTTTTTCAATTTCATCCACAACTGCTTGAAATTTTTCTTTTTTGGTCATATATACCGCATCATCCAGGTCTTTACGGATAACTGGTCTGTTGGTAGGAATCTCTACTACGTCCATTCCGTAAATATCACGGAACTCTTTTTCTTCTGTAAGAGCAGTACCTGTCATACCAGCTTTTTTCTTGTATTTGTTGAAAAAGTTCTGGAATGTGATCGTAGCAAGTGTCTTGCTTTCACGTTTTACTTTTACATGTTCTTTTGCTTCAATTGCCTGATGCAGGCCATCCGAATAGCGTCGTCCCGGCATGATACGTCCGGTAAATTCATCTACAATCAGTACTTCATCGTCTTTTACTACATAATCCTGATCGCGGTGCATCAGACTGTGTGCGCGCAGAGCAAGGTTGATGTTGTGCTGGATCTCCAGATTTTCCGGATCAGAAAGGTTGTCGATCTGGAAAAATTTTTCTACTTTCCTGACACCGTCCTGTGTCAGTGTTACGACTTTATCTTTTTCATTGACAATATAATCTCCGGTCTCAGTGATCTCTTCGCCCATGATCGCAGTCATTTTCGTCACTTCACCGCTGGCTTCACCACGCTCCAACTGTTTTGCGAGAATATCGCAGACTTCATAGAGTTTTGTGGATTTGCCGCTCTGACCGGAAATGATCAGCGGGGTACGTGCCTCATCGATCAGAACCGAGTCTACCTCATCGATGATCGCATAATGCAGGTCACGCTGGACAAGCTGTTCTTTATAAATGACCATGTTATCACGCAGGTAGTCAAAACCGTCCTCATTGTTCGTAATATAAGTAATATCGCAGTTATACTGTTTCCGTCTTTCTTCGCTGTCCATGGAATTCAGTACACATCCAACGGTCAGTCCAAGGAACTCATGTACTTTTCCCATCCATTCAGAGTCTCGATGTGCCAGATAATCATTGACGGTTACTACATGGACTCCTTTTCCTTCCAGTGCATTCAGATAAGCCGGCAGTGTGGAAACCAGTGTTTTACCTTCACCGGTTCTCATCTCTGCGATACGTCCCTGATGAAGAATAATACCACCGATCAACTGTACTCTGTAATGCTCCATATTTAGCACACGCCTTGCCGACTCTCGAACGGTCGCATAAGCCTCCGGCAGAAGATCATCCAGAGTCTCTCCTTCTTCCAGTCTCTTTTTGTATTCTGTCGTCTTGGCGCGCAGTTCCTCATCGGAGAGTTCTATCATCGTCGGACGCAGGCTCTCTATCTTTTCAACCAATGGCATAATTCGCTTTACTTCACGTTCACTGTGCGTACCGAACATTTTCTCAAACAAATTCATCGTCTATTTTCTCCTATACTATCAAATGATATTGGGCTAAAAATCCTTTTACCCTGAAATGATGTCTGAATCATCACATTACTTACCCTAAAAACATTTCCATTCTAACACTTTCTCTTATCATAGACAATTAAAATTTTGTAAATAACCTATGAACATCCCAAAACCATGGTAAAAAACTGCCGCAGCAATGCGCTCAGCCCAAAAATCTACAGCCAAACTCTGCATCCTGCGGCAGTTCTCTACTCTTCTTTCTGAATCTTAGTCATTTATATTGCTGCTATCTCAGCACTCCGGTTCAATCAATCCGTAAGTATTTCCTTTTCTCTTGTATACCACATTTACCTCATCGGTATCTGCATTGCGGAATACAAAGAAACTATGTCCCAGCAGTTCCATCTGTACACAGGCATCTTCCGGAAACATCGGTTTCATGCCAAACTGTTTTGTACGGATGATCTTTACTTCCTCTTCTTCTCCTTCGTTTTCTTTTTCAATAAATTCTTTGCGAAGGTTTCCGCCGTCTTTATGTTTTCCGATAATCTTTGTCTTATATTTGCGAAGCTGTCTTTCGATCACCTCTTCTACGAGATCTATGGAAACATACATATCATTGCTTACCTGTTCGGAACGGATGATATTTCCTTTTACCGGAATCGTTACTTCAATTTTCTGTCTTTCTTTTTCCACGCTCAAAGTTACAATAATCTCTGTCTCAGGAGTGAAATATTTTTCCAGCTTTCCAAGCTTATCAGTGACCGCACTTCTTAACCCCTCTGTCACTTCAATATTTTTTCCACGAATTGTAAAACGCATGATACCCAACTCCTTTGCATCTATATTTGCAGTTGAAACTGCTATGACAGTATTATAGCAATTTTCCACAATATTTTCAATCTTTTTTACAAAGTTTTTAGTTTTTTTGTAACAGTTCGCTCATACGTCAGATATTCAAAACGCTTCCCGTCATGCGGCAAGTATCAGAATCCGCTGCTGAATGTCTGCATATCTGCAGAACTTTCTCATATTCCATCATCCCGCCAAAGAGATCCAGCGCACTTCCAATCGTCACATCAACCTGATTCTGTCCAAGTTCTTTCAGTTTCATAAGATCCCGAAAACTTCCCACGCCTCCGGCATAAGTAACCGGAAGCTGTTTCCAGTTTCCGAGCATTTTGACCAGTTCTGTTTCGATACCGGAAGCTTTCCCTTCTACGTCTACCGCATGGATCAGAAATTCATCACAGTACCCTGCCAGCTTGTCCAGTACAGAAACATCCAATCTTACACTGGTAAATTTCTGCCAGCGATCTGTTACAATGTAATAATCCCCTTCTTTCTGACGACAGCTCAGATCCAGCACCAGATGTTTTTTTCCGATTTTTTTCAGCAGTTTTTTCAGATTTTCTTCCTGAAATCTCCCATCGCGGAAGACAAAACTGGTAACGATCACATGAGAAGCTCCTGCAGCTAAAAATTCCTTTGCATTTTCATCTGTAATACCACCCCCGACCTGCAGACCTCCCGGATAGGTTTGAAGTGCCAGCTTTGCCTGTTCCTTCGTTTTCTGATACCATGGTGAATCTTTCGCATTCAACAGGATCACATGTCCTCCCAAAACACCGTCTTTCCGGTATTTTTCCGCAAAAAAAGCAGCATCCTGCTCAGATACAAAATTTTCTTTCGCCTGATCCCCTTCGTCTTTCAGGCTGCCGCCAACAATTTGTTTTACTTTTCCATTATGTATATCAATACATGGCCGAAATCTCATTTGGCTTATCCTCTTTTCTTCCTCTGTAATTTCAGATACTTTCCTCTGACCATTATAGAAAATTCCATTTCTTTTGTCCAGCGTAACCTTTCCCCTGAAGCTCTGCGGGCTGCTGCAGGATCCGAATACTTCCTGTCTTTTGGATTCCTGCACATCCCACATGATAGTTTTTCAGAATCAAAAACGTATCATTCTTCCTCTGTTCTGTTCTCCTGTGTGTTCCCTGTACTCTCCCCGGTCAGGTCATCGACCGCATCTCCAACTGCATCTCCGGCATCTCTTACCACATTTCCGGCATCATCGAGAATTCCTCCTGTTCCATCTGTTTTTCGTCCTTGATTTGTTTCAGAATTCTTTTCCGTTGAGCGATTCTCTGCGTTCTGTCCGCTGCTTTCTTTTTGTGATGCACTTTCTGTCTGTGCTGCACTTTCAGACTGCATATTGCTTTCTGTCTGCGTTGTCATAGATGTATTTCCCTTTCCGGAACATCCCGTTATTCCCATCAGGCAGAATGTCATGCCCAAAACTGCCAGTATTTTCCGTTTCTTCATATCTCTCGACTCCTTTTCTGTTCTTTTTATCGGAGCTTGCCGCTCTCAGTTCTAATATGCATCTAAACTTCTTTTTTTATTCACTGTCATGTACTTCATAAGCGATCCTCTTTCGAAAGATTCTTCTTGCCAGTTGTTTCCTGTCAAACGGAATCAGTGGATACAGATAACTCTTTCCGGAAACCGTGCGATTAAACAGCATACTCAGAAAACTTATCAGAATGCCTGCCATATAACCTGCAAGTCCGAATACCGCCGTCAAGATCAGGATCAGGATCCGCATAAACTTGAGTGCATACCCCAGTTCATAACTTGCCTGCGTATAATTTGCAATTGCAACAAATGCCATATACAGCATTGTTTCCGCATTAAACCATCCAGATTTGACTGCAAATTCCCCGACTACAAGACCTGCGATCACGCTCAGTGGTGTCGTCAGCATCCCCGGTGTATTGATCGCCGCCAGTTTTAAACCATCGATAGCAAATTCCAGAATCAGAAGCTGCGCAATCACCGGCACATAAACCTCTCCGCTGATCTGAATAAAAGAAAATTCCGGCGGGATCCACTGCGGATTCTGCAAAAGCAGCAGCCAGCCCGGTGTCAGAAGCAGGGTAAGAAGTGCTATCGCAAGTCTGGTCAGCCGCAGATATGTCCCGGTCACCGGTGGGAAATAAAAATCATCTGCCTCTTCCATAACATCAAACATGGATACCGGAAGGATCATGACTGCCGGAGAATTATCTGTCAGCAACACGATTTTCCCATCCAGAATCTCTGCTGCCGCTGTATCCGGACGTTCCGTATACTTAAACTTTGGAAACGGATTATACCATTTATGCGGATAAAGGCACTCGGCAAGGCTTTCCTGATTCATGGCAAGCGAATCCGTCTTTATCCTTTCCATTCTGTCTTTCAACTGCTCCAGAAACTTCTGATCCACGCGGTCTTCCATATATACCAGAACCACATCCGTGTGTGAAATCTTTCCTATACTTTTCATTTCCATGGACAACTGCGGACTTCTTATCCTTCTTCGTATCAGAGCGGTATTGGAAACTACGGTCTCTACAAAACCATCTCGCGGTCCGCGCAGTACCTTGTCTTTATCCGGCTCTTCCACACTGCGCATCGGATAAGTCCGACAGTCGATCGCAAAACACCTGGAATACCCATCAATAAAAAAGCACATAACACCGGAAAGTATCTGTGTCACGATCTGCTCACAGTCTTCTAAAAGTTCTACTTCAATATAAGGCATTGCATCCCTGGACAGTTCCTCACTGTCTTCCGGCAGATCCTCCGGTGTCACAGAGTAAAAAAACTCCAGCAGTTTTTCTGCGATTGCCTCTTTTATAAATCCGTCAATAAAATAGTAGCATGCCCGCCTGTCTGCAATGCGTGTGCTTCTGCTGATAATGTCAAAATTTTTTTCAATCCTCAGCTTGTTCTGAAAGTATTTCTGATTTTCCTCCAGACTTGTCGATAGTTTCTTTCCCACATTGTCACCTCACTTATTACTCACTATTCTGATTATCTCTCCTTTTTCTTGTTTTATTCTTTTTTTGGAAATTTTTTTCCTTTCCGCAGAATATAAAGTGTCACACCGCTCATTGCCATAACTGCCGCACAGATCCACATTTCCATCCAGGAAGCATCTCCTGTCTTTGCAGCCGTTTCTGCTTCTCTGCCACCCGATATATTCTGTTCTTCTCCTGTAATACTGCCATTTCCACGCTCCGTCACCATCGTACTGCTCTTTCCGGTATCGTCATCTGTTTTCAGTCCGGTTACACTTTCTTCTTTTTTCAGTTCAATCTTAAATTTCTGAACACTGGTTACTGCTTTCACCTGGATTTTTTTGTTTTCCGGCTTCTGATAACCTTTTGGCACTTTCTTCACCTGAATGGTATACCATGCCGGAACAACCTTCTCCTTTAATGCTCTGAGCGTCAGGTTCTTCCATACAAGTGTTCCATTCTCATCCAGAACATCTGCTTTTACTCCGTCCAGTACTTTTTGCGTTTGTTTGTCCACTGCCAGGATTTTAATAACCGTCGGACGGATATCCACATCAAAATCCTGGATCTGCTCCGTATCTTTTCTTACCGTAATATTCGTTTCTTTCGGAAGCACATAGCCTGCCGGTACGCTGTCTGTTTTTATCTGATAGTCTCCTGCCGGAACATGCGTATAGACGTGCGGCAGTTCCACTGCTTTTTCTCCATATACTCCTTTCAGATAAGAGAAAATCCCTTTCTGCATAGTTTTCTGATCCGGCTTTTCGGAAGCTTCTGACAAAAATGCATAACCTGTGATGCGGATGCAGATCGGCTGTACAAGAATTTCAAATTTCTGCAGATTGGCAGTATCTTTTACTTCAATTTCTACCGGCTGCGGACGCACGTAACCTTCCGGCACTTCATCGACAACCGCCCGATATGTTCCAACCGGAATTTTTTTCCAGTATTCTTCCTTTCCTTTTTCCGACTGCCAGAAACCGTCTTTCCCGGAAGGATTGTTTTCTTTTGACACCTTTTCACCGTCCGCCATCTCCAGATGTGCTTTTACATTTCCAAGGGATAATTTCCGGTCACCATCTGTTTCAAAGACAGAAATACAGATTTCTGCAGGTGCATCTGTCATTTCAATCTCCTGCGCTGCATACTCCGCCTCTTCTTTTGCTTCTACGGTAAAATTCTGATCTTCTGCCGTCACATAACCTGGTGCCGGTTCCAATTCCCGCAGTGTATACGTTTCTCCGATATGCAGTCCTTCGATAATATGTGGGACTTTGTCACTTATCCAGCTCTCGATACATGTCTGGTCCTGGTAAAGTGCCAGTTTTGCACCTGCCAGTGCCTCCTGTGTATCTTCCGCTTTTTTGCGAATCTGTGTTTTTGTGATCTGATTTTCAAACACCAGTTCAAACGTCTGTATCTGCTGATCTTCTTTCCAGGAAGCATCCACTTCAATTTCCTGCATGCTTTTGATATAGCCATCCGGTGCACTGATCTCACATACTTTATACTTTCCGGTCGGAAGGTCACTTTCAAATACTGCCTTTCCGTTCCGGTCACTACGCTGTGTTTCCAGCAGGGTTTCTTTTTCCAGAAGCTTTACCCCTTCTCTGGTGCAGATATCCTGTGCGGCATACAACCCGAAAACTGCGCCTTCCAGTACTTTTTCCGGCTTTTCTTTTTCTTTTTTCTGAACTTCGATTTTTACTTTCCGGCGTTCATTATAAACAGAAATTTCTTTTAAAACCTGTTCTGCTTTTCCATCTGCTTCTGCCAGCGTAACGAGCAGCGGTTCTTTTGCCTTCTGATAACCTTCCGGTTCTTTTGTCTCCGAAAGTCTATACTTTCCGAGATACATTTCTGCAAATTCCAGGATACCACCTTGATCTGTCCTTCCTTTTGCCTGTTTTTTCTCATCGCCTCTTACCTGATACTCTACAATATCGCCGGCATGATAGAGAATGCCGGTCACACCATCCGGATGGATGATATCTTCCTGCGCTGTTATGGTAAATTCGGTATTTTCCAGTTTTCCACTCTTATAAAGAAACCATGTTTTGATCTGATTCCATAATGTTTCGGCAAATCCTGCCTTCCGTTCTGCCCCATCCAGGATTTCCCCTGTTTTTTCTACTCTTAACGTTCCCGTCAGAAAAGCATTCTCAAGTTCCAGCTTCACTGGTTTTGGAATGTTATCCATATTATCCTGAGAAAAAATCTGCGGCAGGGAAAATTCTACCCTGTTCTGCTCCAGTTTTTTCAGTTTTCCCTGCATCGTTTTCGGTATAAGTATCTCTTTATGATATCCACTTCGCGGCATGATCTCCACAATACGGTATTTCTTTTCCGGTTCCAGTCCCAGAATCTCCATACCCTCTCCTTCGCTGTTGGTCGTGCTGACCGCCGTATGTACTTTTCCTTCTTCATCCATAATCTGCAGTTTTGCGCCTGCCAGTTCTTTTCCAGTATGATCATCTTTCAGAAAAAGCCGCACTCTGGTTGCTGCATTTCTGATCTCGCCCTGCATACGCACGATTGCAATCTGATCTTTGTCTTTATACTGTTCAAAATCAAAGATTACTTCCGCATTGGAAAGGTAATATCCCTCCGGTGCCCTGGTTTCTTTCACCATATAGACTCCCATCGGAAGATCCGCTGCAAAAGCTGCCCTTCCACTGTCATCGGAAACTGCTTGTTCTATTTGTGTACCTGCAGGTATCACAATCTTTCCTTCCGCATCCGTTACATCTTCTTTTGCATAAAGGGTAAACTCTGCCCCTTTTGCCTGATTTTGTTTTTCTCCGTCTATGCAGACCTTATAGATACCGCTCTTCCCTTTCCATTGCGGATTGACTACTTTTCCGTTTTCCGGTTCTTTCGGATCCTGTCCGATATCCGGTTTCTGACGTTCATTTAAGAAAAGAACTTCTGCAACCAGTTCCGTATCCTTACTTTCCTTCCAGTTCATCTGCACAAGCTTTGATGCCTGATCTGCACTTCTGACATACCCTTTCGGTGCCCTGGTTTCTGTAACCTGGTAGTTTCCAAGCGGAATCTCTTCCATATATGCCTTTCCATCTTTGTCTGTAATCACATGGCCGAGCTTTTCTCCCGCCTGATACAGGGCTTTGCTGTACCCATCCGGATGTGCGATCACTTCCTCTGCCGATATATCATATTCCGCTCCCGGAAGTCCTTTGTTTTCGTAAGCGATCTGCTCTAATTTTCCTTTCACAATACTGGTCTTTGGCACCTCTCCTTTTTTCTCAATCTTCAGTTTTCCAAAGACTGCCTGATTAAACAGACTTACATACTGTACGCTCTCTTCATCTGTAAGCATGATCTTTGCCCTGTTTTTTCCGCACTGCAGCAGCTTACATTCTTTTCCGTCAAAAAACAGTCCGTCCTTTCGATATCCCTGTTTTTTATAAGGGGATTCGTAGTTTTCTTTTTCCAGTATCTCCATACGATATCCGGGACGTACTTTTGTCTCTTCTATAATATAAGTCTCGCCGATGTTCAGTCCCCGGATCCACGTATTTCCATTGTGAACACTCACCTGGCTGCTGACCGTATTTCCATCTGCATCCAGAATGCGAAATGTCACACCGTCCAGCTCCACTTCCGTATCGTAATCCATAAAATTGACCTGAAGCATGGTTTTTCGATTTTCAAAAACTGTCTGATAATTTTTCCGGATCAACGTATTTTCAAAGCTCCTTGCATCCACCATATTCTTTTTATCTGAACGGTAATATCCCTCCGGTGCTTTTTCTTCCTTTACATAGTAAACTCCCAGCGGCAGATCCATATCAAACAGCGCTTCTTCTGCCTCATCCACACCTTCTCTTGTCTCTGCGCAGGTCAGCAGTGTATCTTTTGGAACAAGAATGGTTTTCTGGTCTTCTGCCATGATATTCTGACCGGTATACAGTCCAAACACTGCACCGGAAAGCTTTTCTTTGCTTTCGATATCGTATTTTTCTGTCCGTATTTCCGGACGCTGTCTTGGTATCTCATAAGCTTCGCTGTGATACAGAATGGGTACTTCCTGACCGGCATACGTGACTGCAAACGCTCTTGGCTTTTTATTTTCCTCTGTCAGAGCATATCCATCTGCTGCCTGTGTCTGTTCAATCGTATAATGGCCAACCGGCAGACCATACCATTCCCATCCGGCTGCTTTTATCGTTTCGCTGCATGCTTTTCCCTGTTGATCGGTTTTCAGTTCCGTTACCACACTTCCTTTTGCAAAAAGCAAGGTTCGGTTTTCTGCCCCTTCGGCAGAATAAATATCTTCTGCTGCACGCACTGTAAAGATATTTCCTTCCAAAGGTACACATTCGTAAGTAAATCCCTTCTCTTTCTGATATGCCCTTACACGCTCTCCTTCGGTATATACACTGATTTTCCCCACTGCGGGTTCGTTTTCCTGAATGGCTTCTGTTACAAATGCTCCAGCCAGCCTGTCATATCCTGTCAGTGCATCTTCGGAACCTATCTGTATACGTACTCTTCTGTCCTTTGAAGCTGCATCTGCCATCTCCCATTTTCCGATATCTTCCTTTTTTATCTGAAGTTCATGCATTTTCTGCATTTCCGATATCTGGTTTTTGTCTACTTCAAAAAAGCTGACTCCATCTCTTTGGCGGTAACGTCCTTCTGCTCCCTGCCTGATATATCCTTCCGGTGCTTCTGCTTCCTCCAGAATATAAAGCCCTGCCGGAAGTGCATCCGTTGTTGTGACATAAGTTCCCGTCACATGTCCGTCCCCGTCTCTGCGCACAGTTGTTTCATATGGGTTTTCATAGGAACCCATCATTTCACCGTTTGTATAGAAAACAACCAGATTTCCGAAACGGTTGATATAATCGACACGTTCTTCACTTGTCTTATCTTTCATATACCAGTTAAAATAAGCTCCTTCTATGTCGTGAATAACATATTTTGCACCTGGTTTTGTGACAACTTTTCCGGTTGCTGCATCCTTTTTCCAGATTTTCAGATAGCTGACTTCCGGCTGATCCCAGATCGCAAAATCCGGCATTGGAATTCCCTTTCCATCGCCTTCCACTTCGCCGTCGTTCTCATCGGATGTTACCGTGATCACTTTTGGTGCTGCTGCCATTTTACCTGCCGGAACGCTTGTCTCTGCCAGAATATATTTTCCATATGGAAGTGCCCGAAAGGTTACGATTCCTTTTTCATCTGAAAACTGCTCTGCCACTCTTTTGGCATTGCCCAGCTCATCATAATACTGTGCCGTCTTCAATTCTTTCATTTTATCATAGCACAGGGTATCTTTATCGCGGTACAGATCAATGACCTGCTGCACCAGTTGTGAATCTTGCAGGAGCAGGCTGCTTCCTTTTTTCAGATATCCTCCCTGCTCCAGTTCCGATACACTGAACAGCGAAAATCCGGCGTTTTTCATCCATTCCAGATCCGTTTCCTTATTGTCTCCCGTCAGTTTAAAGCAGGTGACCGTCTGCGTCCGGATCTTTTCTCTGCTCGTTACACTTCTTTTGACAACAGCCTGCTCCTGACCTTCGTATTCACAGTCTACCGGATAGACTTTTGGATCTGCCAGATAGCCTTCGGAGGCTTTGATCTCCCGGATCTCATACTTTCCAAGCGGTACCTTTTCAAAACAAAGTGTTCCTTCCTCATCTGTTTCTTTTCTTGCTACTTCTGCACCTTTCGCGTAACGCAGCGTTCCAAGACCATCTGCTGAAAAAACTGCTTCTCTGGCATAAAGTCCATAGACGGCTCCTTTCAGGGATGCCATCTGCTGCGGAACGGATTTTCCGCTCTGTGCATCAATTTTTTTCAGGGAAATATCCGCTTTGACCTCCTGATTATAAAAGACTGCTTCCTGCTCTGCTTTGATGCCCGGAAACGAATAGCGTGCTGTTTCATCGTTCTCATAACTCCAGGAAAAAGTATAACGTCCTTTCTCCGTCTGCTTATAATAATTTACCGGTGCCTGGATTTCTTTCACATAGTACTGATATCCACAAGGTATATCTGCCTGAAACAGACAGCTTCCGTCCCTCCTGCTGACTGCCGTTTCCAGAAGCTGGTCTTTTACGGCTGCCACATTTCCGTCCGCAAGGATTAGTTCTGCCGCATACAATCCAAACCTGGCACCCTGAAGCCCTGTCTCACTGCCGGATTCTTTTTTCCATACTTTTACGTCTGCTTTTGGACGTTCGTTGCGAAAAACGACTTCTTCACTTACATACTCCCGGACATTTTCTCCACGATAAGACAATGTTACCGTCCTGGTATTTTCTGCAGGTGTTTTCTTTCGCACCAGTCCCTGCGGCGCCTTTGTTTCGATCACGTGATATTTTCCGAGATACAGCATTTTGCTGACTGCTTTTCCATCTTTTCCGGTCACGATCTTGTCTGCACATTCTCCTTTTCGGAATGCAAGTGTAATACCGTCCGCCTTATAAATATCTTCTGCCGCTACAATTTCATAGTGTGCTCCTTCCTGCACACGTTCTTCATAGACAAATACAACACCGTCTTCTTTTTCTTTTGCCCCTTTTAAAACTTCGCCCGTTTTTTTCACAGCGATCGCCGCCTTCTGCGGCGTATTAAAAAATCCGTTTTTCTTTTCCGTATTGGTCAGTTCCAGTGTCTGTCCGGCATTTTGCTCTGTAATCTGAAAATCATAGTTTTTCTTTCCACGCTCCGAATCCTGCCCGGTAAAATCTCCAAAATAATATTCTTTTGCCTTCTTCTCCTGCAGACGGAATTTTCCTTTATTCTCCCTGCTGTAATATAATCTTTCTGTCTTTGCCGCGCCGTTCTGATCTGTTTTTATCTCCTGTAGATTCTCATAAGGCACATACTCCTGTTTTGTATCACTCCATTGATATATCGAAAAAGGTACTTCTGAAAGCGGTTTTCCTGTCTCGATGTCTTTCTTATGCACTGACACTTCAATCCAGAGCGGCGGGTTGCTGCATGCTTCCTCTTCCCGATAAGTCACTTCTTTCTTTTCAAATCCGGAAATCACAAAAGTCCGCTCCCAGCCGTTCTTTTCATATCCCTGTGGTGCTTTTTCTTCCACAATTTTAAATTTTCCCTGATTTTTTGCACTGTAATACAGCACATTGCCGCTTTGATAAATTCCAGTCTGCTCATTTTTCAGCGTTACAGCCGGACTGCCCTCATAACTGCTTCCATTCCATTCGTACACTGCAAATTCTGCACCCGGAAGCTTTTCCTTTGTCCGTGCATCTCTCTTTTCGACCAGAACGGAAGAAGCAACCGGTAAAATTCTGGTCACGGTAATGCCGGACTGTAGCGTCACCCCATCCGAGCTTGCACTTGCCTGATTTCGGATCACCGCACTTTTCTGTGCTTCGTCCCACCGTTTCGTAAGATCGATATTTTTGCGTACACCTACGCTGATATGAAACTCATACGTATGCCCGTAAAAATCTGCATTCTTTATATTCCTGCACTGTGCGGCAAACGCATTTCCAGCCTGAATATTCCAGAATCCGGATGCATCTCTGCCATTTTCATCCAGGACCGATACCCCTTTTACTTCCAGGAAATCATCAAGCCGGTCCTGAATACTCAGATCCCTGTAAAAAGTCTCCTCACTTTCAAGTGGAACCATGGTTCTCAATATATAAGTATATACTTCATCTTTATTATCCAACAGATTGGAAGCTGCCCGTTTCTCATCACGATCAGAAACAAGCTTTTCAATATGTGGATGCCTGCTTGCAAAAATCTTATATGCCTTTGCCGAAATTCCACCCGATGGTGTCGTCGATGTCCCGATATCATTTTGGGGACGTACAAACGTAAAGATGGAAACTGCCGCCGGTCCGGAAACCAGTGCAGAGATCATGTAACGGATATCCGAATCGCTCTGATTTTTTCCGGAAGTATCAAAATAGTAATTGCTTCCATCCAGAACAGCAGTCTTTAAATGTCCCACTGCTTCTTCGCGGGCATATACCTGCCCAAATCCCTGCTTCAAAACAATACCCTGAAACAGATCAATGTCCTTAAAGGTCACATATCCCTGTATCACTACCGGTTCTCCGGTGTCAGAACGGAAAAACTCCATCCTGGTCTCTGCCCACTCCAGTTTATAACATTCAATTCCGGGACGTGTATCGATAAACCGAAAATAGGCGCCATCGCGGTACTCATATTCCGTCAGCGTCATCTTGATATCCACCCAGAAGTTTTTATAATAGATACTTTTGCGGTACCATGCATAATATTTATTTTTGTCGTTGCGGCCAAGCATGACACAGTCCGTATTGCCTTTCAGCGGTCCACTGTCCGGCACAAATGTTTTATCTTTAAAATTGATCTGACACTGTGCAATTTTTCGCACATAGGCTTCATACCCCTGCGGGAGCTGTGTCTTTACATTTCCTACCGTCACACCGGAAGCCTTATTCAGAGCCACACCCTTTGCACGGGCTTTCAGATACATGCTTTCTGCTTCCAGTCCAATGTCCGCTCTTGGCTGCTTTTCTTGTAGTTTTTGCTTCCTTTCCGGACGGGAAATGTTTTTCCCTGACTCTTTTCTTTCTTCTGTCTCTTTTGGCTTTTCTGCCTCTGATCCTCCTGTTTCCACCGTTGACCCGGTATTTCGTTCACTTTCTATCTCCTGTGTCCACTTTTGCGTTTCTTCTTCCTTCTTTTCTGTTCTTTCTGACTCCTGCTCTGAAATCCTTTCACTTTCTTCCTGCCATGTAATACTGCCCGCATCTGCGGTCTGATAAGTCGTAAGCGGCGTACTGACCAGACAGAGCATCGCCAGCAGCAATGCCAGAATCCTTTTTGCTGTTCCTTTCATTTCTGTCTTCTCCTTTCTTTTTCTGCCACTGCAGAATCTGCCTTAAGATATACGTCATATAGAGAAGCATTTGAAAATATACTGTTAAAAACAAAAAAGGAAATCCTATGTCAAAACCTAAAATCGTTGTTCTGCGCATGAGAGAACTCATTTATACCGCCATTTTTGCCCTGCTGATCATCACACTTCTGCTTCTTCTGTTCCTCATGTTTCATCCGAAGGAATCAGGATCACAGTCATCCACAGAAATACCTTCTGAAAAAGAAAGCAGCACAGAACAGACCTCTGCCGCATCGTACACACCGGGCATCTATACCTCCTGTGTGTCTGTATCTGATCACTATGCAGATATAGAAGTTGCTGTGGATTCGGATAAAATCCGTCATATTCGTCTTGTAAATCTTGGGGAATCGGTTACAGCCGCATTTCCGCTGGTAGAACCTTCATTGGATGAACTGTCCAGACAAATCTGTCAGACACAGTCCTTAGATGGGATTACTTGCTCCCGTGAGAATAAATATACTTCTGAAATGTTGTTTCAGGCGATCCAGAACTCTCTGGCAAAAGCACGAAGGTAGGTGCAGCCCGGCACCTCCTTCTTTGCTTTTCATATTTCAACGCTTTCTATAGTTCCAGTATACTGAAAATCTTTCCGTATGTCAAACACTATTTTTTTATGCAACATACAGTTTATAGATTTTCAAGTTCTTTCTGCCAGAGGCGGACACAGGCATCACTCGGCATACGAAGATCACCCCTTGGTGACACTGCCACAGATCCTACTTTCGGTCCATCCGGAAGACAGGAGCGTTTAAACTGCTGTGAGAAAAATCTCCAGTAAAATTTTTTCAGCCACCTGAGAATGACTTCTTCCTCATAAATGTCCGCAAAAGACTCTCTTGCAATACGGTAAATCTTTGCCGGTGCATAGCCAAAACGCAGTACATAATACAGAAAGAAATCATGAAGTTCGTATGGTCCTACCAGATCTTCTGTTTTCTGGGAAATTTTTCCATCTTCCGGCGGAAGCAGTTCCGGACTGACCGGTGTATCCAGGATATCATACAAAACTTCTCCCAGATGGCGATCCTTGCAGGTATCTGCACAGTAACGCACCAGATGGCGTACCAGTGTCTTTGGAACGGAAGCATTGACACCGTACATGGACATATGATCTCCGTTATACGTTGCCCACCCAAGTGCCAGCTCTGACATATCACCTGTTCCGATGACCATACCGTTATTTTTGTTGGCAATATCCATCAGTACCTGCGTACGCTCTCTTGCCTGTCCATTTTCATAAGTGACATCATGCTGCTCCATATCCTGCCCGATATCCAGAAAATGCTGTGTCACAGAAGGCTTGATATCCACTTCTTTCAAAGCAGCTCCAAGCCTTCTGGTCAGCTCACAGGCATTCTGATAAGTCCGGTCTGTTGTTCCAAAACATGGCATTGTCACGGAAAGGATGTTCTCTCTTGCGATTCCTGCCATATCACAGGCTCTTGCCATCACAAGCAGTGCCAGCGTGGAATCCAGTCCGCCGGAAATACCGACCACTAGGCTTTTGGAGCCCGTATGCATCAGACGCTTTTTCAGTCCCATTGCCTGTATCGACAGGATTTCTTCACAACGTCTTTCCCTGTCATTCTTATCCTGTGGTACAAACGGTGTCCGCGCAAAGGTTCGCTCCAGTTTTGTGATATCCAGGGCAAGAGAAAACTCTGTCCATTCATATTCTTCCTGTGCCACAGGATAGGTCGTCATCCTTCTTCTCTCTGCACGGATCCGATTGATGTCCAGATCTGCAGTCACAATCTCATTTTCAAAACGTCCGGACTGTGCCAGGATAATTCCATTCTCTGCAATCAGGTTATGTGCTGCAAAAACAAGATCGGTCGTAGACTCTCCTTCTCCTGCATCTGCATAAATATATCCGCACACCAGACGGGCTGACTGACCGCTGACCAGGTTTCTGCGATACCCGTCTTTTCCGGTGATTTCATCACTTGCAGAAAGATTGACGATGATATCGGCTCCGGCAATGGCATGGTGGATGCTCGGCGGATCCGGCACCCAGAGATCTTCGCAGATTTCTGCCGCAACGGTCAGGCCTTCCACCTGCGGACAGTAAAAAATCTGCCGGATTCCAAACGGAATCCATTCGCTCTGCTCTGCTCCCGGATATTCGATATGATCCAGTTCTTCTTTTGCTGGTTCAAAATGACGTCTTTCATAAAATTCTGAATAATTCGGAAGATTTTTCTTTGGCACCAACCCCAGAAGCTTCCCGCGGCTGATGACTGCTGCCACATTGTAAAGTTTCCCTTTTACTTCCCATGGCAGTCCCACAAAGACCAGTGCATCGATTTCTTCACTGTATCTGCGTATCTTTTCCAGTGCCTCTTTTGCACCGTTTAAAAGAACCTCCTGCCAGAACAGATCCCCGCAGGTGTAGCCGGTAATACAGAGTTCCGGAAACACTATGATCTTACTGCCTTTTTGCGCCGCTTCTTTCATTCTGATGCAGATCTGCTCTGCATTGTATTCGCAGTCTGCAACCCGGATATCCGGCGTAACTGCGGCAACCTTTATAAAACCATCCCTCATGCCTTTTCGCCTCCTTTTATATTACTTAACGTTTCTTCGCCATCGCAAGGATTTTTTTCAGTTCCGGAACTTCAAAGGTATAGTGAGAATTGCAGAAATGACAGTTCATTTCAATCGGTTCTCCATCCTGTATCATTTCTTCCAGATCTTTTTTTCCGATACTGATCAGTGCTTTTTCCATCCGTTCTTTTGAACAGTTGCAGGCAAACCGAGTTTCCGTTTTTTCCATGATCTCCAGTCCGAAATCCCCCAGCAGCTCTTTTAAAATATCTTCCGGTGTCATACCGGCATCCAGCATGGAAGTCACCGATTTTACATTGGAAAGTTTCTTTTCCAGCGCATCGATCACTTTTTCATCGGTAAATGGCATCAACTGGATAATAAATCCTCCCGCCTGCCGCACCGTATTATCATGGTTCATCAGAACTCCCAGTCCGACGGAAGATGCTACCTGCTCAGAAGTTGCAAAATAATAAGTAAGATCTTCTGCGATTTCTCCTGTCTGTAACCCAACCTGTCCGACATATGGCTCTTTCATCCCCATGTCTTTGATCACATTCAAAATTCCGTTTCCGACTGCTCCTCCTACATCCAGTTTGCCCTGTGGATTCGGCGGCAGCATCACCTGTGGGTTTCCGGCAAATCCTTTAACATTTCCCTTTGCATCCGCCGTCACTGTCATTCCACGCAGAGGACCGTCTGCCCGGATCTGCAGGGTCAGAAGGTCTTTGTCCCCCTTCATCATTGCCCCCATCATCGCTCCTGCAGTCATCAGCCTTCCAAGTGCCGCACAGGCAACCGGACTTTCCTCATGGACCTTTCTTGCATATTCTGTCATTTCTCTTGTCGTCGCTGCAAAAGCACGGATCTGACTGTCTGCTGCTGTCGCTCTTACTATATAATCTGCCATTATTTTTTCCTCTCTGTAAATCTTTTCTTTCTGTTACTGTCTGTGCTTGCCTTTTTCCCGTGCGATCACATAGATCCGTTCGCTGTTCTCCCTGACCGGTTCTCTTGTAAATGCATCATACGCTGCAACAAATTCCATTCCCGACTGCCTGATCAACTCTTTTACCGTTTCCAGGCTGTATGCCCGCTGATAATGTGTTTCCTGAAATTTCTGATAGAATCCACCCTCTGTTCTGGCAAAAATCGTCAGGTCGTATTCATTGACCTGTTCTTCTTCATACCAGGTATTTTCCCATATAAAGCTGGCATCTTCCCGGTTTTCCGCAATCGTTGCAGCTCCGATCAGTTCCCGGTACTTATAAGGTGTGTTCAGATCAAAAATGAAAATTCCTTCCGGATCCAGATAATTATTGACCAGCCGCAGTGTCTGCAGAAAATCTGCTTCCTCCGGCAGATAATTCATCGAATCACAGATGCTGACTACCGCCCGCACGGTTCCGTACAGTTCAAATTCCCGCATATCCTGTAAAAGATAAAGTATTGAATTGCCGGAATGTTCGCGTTTTTCCATGGCAATATCCAGCATATCCGGTGACAGATCCACACCGATCATATCATATCCGGCATCTGCCAGAAGCTCCGTCAGGCTGCCCGTTCCGCATCCCAGATCCAGCACCAGTCCCTCCTCGATCCCATATTCTTTTAAAAGAGACTGCACATACTCGCTCCATTTTTCATAAGGGACATTATCCATGAACTTATCATAAACATAAGCAAAACTTCCATAGATTTCATTATCTTCGTTCATCTTACTCCCTCTCTGAAAGATATTTTCTCAGAAATGTCACAAACGCATCCATTTCTTCATCCGTTCCGATCGTAACACGCAGATAATTATCAATCCGCGGTTTATTAAAATAGCGCACATAGATCTTTTTAATCTTCAGTGCCTCAAACAATTCTCTTGCTGCCACTTTTTCATGTGTGATAAATAAAAAGTTCGCTTTGGAATCCCCAAATTTAAATCCAAGTTCGGCAAGTTCGTCTTTTACACGCTCTCTTGTCGCAATGATCTTTGCTTTTGTCTCTTCAAAATATGCACGGTCTTCCAGTGCTGCCTTTCCGATCACCAGTGACGGATAGTTCATGGTATAAGAATTGAAAGAATACTTTACATCATTCAGATATTTGATCAGATACTTATTGCCAAATGCGTATCCGATGCGCATTCCGGCCAGAGAGCGTGATTTTGAAAATGTCTGTACCACCAGAAGATTATCATAACGGTCGATCAGTTCCAGTGCGGATCGTCCGCCAAAATCAATATAAGCTTCATCCACGATCACGATCACATCCTGATTGTGTTTTAAAATATCTTCTATATCAGAAAGATCTTGTTCTATCCCGGTCGGTGCATTTGGATTTGGAAAGATCACACCGCCGTTTGCACGGTAATAATCTTCTTTTACAATCTGAAAATCCTCATCAAGCGGCTGGCACTCGTACGGAATCCGAAATACATCTGCCCATACATCATAAAAAGAATAGGTGATATCCGGGAAAAAGACCGGACGGTCCGAGTTAAAGAACGTCAGAAAACACATTGCCAGCACATCATCTGAGCCGACTCCGACAAAAATCTGGTTCTTATCCAGATGATAAAATGCCGCAAGTTCATTTACCAGTGCCTCTGCGGTCGGATCCGGATAAAGGCGCATCCTCTTATCATCCAGGTTTTTGATCGCTTCCTGCACCCCAGGTGCCGGTGGATACGGGTTTTCATTGGTATTTAATTTGATCATGCCAATCTGATTTGGCTGTTCTCCCGGAACATATGGAACTACTTTTCTGATATTTTTCTCCCAGGCCTTCATGTTAGATCCTCCTCATCCGTACTTCTACTCTCTTATAATCTTATTTTTCAGGATAATTTTTCATCAGTTCTTCAAACTTCGGCAGTGCATTTACAATGATTTCATAAGAAACGCAGTATGCCAGTCTTACATATCCCGGGCACGCAAACGAGCTTCCCGGCACCATAAGAATGTGATATTCCTTCGCTTTGCGGCAGAATTCTTTTTCATCTGCAACCGGTGATTTAACAAACAGATAAAAAGCCCCTTCCGGTTTAATGCAGGTAAGCCCTGCCCTCTGAAGTCCGTTATACAGCGTCTCACGGTTGCGGTTGTAATATTCCAGATCCACTTTTGCATCCAGGCATTTTGCGATCACCCTCTGAAACAGGGACGGAGCATTGACATATCCAAGGATACGGTTCGCAACGGCTGCTGCCGCAATGATTTCTTCTGCGCCGTCCAGGGCATCCGGCATGACCAGATAGCCGATGCGCTCTCCCGGCAGTGACAGCGACTTACTGAAAGAATAACCAACAATCGTATTGTCATAATATTTCGTAAGATACGGTACTTTCACACCGTCATAAGCCAGTTCACGATAAGGTTCGTCAGAAATCAGATAAATGCTGATTCCGTACTCTTTCTGCTTTTTTTCAAGAATCGCTGCCATTTTTCTGATAGTTTCTTCTGAATAGACTACTCCGGTCGGATTGTTTGGTGTATTGACAATCACTGCTTTTGTCTTTTCATTCAACATCTGCTCGAATTCTCCAAGATTTGGCTGAAAAGTCTCTGTATCCGGCGCTACTTCTTTTAAAATACCATCATAATTGGTCACATAGGCACGGTATTCGCCAAAATAAGGTGCAAATGTCAGTACTTCATCTCCTGGATTCAATAAAGTTTTCATCAGGACATTCATGCCGCCGGCTGCCCCTACTGTCATAAGAATATTTTCCTTGTGAAAATCCGTTTCAAAGCGCTGGTTCAAAGACGCTGCAACGGCCTCTCTTACATCCTCATAACCTGCATTGTTCATATAACCATGTACCATCAGTGCATCTTCGTTTTCCAGAATTCCTCCGATTGCATTTTTTACTTCTGCAGGTGCCGGTACATTTGGATTGCCAAGGCTGAAATCATATACATTTTCTGCACCAAACCGGTCTGCCATCTTCTTTCCCTCTTCGAACATGGCACGGATTGCGGAACCATTCTCCACATATCCTTTCATTTTCTCTGAAATCATGCTGTTATTCTCCTTTCTCTGTCACAATGCCTTTTTCTACCATAAAAATCGGATGGTAGGATTTCTTTGCACTGCGAAGTCCCTCCGCACCCATATCCTCTTCTCGGTTTACGTAGGAGAATCCCTGCATTTCATGTTCCACAAACTGCTGATTGATCATCGGATATGCTCCCGGTACATCTGCAAATGCCTTTTCAATATGAACAACAAACGTATCATCCGACACTGACTCTCCAATGGAAAAACCAACCACTTTTCCTTCTGCGCGAAGCACTCCGCCGCAAAGTTCCAGTTCCTTGTACAGTCTCAGTGAATTTAACGTGACACACATCTCACTGTTTTTCTCCGGATCTTCTTCGCAGCCATTTTGGTTTCTCCATTTCAGTGCCATCTGGAAACATTCTTCTGCATTGGAATCGTTCAGACTCTCATACTGCCAGTTTGGATAGAGCTTTTTGAACTTGTTCGTATGATTCTTCTTTCCATGATATTTCTTTCCGGACAATTTTGCAAGCTTTTCTGCTTCATATACATAATCCGCATAATCTCTGCGGTATTCGATCTGAAATCTTCCCGGATAAACAGACTCTAAAAGTGCAAACTGCTCCGGCGTCACATTATGCATCTGGAACTTGTGTCCCTTCTTTTTACTGTACTCATAAAGTGCATCGACTGCCTCTTTTAAATATTCCGGTTTTCCCATCGGGAAACCATAGGAAAGATAATCTCCCATCTCACTTTTTGTCAGAAGCATATGGTGCTCTGTCACTGCAGTAACTCCATAAAATCTGGACCACAGATAGAGATTTGCAAAAGTACATTCACAGCTTCTGCACTGTTGCTGTGACATATAAGGTTTGTACCTCTTTTGATCTTCCAATTCTACTTTCTTAAAATTTATCATGCTTTTATTTTCCTGTTCTTACAAAAAGGCTGCCCTTTTTAAAAAGGACAGCCCACACATTTTTTATTCTACAACCAGTCCCTGTGCTTTCATAACATCTACGACCTGATCTACATATTTTTCGCAGAGTGTATCTTCTGCGGCTTCCACCATCACGCGGATCAGCGGTTCGGTTCCGCTTTCACGCACCAGAATACGTCCTTCCTCTCCCAGTGCTTCTGCCACTTTATCAACTGCTTTCTGCACTTCCGGATTCTCTCTTGCTGTTTTCTTGTCTGCCACACGTACATTTTTGAGAAGCTGCGGATAAATCTTCACTTCGCCTGCAAGTGTTGCCAGACTCTGTTTTTTTTCTGTCAGAACCTCCATCACCATCAGCGAAGTCAGGATACCATCACCGGTGGTCGCATGCTTGCTGAATATGATGTGACCGGACTGTTCGCCGCCAAGACAATGTCCGTTCTGCGTCATATTTTCGTATACATATTTGTCGCCAACGGCTGTTTTTTCATAATGGATACCTGCTTTATCACAGGCTTTGTACAATCCGAGATTTGACATAACAGTAGTAACGATCGTATCGTTCTTCAGTCTGCCCTGTTCTTTCAGATATTTGCCGCATACGTATAAGATCAGATCTCCATCAATAACATTTCCTTTTTCATCGACTGCTATACATCGGTCTGCATCACCATCATATGCAAAACCCACATCCAGACCTTTCTCTTTTACATATTCCTGCAAAACATGGATATGTGTCGATCCGCAGTCTGTGTTGATATTGGTTCCATTTGGTTCGTTGTTGATCACGTAAGTTCTGGCTCCCAGTGCATCAAAGACACTTTTTGCGATCGCAGAAGAACTTCCGTTTGAGCAGTCCAGACCAATGCGGTAATTTTTAAAGGAACGCGTTGCAAGAGAAATCAGATAACCGATATAACGGTTTCTGCCTGCAACAAAATCTACCGTGCGTCCGATATTCTCTTTGATCGCCAGCGGAATTTCACCGCTCTTGCCGTCAATATAGGCCTCGATCTTTGCTTCTACTTCCGCTTCCAGTTTACATCCTGCACCGTTGATCACTTTGATCCCGTTATCGTAAAATGGATTATGGCTTGCGGAAATCATGATTCCGCAGTCAAATCCTTCTGTGCGCACTACATAGGAAACACTCGGTGTCGTTGTTACATGCAGCAGATACGCATCGGCTCCGGATGCCGTCAGACCAGCTACCAGTGCATACTCAAACATATAGCTGCTGCGTCTGGTATCTTTTCCGATCACAATCCTTGCCTTATGTTCCTGACCATAATACCAGCCAAGAAAACGTCCTACCTTAAATGCATGTTCCACCGTCAGATTTATATTTGCCTCTCCTCGAAAACCATCTGTACCAAAATACTTACCCATAATACAAACCTCACTTCCCTTTTTATGCTTCCTGAAGATTTGCCAGCTTTGCCGCCTGATCTGCTGCGGTCAGACTGTCAATGATCTCTTCCAGGTCACCATTTAAAATCGCGTCCAGACGATGCAGCGTCAGCTTGATCCTGTGATCCGTCACACGTCCCTGCGGGAAATTGTAGGTACGGATCTTTTCGGAGCGGTCACCTGTTCCAATCTGGCTTCTTCTTGCCTCTGCCTCTGCATCATGCTGTTTTGCCAGTTCCATTTCATAGAGTCTGGAACGCAGCACCTTCAGTGCTTTATCTTTGTTTTTTAACTGTGACTTCTCATCCTGACAGGATATTACAATGCCGGTCGGAATATGTGTCAGACGTACGGCTGAGTCTGTCGTATTAACACACTGTCCGCCGTTTCCGGATGCACGGAACACATCAAATTTACAGTCATTCATATCCAGTTGGAAATCCACTTCCTCTGCTTCCGGCATGATCGCAACCGTAATTGTCGATGTATGAATACGTCCGCCGGACTCAGTCTCCGGTACACGCTGTACGCGATGAACGCCACTTTCATATTTGAGTCTGGAATACGCACCCTGACCTGTGATCATAAAGGTCACTTCCTTGAAACCGCCGATACCATTTTCATTCAGACTCATCATTTCTGTCTTCCAGCGATGCATATCTGCGTATTTTACATACATGCGGTAGATTTCCGCCGCGAACAGCGCTGCTTCATCCCCGCCTGCGCCGGCACGGATCTCCACGATAACGTTTTTGTCATCGTTTGGGTCTTTTGGCAGAAGCAGGATTTTCAGTTTATGTTCCAGTTCTTCTATGTTCTTTTTTGCATCGCCTAATTCTTCTTTGAGCATTTCCCGCATCTCTTCGTCGGATTCTTCTTCCAGCATGGAAAGACTGTCCTCCACGGTCTGTCTGCTCTCTTTGTACTCTTTGTATGCATCCACGATCGGCTGCAGATCACTCTGCTCTTTCATCAGCTTCTGAAACCGTGCCTGGTCATTTACTACAAACGGTTCATTCAGTTCGCTCATGATCTCTTCAAATCGAATCAGCAAATCTTCTAATTTATCAAACATGTTCTGTTTTCCTTTCTGTCAGCCTAATTTCCCAAGTACTACCCGATCCAGCCCTGCCAGGTCCTTCACCACCTGAATACCGGTAAACCCAGCCTTCAAAAGCAATCCACTGACTGCTTCTCCCTGATCTGCACCGATCTCAAATAACAGATCCGCACCCGGATTCAGATATTCCCTGCACTGTGAAAGGATACTTCTGTAATAATAAAGCCCATCTGCCATTCCGTCAAGTGCCAGTCTTGGTTCATGTTCCCGCACCTCCGGCATGAGTTCTTCTATGACCTGTGTCTGAATATACGGTGGATTCGATACAAGCATGTCATATTTTCCTTCTACCTGTTCAAACAGATCACTCTGTATAAATTCCGCTTCTGTCTGAAGCTTCTGTGCATTTTCCCTTGCAACTTCCAGTGCTGCGGCAGAAAGATCCACACCCGTTCCCCTGGCCTTTTGTACATTTTTCAGAATACTGATCAGGATACAGCCGGAACCAGTACACATATCCAGGAGCGCCATCCCCTCTTTTGCACGTTTCAGTGCTTCTTCCACCAGGATTTCTGTATCCTGCCGTGGAATCAGCACCTGTTCGTTTACAGAAAAAGTGTATCCAAAAAACTCCTGTTCCCCAGTCAGATGCTGCAGTGGAATACGTGTACATCTCTTTCGAACCAGCTCTGTGTAATACCGGAACGTTTTTTCTTCCATCGCGGTATCCCGGTTCATCAGATACCAGCCACGCCCCGTCTGACGCTTCTCCACCGATGCGATCGCATATTCCAGCAGATACCAGGCATCCAGTCCTGCATCCGGCACTTCTGCCTGCATCAGAATCTCTTCTGCCCATTTTCGTGCTTCTTCGTATTTCATGCTTTCTCCTGTCACCCATCCAAACCATCGCCGGCTGTTTTCTTCCGTTGTTCTGGTCTGTCAAAATTTTCTTTCAGATATGCTCTCCAGTCAAAAACTGCTTCCACAGATGCGATCGCCACTTCTGCCATAGACGCATCCGGTTCCCGGGTGGTCAGTTTCTGCAGCATCATGCCCGGTTTTGAGAGCATAACTACGATCTTATTTTCACTTTTACCGGCAAGGCGGATAAATTCAAAAGAAACACCTGCGATCACCGGAATCAGCAGCAGCCGGAACAGAAGACGCCAGATTTGAGATTCGATCCTTATAAACAGAAAGATTATCATACTGACGATCATAACAATAAACAGAAAACTGGTTCCGCAGCGCTTGTGCAGCCTGGAACTCTTTAATACATTTTCCACATTCAGTTCCATACCGTGCTCAATGCAGTTGATACATTTATGTTCTGCACCGTGGTACATAAAAACACGCTGAATATCTTCCATTCTGGAGATCAGCAGAATATACCCGAAAAAGATCAGCAGACGTACCAGACCTTCCAGCAGCGTGAGCACCGTCATGGAATCCGTAAATTTACGAAACATCTGGGATAAAAAATAAGGAAGGATCATAAAAACCGCAACCGCCATCACAACAGAAAATGCAATAGTCAGTCCCATCATCAGAGACTCATTTTTCTCAGCTTTTACTTCTTCCTTTTCCTCCTCTTCCATAAAAAAAGAGGCAGAATAAGTCAGTGTACTCATTCCCAGAACCATAGAATCAAGAAAACTGAATACACCTCTTATGATTGGAAAAGAACGCAGTTTTTTATTTCTGCATATTCCTTTGTATTCTTCGGTCTTTACAACGATCTCACCGTCCGTTTTACGGACAGCCACTGCATATTTGTCGGCGTTTCGCATCATTACGCCTTCTATGACCGCCTGACCGCCTATATTAGATGATTTCATAACCGCCGTTCCTCCAGTTTTTATGCGTTTCAGGCTTTTAACCCTGCATCATACTATGTAAAAAAGGTTGAGATTTTTCAACCTCAACCCCTCTTATTATCTTAAGCGCATACATCCCATCTCCACAGGATCTTCGTATACTCTTGTATCCATTACGCCTGTTATTTAATGCCGTATTTTTTATTGAATTTATCAATACGTCCGCGTGCTGCTGCTGCCTTCTGCTGACCTGTGTAGAATGAATGGCACTTGGAGCAGATTTCAACATGGATATCCTTCTTTGTGGAGCCTGTTACAAATGTGTTGCCGCAGTTGCATGTTACTGTTGCCTGATAATACTCTGGATGTATTCCTTCCTTCATGATTTTCACCTCTTTTTCTTATTTTGTGAACTGCTTACCTTCCCGGTCGATTTCCGGTCAATGCCGTTCCTGTACTTCCACGGCAAGATACCCCGGACTATCCCTGTAAGTCCCTACAGTTTGCTGCCTGTCAGACAGCGATTGCATTATATCATAAGCTTTTCTAAAAAGCAATGATTTTATATAAATTTCTGCTTTTTGACCGTTTGTACCAGTTCCTTGTTGTTTCTTGTATGTACAAACATATTCAGGATATTTTCGACGGCCTCTTCCGACTTCATTCCATTCAGTGCACGGCGCATAATATAGACCGCTTCCTGCTCTTCTCCGTCAAGCAGAAGATCTTCTCTTCTGGTACCGGACTTTGGAATATCGATTGCCGGAAAAACACGTTTCTCGGAAAGCTTGCGGTCCAGCACCAGTTCCATATTTCCGGTTCCCTTAAATTCTTCGTAGACTACGTCATCCATCTTGCTTCCCGTATCTACAAGTGCCGTTGCAAGGATCGTCAGGCTGCCGCCCTCTCTCATGTTTCTCGCTGCACCAAAAAAACGTTTCGGCATATGAAGTGCTGCCGGATCCAGACCTCCGGATAAGGTACGGCCGCTTGGCGGAACCGTCAGGTTGTATGCCCTTGCAAGACGGGTAATACTGTCAAGCAGGATCGTTACATCTTTTTTATGCTCTACCAGACGTTTCGCCCGCTCGATCACCATCTCCGAAACTCTTTTGTGATGTTCCGGAAGTTCATCAAATGTAGAATAAATGACTTCGACATTATCGCCGACGATCGCTTCTTTGATATCAGTCACCTCTTCCGGACGCTCATCGATCAGCAGAATGATCAGATGCATGTTCGGATCATTACTGAGAATAGACTTTGCCATCTCTTTGAGCAGCGTCGTCTTTCCTGCCTTCGGCGGTGATACGATCATACCTCTCTGTCCTTTCCCGATCGGTGAGATCAGATCCACAATGCGCATCGCCACATTTTTCGGGTCACGCTCCATACGCATACGCTGATTTGGAAAGATTGGTGTCATATCTTCAAAATTTCTTCGTTTTGCCGCCTCTGCCGGATGCATGCCATTTGTACTTTTCAGATACAGAAGAGCCGCAAACTTTTCCTGCTGGGTATTGGTCCTGACACGTGTATTTCCGCTGATGATATCACCGGTCTTCAGATTAAACCGGCGGATTTGCGATGGTGATACATAGATATCGTGATCACCCGGAAGATAATTATCGGAACGGATAAAACCAAAACCGTCCGGCATCACCTCCAGGATACCGGTCACTGTCTGACCGCTGTCAAGCTGTGAAAAATCAAGTCCCGGCTTTTCTGTTTTCCCTTCTGTAAACTTTTCTTCACTTTCCTGCTGTTCTGCCGACTCCTGAACTTTGTTTTGGTTTTGGTCCCTTTCATCTGCTTCAAGCATCCTGGCGATCACTTCACTCTTTTTCAATCCGGACAGATTTTTCAGTCCGCGTGATTTTGCGATCTCCTTTAATTGAACCGCTGAGAGCGATTCGTATTGTTCTTTCGTCATATTCTGTATTTCCTCCATCTCCGTCAGCAGAGTTCTCTTGGCATAATTCGATTTGCTTATTGTATCACACCTGTTTCAAAAAATCTACACCCAGTTTATGCGAAGCCGCCTGCATTTTACCGGCGAAGGGCTGCAGACATCCCTCCAAGCGCTCCGCCGCCGATGCAAAGACAGACCGTCGTGATCAGTGTATGCACCGGTATTGCGCCGGTTCGTTTCCGTATCATGCTGACTGCAAACAATATGCAAAAATAAAACAGTCCGCACAGCATCCCCCATAAATATTTCTTTTCTTTTGTCCCTCTGCCTGCAATACTTCCTCCAAAAAAGGTTGCTGTCGCATAAATCACGGTAATTCCAACTGACAGCTTCCCTTCATCCAACTGAAGCCGAAGCATCAGAACAGAAAGCAAAAGCACACTGATTCCTGTGACCAGCCATGCCAGAAGAACTGCCGCAAGCAGAGCCATGGGTCTTTTTTCAATTGCCATCTTCTCCATCCAACCCCTCCCTGCTCATACTATATGAATCTGCTTCTTTTTTTAGACCTACTGTTTCTCCTTCATTTCATCTCCTGCCATACGCAAAATATCCTGTATCTCTTCCAGCGGCATTTCCAGATAGGCTGAAAGCTCCTCCATGGATACCTTATGCCCGAGATCTTCTTCCAGATTGAGGATTGCTTCATTCAGGTGATTCACCCTGCCGGCGATTTCTTCATCCATATCTTTTGTGTCCTGTGACATCTCCATAGCTTCTTCCATCGCTTCCTGTATTTTGTTAAACAACGTTTTCTGATATTCTTCCAGATTCGCTTTTGGTTCCAGGTTTTCCAGTGCCAGAAGCAGTCCGACATTTCCCTCCTGTACCAGATCCTCCAGCGGCATTTCGGAAGCTGCATAGGTCATTGCCAGCTCATATACCGTCTGCAGATACTGTTTTGCAAGCGAACTCTTTGCAAGAAGATCTCCTGATGCTGCTTCCAGAAACAGTCGTTCCTCTTCCTGTCTGGAAATTTTTTCGATGCCGGCCAGTTCTTCCAGATACATTCCAAGGAAATCCGGACGTTCCGTCGGTACTTCCTCTTTTCCCTGCTCTTTTTCCTCCGTTTCTTTCCCGTTCTTCATCTGCATCTGTTCTGTTTTTTCTTTTTTCTGATATCCGTCTACCTTTATTTTCTGGCTGACCAGATATTCACAGACCAGCTCAAGCTGTTCTTCATTCAGAGCTCCCTTTGAAAAGAATTTTTTTACTTCTTCTCTGGTAAGATGATTTTCCTGTTTATCCGCCAGTTCCCGCAGTTCACTGAGCATTTCCCTGAAAACGATTTTATTCTGCATTCTGTTTCTCCTCCTGAAGTATTGAAATTGCTTTCTGAAGCTGGTTATCTTCTTCCACTGTGATCGTCACCTTATTTTTCAGGCTGTCATCTAATTCCACTGTTACATCCGGCTCAATTCCTTTCTGATGGATATCTGTTCCATTCGGCGTAAAGTATTTTGAGATCGTCAGTTTGACCGCCGTTCCGTCATCCATACCCACGATGCGCTGTACAATACCTTTTCCGAATGTTTTCGTTCCGACCAGCGTTCCGATGCCATAGTCCTTAACGGCGCCGCTGAAAATCTCCGCCGCACTGGCACTGTAGCCGTTTACCAGCACTGCCATCGGTTTGGTAAAGGCATTTGCCCCGTCACACTTGTATTCTTCGCGGTTTCCATCCTTATCTTCTGTGTAGACGATCAGTCCTTCCGGTAAAATCTGCCGCAGCATTTCGCAGCAGGTATCCAGAAGTCCTCCGAGATTGTTTCGCAGATCAATGATCAGTTTTTCCATCCCCTGTCCTTCCAGGTCTGTCAGGGCATTCCGAAACTGTTCTGCTGTCACTTCGTCAAATTCGCTGATTGCAATATAGCCTATATTATCATCCATCATCTTATAAGCAACCGTCGGCACAGATACTTCCGAACGCTCCACATCAAATTCCAGATAGTCATTTTCTCCGTCGCGCACGATCTGCATATGCACATGATCACCTTCTGCCGTTTTGATCAGACTGACTACATCTGTCAGATCTTTTCCGGTCACTTCCGTCCCATTGACCGTATAGAGAATATCTCCCGGCTGCAGACCTGCTTTCTGTGCCGGTGTCCCTTCAAAACAGGTCACTACTTTGATCACACCACTGTTCGGATCCTGAGAAAGTTTTGCTCCGATTCCCTGATAAGCCCCGGATGTCGATTCCCGCAGTTTTTTCAGCTCATCCTGCGTATAATAAGCTGCATAGGGATCCCCCAGTCCGCCGATCATTCCTTTGTACAGACCTTCCTCGATTGCGTCTGTATCTACTTCATTCAGATAATTTTCATTGATGATCTGCTCTATTTTTTCTAATTTTTCATCCACTTTTTCCGTGTCCAGATCCAGTCGTACATCTGCCGCATCTTCTGTTTTTGGCAACGTTTTGTTCTTTTTGGGGATGTTCTGTGAAATACCGATCCCGGCACCTGCCACGACCGCAGATACGAGCATTCCGCATACAAATCCTTTTCCAAACCGTCCGTTTTTTTCCATATGATTGCTCCTTTTCACAAGAAAAGACCGGCTTCCTCCGGTCTCTTCTGTTTGCTTCTATTTTACGTACACTCACCTGCTATTATTATCAGTAATCCAATGTCTCCATATACTTCATATATTTTACGACCATCAGTGCAATTTTAAATGTGATCGCATCTTCAAAAATACGAAGATCCAGACCGGTGCTTTTCTGCAGCTTATCCAAACGGTATACCAGTGTATTCCGATGGATATAAAGCTGTCTTGAAGTCTCAGATACATTCAGACTGTTCTCAAAGAACTTGTTGATCGTCACAAGTGTCTCTTCATCAAAATCATCCGGGGATTTGTTCTCGAAAATCTCCTTGATAAACATCTTGCACAGCGGGATTGGAAGCTGATAGATCAGCCGTCCAATTCCAAGGGAGCTATATGCAATAATATTCTTCTCTTCAAAGAAAATTCTGCCCACATCCATAGCCATACGTGCTTCCTTATAAGATCTCGATACTTCTTTGATCTCTTCTACGATCGTACCATATGCGATATGGGATACCTCCTGTTTTTCCGGCGGCAGTGCACTGAGCATCTGTTTTGCTGCCTTCTCCATCTCCGGATACCCCTCTTCGGATGCCAGTTCCTTCACAATAATGATACTCTTCTCGTCCACAGCCGTAATAAAATCACCGGATTTGCTTCCAATCAGCGTGCGCAGGCTTTCCATGGACAGATTATCCTTTTCCTGTCCGGTCTCGATCAGAAATACAACCCTCCTGGCATTTGCAGCAATGTGAAGTTTTTTCGCACGATTGTAAATATCAACAAGAAGCAGATTATCCAGCAGCAGATTCTTTATAAAATTATCTTTATCGAAACGTTCTTTGTATGCAACCAGAAGATTCTGTATCTGGAAAGCTGCCATCTTTCCGATCATATACACATCATCGCTGTTTCCCTTTGCTACCAGTACATACTCAACCTGCAACTCATCATATATTTTGAAGAACTGATGTCCCTGTACAACCTGACTGTCTGCCGGTGAATCTACAAACGGAACCACAGATGAACGATACTCTTCTGATTCCGGAAAAGTAGCAGCCAACACATTTCCTTCCAGATCGATCACGCAAAAATCAATCCTCGATATTTCTTTTAATCCTTCTATGGTTGACTGTAATATCTGATTTGATATCATGTCTGTCTCTCCCTTCCATACATTTTTCTTGCTGTTCCGCGCCGCCTAAAGACCTGTCTTTGGGAACAGTCTTACATCTTTCAAACAGATCAATTTACTCTCATCAATCTGACTCGACTATTATTGTAATATAAATCACCAAAAAAGAAAAGAGAAAATTACTTTTTTTATGCTTTTCGCTCGATTTATTCCCTTTCACAATTATTATGTACACAAAAAGCCGAAAAACCAGGGCTTTCTGCGGAAAAATGTATGTAAGAAATTGGAAAACGGCGAACAAAAAGGCGTCCCGTTTTCACGGAACGCCTTTGTTCTTACAAGAAACAGTATACATGTTTTCCAAAATTTGTCAAATACTTTTTTTAATTTTGTATGGATCCTTTTTTCTGTTTTAATGCAGACAACGTTCATATTTTATTCACTATACATTCAAAATTCTTTCACTCTGTACTCATTTCAAATTCATTTTTGAACTATATACTTCAAAATGCATCGGAAATAATGAAATATTTTTTCTGACAGCTATTATCTTTGATATTTTCTCAGTATTTTATTTTAATACTATTTGAATATACTTTTTTCATAATTGCCAGGCAGCCCTCTGTCTGGCATCCTCCCTTTTTACGGAACTTTTTCAAAAAGAATGCTCCCACTGATCACACTGTTCATAATGGGAGCATTTCGTATGTCATCTTTTGACATCAATGTTATCTATTTATACTTCAAATAACAGGTCACCATAAGATGGCATCGGCCATTCTTCTTTATCTACGATCATCTCCAGCTTATCCACCGGAACGCGCAGCTCTGCCATATCCTTAAATACAACCTGATGGTAGTATTCTGCCTGTTCTTTTCCGCTCTCCATGGCTGCCGCCTGATCTGCTGCTTCCTGCAGTTTTGCAAGGGCCAGCTTGGTCTGGGAAAGAAGTGCCGTTGTGTCTTTGAGCATATTCATCGGAACGGTAACGTCTGCTCCGGCTGTCTTGATCTCATTTACGGTACCGGCAAGATTTCTGGAGAAACGCATCACGGCCGGGATGATATGTTTGCTGGCGATATCGATCATCGCACGGGCCTCGATATTCAGTGCCTTGGAGTATCCTTCATACTGGATTTCTGCGCGGGAACGAAGTTCTGCCTCGGTAAACACTCCAAATCCTCCAAACAGTTGGATTGCTTTATCGGTCACAAGTGCCGGGATCGCATCTACCATCGAAGTAATGTTCGACAGACCTCTTCGTTTTGCTTCCTCTACCCATTCTTCGGAATAGCCATTGCCATTGAATACGATTCTCTGATGATTTGTTGCATATTCTTTGATCAGATCATGGACAGCCAGATCAAAGTCTTCTGCCTTTTCCAGGCGCTCACATGCCTCTGCAAAGGCCTCTGCCACGATCGTGTTGATCACAACGTTGCATTCTGCTACAGAATCTCTGGAGCCTACCATACGGAATTCAAATTTATTTCCGGTAAATGCAAACGGTGATGTACGGTTACGGTCGGTTGCATCTTTCGCAAAATCCGGCAGAGTCTTAACACCGGTATGAAGTTTTCCGCCTTTTAAGCTGTGCGTTGCAGAACCGGTGCTGATCAGCTGCTCCAGCACATCCTCCAGCTGTTCACCAAGGAATACAGAAATAATGGCAGGCGGTGCTTCGTTTGCTCCCAGTCTGTGATCATTTCCGACATCAGCTGCAGATTCACGCAGAAGATCTGCATGACGGTCTACGGCACGCAGGATACAGGTCAGGATCAGCAGGAACTGAACATTTTCATGCGGTGTCCTGCCCGGATCAAGAAGATTAATACCGTCATCCGTGGTGATGGACCAGTTGTTGTGCTTACCGGAGCCATTGACTCCCGCAAATGGTTTTTCATGCAGAAGACACTGCAGTCCGTGGCGCTCTGCCACCTGTTTTAAAGTCTCCATGATGATCTGGTTATGGTCTGCTGCCACGTTGCATTCTGCATAGATCGGTGCCAGCTCGTGCTGTGCCGGTGCTACTTCGTTATGCTGCGTTTTTGCAGAAACACCCAGTTTCCAGAGTTCTTCGTTTACTTCTTTCATAAAACCGGCAATTCTCTGACGGATAACCCCAAAATAATGGTCATCCAGTTCCTGTCCTTTCGGAGGCATGGCACCAAAAAGCGTACGTCCGGTAAAGATCAGATCTTTTCTCTTTAAATATTTCTGCCGGTCCACGATAAAGTATTCCTGCTCTACGCCAACGGATGGTGTCACTTTTCTGGATGTCGTATTGCCGAACAGACGGATCAGCCGAAGTGTCTGTGTCTGCAATGCCTGCATGGAGCGAAGCAGTGGTGTCTTCTGATCCAGTGCTTCTCCTGTATAGGAACAAAATGCGGTCGGTATACACAAAATCGCACCAGCACTGTCCTCACGCACAAAGGCCGGTGAAGTACAGTCCCAGGCTGTATATCCGCGTGCCTCAAAGGTTGCTCTCAGCCCTCCTGACGGGAAAGAAGAAGCATCCGGTTCTCCTTTGATCAGCTCTTTTCCCGAAAACTCCATACTGACCGTTCCATCTGCATGAGGTGCCGTGATAAATGCATCATGTTTTTCAGCAGTAAATCCGGTAAGCGGCTGGAACCAGTGTGTATAATGCGTTGCACCTTTTTCCACTGCCCAGTCTTTCATAGCTCCAGCTACAACTTCTGCTGTGATCGGATCCAGCTCTTTTCCCTCATCAATGGTCTTATGCAGTTCTTTGTATACCTTTTTCGGCAGACGCTCCCGCATGATCTTGTCATTGAATACATTCGAACCAAAAAGCTCTACCACATTGATCTTCTCTTTGTTCTTGTCTTCCATCTCTTACAATCCTCCATCGTGACCTGCTGTTTTTCATATCCAAAAAGCTTTTCGTTTGCTTTTGTCTATCCTTCCAAATCATACCTTATTTTTCGCTGTTTTGCAACTAACTTATCAGAGCCTTGCAAACATCTGTACCGAAACGCAGAGAAGGAACAGAAACCTTTTGACGGTTTCTGTTCCTTCCGTTACTTTTTGGGATGGAATAACAGAGTGGGGAAACCACTGTATCTTATGATGCCGACTTTATACCTCAAACAGCAGATCAGAGTAGGATGGCATCGGCCACACTTTCTTATCTACCAGCACTTCCAGTTTATCAACCGGTGCACGAAGAGCTGCCATAGCCGGGACAACGGTCTCATGGAAGTATTTTGCTTCTGCCTGCATATCGCCTGCTTCGGCTGCTTTGTCGGTCACATCTTCCAGTGTTACCAGAGCTGCTTTTGCCTCTTCCAGCAGCTTGCTTACATCGTTCAGCAGATCTGTCTGTACGGCTGCCGGTGCACCTGCACCTTTGACCGCCAGAATGGTATCTGCCAGAGATTTGGTATAACCGATGACTGCCGGCAGGATCTGTTTGGAAGCCATGTCGATCATCGTCTTTGCTTCTATATTAATAGCCTTTGCATAGTTCTCATATTTGATCTCTACACGGGACTCAAGCTCTGCTTTTGAGAATACTTTATATTTACCGAACAGATCTACTGCCTTATCGGTTGCCAGGCATGGGATTGCGTCTACCATGGATTTGATGTTCGGCAGACCTCTTCTTTCTGCTTCCGCTACCCATTCATCGGAATAACCGTTTCCGTTGAATACGATTCTCTGATGATCCGTTGCATATTCTTTGATCAGGTCATGTACAGCCAGTTCAAAGTCATCCGCTTTCTCAAGTAGATCGCATGCCTGTGCAAATGCATCTGCTACGATCGTATTCAGTACCACGTTTGGTCCGGCAATGGAATCACGGGAACCTACCATACGGAACTCAAATTTGTTTCCGGTAAATGCAAACGGTGATGTACGGTTACGGTCTGTTGCATCTTTTGCAAAATCCGGAAGTCTCTTGACACCGGTATGCAGTACACCGCCTGCTTTACTGTGTGTAGCAGTTCCTGTGCTGATCAGCTGTTCCAGTACATCCTCCAGCTGTTCTCCAAGGAATACAGAAATGATGGCTGGCGGTGCCTCGTTTGCTCCCAGTCTGTGATCATTTCC
>URUU01000013.1 GCA_900551235.1 uncultured Lachnospiraceae bacterium
CGCCCTCTCCAAACTCCACATCAATGTGGATATAACTGTCGGCTTTTTTGTGGGACAAAAGAACTACCGTCTCCACATGAACCGTCTGACAGAACTGATCAACTGCCACGCATTTTTCCAGACGGTATCCTTTTGCCGCAAACATTTCCAGATCTCTCGCCAGGCTGGTCGGTTTACAGGAAATATAAACTATACGCTCCACACCATAATCCAAAATCTTCGGCAGAGCTTTTGGGTGTACGCCGTCCCTTGGCGGATCCAGAATGATCAGATCCGGCTTTTCTGTGATATAATCGAGTGCTTTCAGCACATCATCTGCAAGGAAGGTACAGTTTGTAATTCCGTTCATCGCTGCATTTTCTTTTGCTGCTTCGACTGCCTCCGGTACGATCTCTACACCGATCACCTGTTTTGCGACAGCAGCCGCGATCTGGGCGATCGTTCCGGTTCCGCTGTAGAGGTCAAATACCACTTTATCTTTCGTATCTCCAATGTATTCTCTGACCGTCTGATACAAAATCTCCGCACCTCTGGAATTTGGCTGAAAAAAAGAAAATGGCGTGATCTTAAAACGCAGTTCCAGAAGCTGCTCGTAAAAATAATCCTGCCCATACAGAAGTCTTGTCTCATCGCTTCTTACTACATCCGACAGGGAATCGTTGATGATATGCAGAATGCCGACGATGCCGCCCTCCAGATCAAGTGCCAGAAGTGCTTCTTTTAACGGATCAAGGTCGTATTCTTCCTGGCTTGTAGTGACAAGGTTGACAAGAATTTCTCCCGTTCTGCTGCCGCGTCTTAAAAGCAGATGACGCAGATAGCCGGTGTGCTGCATTTTATGATAATAGGAAACTCCACGTTCCCGGAAATAATGAAGCACACAGCTCAAGATTTTATCCATGTCTTCATGCACCAGCTTGCAGTCCTTAGCATTTAACACATCATATGTACTGCCTTTTTTATGAAGTCCCAGCGACAGCGGACCGTCCTTGTATTCATCACCAAAAGAAAATTCCATTTTGTTGCGGTATGCAAACTCCATCGGACTGCCTTTGATCGGTTCAAAAGTATATTCATGATCCACCACATCATCAAACAACTTTTTGATCTGCTCTTCTTTCATTTTGAGCTGATCTTCGTAGAGCATTGTCTGATACATACAGCCGCCGCATGCCGGGAAAATACTACAGACCGGATCTCGTTTTTCCATCTCGGATTTTTCCAGTACTTCTAAGAGTCTGCCCTCTACACGCCCACCGCGCTTTTTATTGATCATAAATCGAACCTTCTGCCCTGGAATCCCGTTTTTCACCGTAACGGTTGTATCCGCAATTTTCACACGCCCTTTATTCTGAAAATCTATTTTTTCTATCACGCCTTCGTAAATTTCACCTTTTTTCATTTTTGCTCCTTATATTATATGATGTGGGTGTCAAAAATCCCCAACTATGATGCCTACGGATTGTTCCGTGCGTTGCACTCCCACAATCCTCCCCAGTATTCGCATATCGTGGGATTATCATCCCACTTTTATGCTCATATCGGGGCGGGTCCCAAGGTCTTTCATCCACCTATGAGCAAGCTCATGTGGATTTAGACCTTTTGACCCTGGCATCATTATATATTCCAATACATAATTCCAGGATCAGCCGCCCAAACCCTGCCATCCTGCTTCATTTCCTATAAATTCAAAAATATGGAGGTGCAACTGACACACCTCCATACAATACTAAATCTTTTCTTTTTCAGAAATTTTATTCTTCTGTCTCAGTTTCTTTTTCTTCCTCTTCTTCATCATCAAAGTAATCATCGAAATCATCATCCAGATCATCATCAAAATCATCCAGATAATCCGGTGTAAAGTAACGGTAAACAGCATAAGCAATACCGGCAACAGCTGCTACCGCACCAAGAACTGCCAGAACCAGAAGTACCGTATTTTTCTGCTTTTCTTCTTCCTTTTTCTGCAATGCAGTGATCAGATCTTTTAATTCATCCAGTTTATTCATAATGCACACGTCCTTTCCTGTCTGCTCTTCTCTTTACGCAGACACCTTTCTTTATTCAGTATAGCACTTTTTCCGAAGAAATACTATAAAAATCTGAACAATTCTTATCGTTTTATAATTTTTTCAGTTTTGCAAAAGCCGCAAACATTTTTTTAATACCACTCTTTTCAAAGTTTACTGTCACTTCATAATCTCTTCCGCCATCTTCAATCTTTTCTACGATACCAACACCAAATTTGATGTGGCGCACCGTATCTCCAACTGCATACTCCAGGCCGTCTGCTTTTGCCGGCATTCCCTTTTTCAGATCAAACACACTGTTATAGGCTTTCGTCTGAAGAATACTTTTTGCCGGCATGTAAGAATCCTGAACCCGCGGCTTTGACTCCTGTTTTTCCTGTTCTTCCCGCTTTTCTTTTTTCAGCAGTTCTTCCGGAAGTTCACTTAAAAATCTGGATGGACGGTTGTAATGCGTCTCCCCATGTGTCATACGCCTTTTCGCATGCGTCAGGGTAAGCTCCTGCATCGCTCTTGTGATGCCGACGTAACACAGTCTCCGCTCTTCCTCCAATGCATCCGGATCTTCGGAATCTACAGACATATAGCCTGGGAAGAGTCCATCTTCCATGCCTGTCAGATATACCTGCGGAAATTCCAGCCCTTTGGCACTGTGCAGCGTCATCAAAATCACTCTTCCGGTATCATTATCCATACTGTCAATATCGGCAACCAATGCTACTTCGGAAAGGAATCCTTCCAGTGATGGTTCTTCTGCATCCTCTTCATAGGAAGCTGCTTTATTGATCAGCTCATCAATATTTTCGATACGTGCCCTTGCTTCCTCGGTGTCTTCTGCTTCCAGTTCTTTCACATATCCGGTCCGGTCAATCACTTCCTGTAAAAGCTCCTGTACGCCAAAGTAATCTTCCTGTGTCCGCAGAATGCGGATCAGGCTGACAAAGCTTTCAATTTTTGCTGCCGCTCTTCCACCGCCCGGTATCATTGAAATTTCAGAAAGGGCTTCATAAAAGCTGATGTTATGCTCTGTCGCATATTCCTGCACCCGGTTGATCGTTGTCGTACCGATTCCACGCTTTGGCACATTTAAGATACGTCTTACTGCAATATCATCCCTCGCATTATCAATGGTTTTTAAATAAGCCAGCAGATCTTTGATCTCTTTTCTGGCATAAAAGTTCACACCGCCAATGATTTTATATGGTATATTTGCCATCAGAAATTTTTCTTCAAACATACGTGACTGAGCATTTGTTCGATACAGAATCGCAAAATCTCCATACTGAGCCTCCTGATTCCTTACCTTTGCGGCAATCTCCCCTGCAATGATCTCCGCCTCATCATATGCAGACATAAAACTGCGTACCCGGACTTTGTCACCTTCTCCGTTTGCTGTCCACAGCTTTTTCTCCTTTCGCCCCCTATTATGAGCGATCACCGTATTGGCTGCATTTAAAATATTCTGTGTTGAGCGGTAATTCTGCTCCAGTTTGATCACTTCTGCATCCGGAAATGTTTTTTCAAATCCCAGAATATTCTGAATATTTGCCCCACGGAATTTATAAATAGACTGATCATCATCACCAACCACGCAAAGGTTGCGGTATTTTGCTGCCAGCAGACTTACCAGTTTAAACTGTGCGGTATTCGTATCCTGATATTCATCCACCATAATATAACGAAAACGTTCCTGATATTCATTCAGAATATCGGAATTGGCCTGAAACAACTCCACTGTCTTCATGATCAGGTCATCAAAATCCAGCGCGTTGCTGTGTTTTAACTGTCTCTGATATTCCGCATAAACTCTGGCGATTGTCTCCTGTCGGAAATTCCCCTGTGCCTGGAGTGCAAATTCCTGCGGACTTACCAGTTCATCTTTTGCCGCTGAGATCGCGGACAGCAACGCCCGCTCTTTGTAAAGTCTGGTATCTACCTGCAGTTGTTTGCATACATTCTTCATCAGACTTTTCTGATCTTCCGTATCGTAGATTGCAAAATTTGTATCAAATCCGATCCAGCCAATCTCCCTTCTTAAAATTCTCACGCATGCAGAATGAAAAGTGGAAACCCATACTTTTCCGGCTGCATCTCCAACCAGCTTATCTACTCGTTCACGCATCTCGCCGGCTGCTTTATTCGTAAAGGTAATTGCCAGAATATTCCATGGCTTTACCTGTTTTTCTTCCATAAGACAGGCAATGCGATGTGTCAGCACGCGTGTCTTCCCAGAACCGGCTCCCGCCAGTACAAGAAGCGGTCCCTCTGTATGAAAGACCGCTTCTTTTTGTTTATCATTCAGTGTGTCATATACACTCATAATTTCCTCCACTTGTTTCAGCTCCCAGTCTGTAATTTCACAAAATCTGACTGCCGGTTTTAAATCAACTGATTTCGTACTTTACCATGCTCTGTTTCCGGATTCACACCATAACAGAGTTTATCTGCAACAATATACAGTGCCAGTGCACAGCCTCCGTCAAACATTGAATGTTGTTTCAAAAACACAGTAGCTAAAATAATCAGGATCGTCAGAATACCTGCACCCCATGCCCAGCCTTTTTTCTTCTGGACAAGCCTGCTCCTTTTAATTGCCATAAATGCAGCAAGCGAGTTGTATACATGAATACTCGGCAGTACATTGGTCGGCGTATCGTTTCTATATATAAACTGTACAAGCTTTATGAAAACATTATCTCTTTCAAATGTTATCGGACGTAAATTCAATCCATTGGGATAAATCGCTGATACGATCAGAAAAATTGTCATACCGAATGCCAGCGTCTGTGCAAAAGCATCAAAGTTTTCTTCTTCATGAAAAAGAAAATAGACTACTGTCACTGCAATATAACCAAACCATAACAAATATGGAACGATAAAGATTTCAAGAAATGGAATCTTATAATCCCAGGCACAAGCTGTAATATGTATACCGGAAACATGCCTGTGTTCCAGCCACGTAAAACTTGACAGATAAAAAATACAAAATCCCAAAATCACCGCCACTCTGCAAAGCAGTGTTTTCTTTTTGGCTATGATCTCTTTTATGATAATTACCTCCCTCTTAAACTTCGAAATAGGTTTTTTTTCATATCTGTTATAGTGCCAGTATGAACGCAAAATGTCAACCCAATTATTTTATTTTAAGAAAAAATAAATAATTCATCCGATTATTTTTTTATTTTTTTATCAAAGCCCTTGTCATCTGGTTTTAAAAACTATATAATGTAATACGATAATGATAATGCTAGGGTTGAACGTTAGAATGCCTCTCATGCTTATATGATAAGGCATTTGAACTCAGGAAACCCGCAGAGCGGATTTTGGAGGCTGCTATATTATGACAATCAACACCGATCAGCTTCTGGAAAGTATCCTCGACAGTCTCGACCATATTGATTACGTGAAGTCTGAGGATATTCCAGATATACAATTATATATGGATCAGGTAACTACATTTATGGACATGCACCTGGCTTCTACCAGACGTCACCCGGATGATAAGATCCTGACGAAGACCATGATCAATAATTATGCAAAGAATCACCTTCTTCCACCTCCGGATAAGAAAAAATATTCAAGAGAACATATGCTCCTTATGCTCTTTATTTATTATTTCAAATCCTTTCTTTCTATTACTGATATTCAGACTTTAATGGAACCTCTGACCGGAAAATATTTTCAGAAAGAAGAAGGTTATAATCTGGAAGCCATTTACAATGAAGTCATGAAGCTGGAAAAATCACAGGTAGATGTTCTGAAAGACAATGTGCGACACTTATACAGCGCGTCCCAGAACAGTTTTTCTGCTGCATCTGAAGAAGAACAGGAATTTTTACAGCAGTTTTCTTTTATCTGTATGCTGAGTTTTGATGTATATCTGAAAAAACAGATGATCGAACGACTGATCGACCAGCTTCCCGCACCGGATTTTCTGAAGAAAAAACCATGAAAATCACAAATAAGAGCCGTACAGTCAATGCCTTTTCTGACACCGACCGTGCGGCTCTTTTCTTTTTGCCTTTTATTTGCCCATTCGATCAAATACCATTTCATAACCATCATTTCCATAATTCAGGGAACGATTTACACGGCTGATCGTTGCTGTAGATGCACCTGTTTTTTCGGCAATTTCAAGATAAGTACGTTTTTCACGCAGCATCTTTGCTACTTCAAATCTCTGCGATAAAGAAAGAAGCTCATTTACCGTACATACATCCTCAAAAAATGCATAACATTCTTCCTTGTCCCGCAGACTCAAAATAGCTTCAAACAGGCTGTCTACCGCTTCTGTTCTGATTTTCTTACTCATAACGCAACCCCTTTACTTTTTGTGTTTTCTGATGCAGACCATGCTTGAAATATCACTTTTTCATTTTAACACATTGAATTTACAGTGTAAAGAGTTACCACCGTTAATCTTCCCATAGTTTCTGCGGATATAATCCCTGATCTTTTAAAGACTGGATGGCAGCCACCACAAACGGTTTGTCTTCTTTATAGGTAACACCATACCATTTATCCAGAGATTTACGAACCTCAACCGTTGCTTTTCCCTCTGCAAGCAGGTCACTGAGCACTTCCGGCAGGAAATATTCACATTTCATTGGATTCACCGGCAGATTTTCTTTTAAAAATACCGGGAAACGGTCTTTTAATTCTTTCAGAATGCTTGCAGAAAATCCCCACATATTCATAGAAACCAGAGAACCTTCCGGAATCACCTTCCATGTTTTTCCGTCATCTTCTGTGTATTCTGTCTGATCTCCACGTTTCTCAATATGCGTACGTTCATGGATTGCAACCAGATGATCCTGTTCATCTGTTGTACAGACTCCTCTTGCCACATGACCATTTTCTGTCAGCGTATTCTCCACTTTGTATGCCACCATGGTATAACGATATTTATCATCATCCTGATGTGTGGACAGGAAGTCATAAATCTCCTGAAACGCACGCATTCCATAATAATCATCGGCATTAATCACTGCAAACGGACCGCTGATCACATCGATACAGCTTAGGATTGCATGGCCGGTACCAAACGGCTTCACTCTTCCTTCCGGAACCTCAAAACCTTCCGGAAGATTGGTCAGCTCCTGATATATATAGGAAACTTTCATGATTTTACTCATACGGTTTCCGATGCTCTCCCTGAAATCTTCCTCGTTTTCTTTTTTTATAATAAATACAACTTCTTCAAATCCTGCTCTCTTCGCATCGTAGATTGAAAAATCCATAATAATGTGACCCTGTGCATCGACCGGATCGATCTGCTTTAATCCACCATAGCGACTTCCCATTCCTGCTGCCATAATTACCAGAACTGGTTTTTTCATTGTATGTTCCTCCTTGCCTGTTGTCCTTTTATTTTTCTTATGAAATTCGAAATCCATTCTCCGGATGTCGAACCTGAAAAGCTCTTGTTCCTGACACCTCATTTTTGTATTGTAACACAGGAACCAAAAATCTTCAATCTATCTTACAGGTCGGATTTCCATATCTTCTATTTTATCAGATATTTATATTTGCGAAACTGCTGCCGCATCAACTGCAGAATCCTTTCACGAATTACCGGCGAATAATCTTCTGTCAGACTTTCTATCTCCTCTTCCAGTTCTTTCACGGAAAAACCAAGCCTTATCTGAACACCATATAATGCTTCTGCTGCATCGAGCTGCTCGTCAAAATCTGTGCTGAATGGCTTTGCCTGTATTTTCTTCATACATGCTTCTACCGATAAATGAAGTGGATAATCCAATCTGGTATCTGCAAAAAGGCAAAGTCCCTGATCAAAAATCGGACTGAGAGAATATTGTTTTGTATTTTCGTTATAAATAACTGCAAGATTATTCGTATGGCGATCCTCATTCAGAAAAAAAGCGTCTATCTCCAACACTGCTGTAATATATTTTCCAAAATCTTGTATCCCTGTAATTTTTTTGATCTCTTCCACCAGATATTGAATCCTCTCAGAAGGTTCTGCAAATCCAGACATCTTCGTTGCCAGACTTTCGTATCCCATGTAATCGACTTTATACCATCTGTCTCCAACTTTCCATTTTCTCTGATCTCCCTTTGAAGTATGTCCTGTTTTGTGAAATGGAGAACAGTCATCGAGATTCAGTCTTTTCATTTCCTTACTCCTTTTTCAGAATCATAATCCACTGGTGATCTCCTTCCATACGTCCCTGTGTTTTCTCAACAATCAACAGCGGATCGTAAAACGGAAGGTTCATTTCTCTTAAAATTTCTTTTGCATGGTCACGTGTCTTTGGGAAGCACCGATCTTCCAGAAAATATTCAAAAGCTTTCCAATCCGGATTTTCTACAATCCCAAAAGCTCTTAACAAAATCTGTTCTGTATAATTATGGATTGTAATCTTTTCATGTTTAAAATCAATATCAATGGTCGTGCACAAATCATTATGATTCATAAAATTCATCCGCATTTTGACATCTGGATTTTCGCTGAATCGATGGGCACGTTTTATCTGATTATAGATTGTCTGACGTGAAACCTGATATTCTCTTGCAAGATCTGAGATACTTTCTCCCTGACTGTACAATGCAATCATTTCTGCTACCTGGATCTCTGTAAAAGAATTCTTCCTTCCGGCAGCATTTCCCTGTTTTTTCTGATGATAAGATGCCGCATCTTTTGAAATCTTTTTTAGCTGTTCCAGATCTGTTGTTCCGAAAATTTCCAATATCTCATCTTTAAATGTTGTTCTCATGTGACCATCTCCTTTTGTCAAGTATAACATGCTTGATGCAAATGTCAAGAAACCATTTTTTGACACTTTTTTCAAACATCCTGACACCCAAAATTCCAATGCACCTTTCTTTTTCTTTCTCATATATTACAGTTAGAAAAAGAAAGGAGTTTTTATGAAAAAGAAATCATTTCTCTTATTTTTCCTGATCCTTCTTACATTATTTGCACTTTCCGGCTGCAAAAAGCACTCATCCGGCGAAGCACTTTCCAAAGTAACCCTGAACGAAGTAGCCCATTCCATTTTTTATGCTCCGCAATATGTTGCCATACAGGAGGGTTATTTTGCAGAAGAAGGAATCGACCTGAACCTTATCACCGGATTTGGTGCTGATAAAACCATGACAGCCGTTCTTTCCGGCGAGGCAGACATTGGTTTTATGGGAGCTGAGGCAACGATCTATGCCTATGCCGAAGGAGCCAGGGACTCCGTTGTCAACTTTGCTCAGCTGACCCAGCGTGCCGGCAACTTTCTGGTGGCCAGAGAAGCGGATCCTGATTTTTCCTGGCAGGATCTAAAAGGCAAAAAAGTACTTGGCGGTCGAAAAGGTGGCATGCCGGAGATGGTTTTTGAGTATATTCTGAAAAAAAATAACCTGGATCCAAAGACAGACCTTTCCATTGATCAGAGCATCGATTTTGGTTCTACTGCTGCTGCTTTCTCCGGCGGACAGGGTGATTACACGGTCGAATTTGAGCCATCTGCAACAGCTCTGGAACAGGAAGGCAGCGGTTATGTTGTTGCTTCACTCGGTGTTGACTCCGGCTACGTTCCTTATACTGCCTACTGTGCAAAGTCGAGCTATCTGGAAGAATCTGTGCAGATCATCCAGGGCTTTACGAATGCTCTCCAGAAAGGCATGAACTATGTGCGTTCCCATACGCCTTCTGAGATTGCCCAGGTGATCAAACCGCAATTCGATGATATCGATATTGAAACACTGACCACGATTGTGAATCGTTATCAGGAGCAGGATACCTGGAAGGATTCCCTGATTTTTGAAGAAGACAGTTTCGATCTTCTGACAGACATTCTGAAAAATGCCGGCGAATTGAAAGAGGATGTACCTTATCATCAGCTCGTCACGACTGACTTTGCCAAAAATGCCATGAAGCCTTGATTTTTACTGGATAACCTGACTCTCGCATGTTATAATAAACCAAATGATGATTTTTAAATACAAAGGAGTAATTATGAAAACAAGAAATCCAGACACTTCCACACGGAATCTTTTTCTGATCGGTTTTATGGGATGCGGAAAATCTACCATCGCAGCGGCTCTTTCCACATCTCTGAACCGACCGGTACTTGAGATGGATGAAGAAATCGAACGGCGGGAAGGGATGTCCATACCGGAAATCTTTTCCGTTCACGGAGAACCTTATTTTCGGCAGGCAGAAACTGCCCTGCTCAAAGAGACTTCTTCCAAAGGCGGTTTCCTTGTATCCTGCGGCGGCGGTGCTGCCATGCGTTCCGAAAATGTACAGGAAATGAAAAAGAACGGCATCATCCTTCTGCTGACTGCTTTACCGGAAACCATCCTTTCCCGTGTAGCAGACGATGAAAACCGTCCTCTTTTAAAGGGTCATAAAAATATTTCTGATATTTCAGATCTGATCCAAAAAAGAAGACCTGCCTATGAAGCTGCTGCAGATTATACCGTAATAACCGACAACCGCTCTGCTGCCCAGATTTGCGGTGATATTTTTAAAATTCTTGAAAAAGAAAGAATGATTTCCTGATTTTCCCTGTCTAATCTACAAATTGTTTACATTGTGTTGAAGATTTTTCCCCCATAAACCACTATACTGTTTAAGCAGCATTTTTACCTGGGCAGCATAAAAGAGGAGTTTAATAAATGGATACACGTGATAAATACAGACAGATGCGCCAGCAAGAACGGGAACGGCAGCTTCATATCATACGCCTGTGTATTTTACTTGGTACAGGCGTAATTCTCATGTTCGCAGGGCTTGCTATTCTTGCTTATGTCCATCAACAGACTGCAGATTCTGTCAAAGATGCATACGAAAGCGTTGCAGATACTTCGATCATATCAGAACCTGAAAATACTTTCCGTTCCGATACCGAAACTACATCCGCTGTACCAGCAACTGATCCTGCCTGCGAAACCGAATATACCGAACTTTCCGATGAGGACTACCTTGGCATTTTGAAGCAGCAGTCCGCTGATCTTCCAAAGCTGAAAAAAATCCTGGAAGATCCGTCTCTCTATCCGGTTTCTTTATTACAGGCACTGTCCAAAAACAGTGAAATGTTGGACTTTGTGCTGGATTATCCACAAAAGCACCATGATTCCTGTGCAGAAACCATCGGAGATGATTTTGTAAAGGGATCTATCCCAACACTCTTTCAATGGGATGAACGATGGGGATATGTTTCCTACGGCTCTGAAACCATCATCGCAGTAAGCGGCTGTGGACCGACTGCTCTTTCCATGGTTGTAAGCGGTCTTATGCAGGATCCTTATATCACGCCTGCTGTGATTGCTGATTATGCCAGCGCAAATGGCTACCTTGACGAAAATCTAGACACTGCCTGGGAACTGATGACCATTGGCGTACAACATTTCGGTGTCAGCGGCATGATGCTTGGACTCGATGAAAACGCCATGGCTGCTACCCTTTCTGCTGGCTCTCCGATCATTTGCAGCATGGGACCTGGTATTTTTACAAACAGCGGACATTTCATTGTGCTGACCGGTTATCAGGATGGTTCTTTCACCGTTCACGATCCTGCCAGCAAAGTACGCAGTTCAAAAACCTATACTTTCGATGAATTTTCCGATCAGATTAAAAACATGTGGTATTTTGTTAGAATTTGAGAGAAGCTTCATTCAGCCAGGCGACTGCCTGGCTGATTCCATCTTCTGAGAAAGGAAATACTGCAGAAATCTTACTTTCTTCCGCCACATTCGAACTTGCATATGGTCCTTCCCAGTACCATGCTTTTAACACTGTTTCTCCCTGTTCCTCTGTTTTCCCTATCAGATACCGCATCTTACCGTAACTTCCTGTAAAAACAGTTTTCTTAAAATATGGAATGGATACGCATCCAGTCAGATCTACCATCTTTTTCCTCCTGATATCGTACCGGAATCCTGCACCGGCACTCTTAATGAAATGATGTTGGAATCAAAACCTTCCAACTGTTTTCTTTTTCCGCTGTATCCGGATATGTATATAAAATACCAGAAAGGCAAGTACTGCTGCAGCCAGAACAGCACATACCGGTATGTATTTCCAGCGGTAAACCACCTCAATCTGATGTGCCGCACCTATATTCGTAAATGTATAGGAATTCTGGAACTGTTTTTTATCTACCTTCTCACCATCTACTTTTATACTGGAAAGCACATAATCTTTTTTCGGTTCATAAGTGACCGTCTGATATGTGCCCCGGTAAGCTTTGTGGATGCCATCCGATATCGTACCGTTTTTTACGCTTGTTTTCACCGCCCAGGATGGAATTTCCGTATATTTCACGCGTATGTCATGTGCCTTTTGAATATTGGTAAACGTATACTGATTTTCCGATCCTCTGGTATCGATCGTTGTTCCATCAATCGTAATGCTGTTCAGTTCATAATTTTTCTTTGGTTTGTAAGATACCGTCCAGTCCTCATCCCGGTAAACCAGTGCACTTTCCTCTATTTTTCCTTTCACGACACTGGTTGTGATCCAGAATTTTGGAATTTCGGTAAAAAATGCCTGCACGGAATGATCCCCGGATACCGCATGGAACGTGTACCCCGTCTGTTTTGGATCACTTTCTACGGCTTCCCCGTCCACGAGAAGCTGTGATAATTCGTAATGCTCATCCGGCTGAAAATGAACCTGATAATCTGTTCCGCCTTCTACGACATCCTCACTCGCACTGATCGTGCCATTTTCCGCTGACGTATGGATATCATACGCTGCCCGCAGTGTTGCTTCGTACAGACGTACTCTTCGTGGATTGCTGATCCCTACACCGAGCATGATCTTTCCCGGTGAGATTTCGCAGAGGGATTCGATTTCCTTTTTCTCATCATCACCCGGAAGATCAGCATAGAATGTATTCAGATATTCTCCCTGGGAAAGCGAATAGATCACAAAATAATTATCCACTTTTGTGCTTCCGTCATAACATGGCGAGATAATATAATCCCCTGTCACACAAAAATCCTGATAGGTAGATCCCTCCGGCTTTGTTCTTGGAACAATCTCTTTTATGATATTAAAATCCGAGTCCAGCAGCCGGAATTTACTGCCATTTCCCCCTGAAACAACATACTGATCGGTATCCTCCAGATACTCAATCCCACCGAAATTCTGTTTGCTCGGTGACTTGAACGTCCGTTTCCATTTCAGGGTACCGGCATCTACTACATAGAAATCTCCGGCATTTGCTTTATCCAGGCATGGCCCCGGCATGATATAAATTTCATTTGTCTTATTGTTATAAGTCATGCCGTTTCCGTGCTCATAATCCCGCTCCGTCACTTCAAATGCATAACTGTAATCATCTTTGTTAAATGCAATCAGCGTATCTGGTATAGCTTCTGCTGCCGCACCGTTGATCAGACACACGATATATTTGTCTGTAACACAAATAGACTGGGGCCATCCTCTGGCTGAAGAAATCTCCAGCTCACCGATTGCTTCCCAGTCCGCATAGATCAAATCGGATGCATCATAAATATCTGCCCTGCTGTTCAGCGGACGACATACCCCCCATATCATTCCGACTGCTATGCAGTACAGGATACCGATTTGAATTACTCTGTAGATTTTCCCCTTATTCTTTTTCATCGTTCGGTAACACCGCCTTTATTTCCTGCCGGATTCATCCACGTTCTTCTGCATTTCCTGTTCATACGCATTTAAAGCCTCGATCTGTGCCAGCCTGCGTACGCGCGCAGTAACTCTGGAAAGTGCAACCGTTAAAGTAAACACCAAAACCAGCGAAAAAAGAAAACCAAGGAAAAAAATCATATTTACCGGTGCATAAATCCCAAGAAAATTTGATAATCCTACCATTAACCCTGGAAAAATGGCAAACAGAAGCAATACAAAATCACATCCAAGCCATCCAAGAACGTATTTTAACTCCAGTTGTCTTTTTCGAACCATGTTGATGATCATAACAAGTACACAGACCAGCCCGATCACAAGCAACAATCTAACTTTCACTGTCATATTATCAATCTCCTTTTCGTGTAAGCCTGCCTTCTCTGCTGCTAACCGCCTTCTCCACTATATACCTCATCGCAATCGCTCTATCAAAATAGCGAGACTGACTTTTATCATATAATAAGCCGACTTTGTCATGGAAATAGAAGAAACGCCTGCCTCTCTTTCGTGCATAATAACCGGCATCTCCTGTACTTTATATTTGTGACGGAGCAGCCTCGCCACCGTCTCCGGTTCCGGATAGTCTCTTGGATAATCTTTCACAAACAACTGCATGACCTTTCGATTGCACATACGCATTCCGGAAGTAGCATCGGTAATTTCCTGACCAAACAAACATTTCATCATCTTTGCAAAATAGCGGATGCCAACTCGTCTGATACTGGACGACTGGAAGCCTTCATTCGTAATAAAACGAGATCCAATCACCATATCCAAATCTTCTTTCGTCATTTTTTCACTCATAAGATCCAGATATTTTGCATCATGCTGTCCATCTCCGTCAAACTGCACTGCAAGATCATATCCATGATTATATGCATACAGATATCCTGTCTGTACAGCTCCTCCTATTCCCAGATTGATTGGGAGATTTACTACATGCAGCTCATTGATTTTACAGACATTCCCTGTTTCGTCTGTAGAACAGTCATTTATAATAATATAATCAAAATCCGGTGCATTTTTCTTTAAATCCGCTATTGTTTTTACAATGCTGTCTTTTTCGTTGTACGCCGGAATAATTGCAATTTTCTTCATATTTATCCTTTTCCCACATCTTACGTGTTATGACATATTGTTCGACTTCTGTCCTTTAGCATATTGTCTGTTCAAAAGCTTTGCAAACCAGGATGGCCAGAACTTACAATACATAATATATTCTTCATCACTTCTTGCATGGTCTCCAATAATAGCTGATGTTTCAGAACCGGCATGAATACGATGGCACATTAAAGCACTGCTGTCGTATACAAATGCCCCTCTTCTTTTTGAAAGCATTTCCCATGCCTCCCAGTCCTCGCAGCTGCGGAATCCATCCTTAAAAATCACTTTGGGCAGATTTTCTTTTACATATAAAACCGACGGACAGCAGATTGGAGAACCAAAAGAAAGAACTCTCCTTCTTATAAAACAGCTTTTCTGCGCAAACTTTGGGCGCAATGGCAATAACATCAGTCTTTTTACCCGAAGCAGCGTATTGCTTTTTACAATTTTTCCATCCCGCAATTCATAGTAATCACTGAAAAAAATCAGTGGTCTGTTAAATTGTTTTACTGCCCGCATCGCATGTTCAAGATAGTCTTTCCTATAAACATCATCCTGATGAGCAATGGTTACATATTTGCTGTCAGCGCACTGATATGCATAATTCCAGTCCTGCGTGATCCCAGACTCTCCCTCGTTGATATAAAGTGGAATCTGATATTTATCTGCTAATTTTCGAATATACTCATTCGGCGTTGACGTTTCCATGATAATTTTGCTCTTTACTGTTTGTTTTTTCAAGGAATAAATACATTCTTCCAGATATGGACTTTCCTGATAAGCACAAATAGCAAATGTATGATCTGTCATTTCTTTTTCCTCAATATTTTTCCTTATATAGTCGATTATCTTTTGTGTATAATCCATTTTATGATGTTGGGGGCAAAACTTCCAACTATAATGCCTGCAGATTGTTCCGTGCTTCGCACTCCCACAACCCTAGCATCTTTTATTATATTATATTAACATCTCTGAGTCAACTCCTGCTTTCCTAAACACACGACAAAAACTTGAACAGATAAAGAAAAAAGCAGCATATGCAGGAATTGCCGGATCGGATGGAATATATCAGGATGATCTTTCATACGCTTAGTATGATTCAAACACAATAGGAATTTACAACCCTTTACATTTATGTTACACTCAGACTTAAGTATAAACCAAACGAAAAGGAGTATTTTATGTACGATTATCTGATTGTCGGTGCCGGACTTTTCGGTGCAGTTTTTGCCAACGAAGCAAAAAAGCACGGAAAGTCCTGTCTCGTCGTAGAAAAACGCGATCACATCGCAGGAAATATTTACTGTAAAAATGAGGACGGCATCCATGTACATCAATATGGTGCTCACATTTTCCATACTTCAGACCGCAAGATCTGGGATTATGTAAATCAGTTTTCTGAGTTTAACAACTACATCAACTCTCCGGTTGCCATCTATAAGGACGAGCTTTATAATCTTCCTTTTAATATGAATACATTCAGTAAAATGTGGGGGATCAAAACACCTGCGCAGGCAAAGGCAAAGATTGCTGAGCAGATCGCAGATCTGAACATCCAGAATCCTGCAAACCTGGAAGAACAGGCTCTTTCTCTTGTCGGAACGGATGTTTACGAAAAGCTGATCAAAGGCTATACGGAAAAACAGTGGGGACGCCCATGCCGGGAGCTTCCTGCTTTTATCATCAAACGTCTGCCGCTGCGTTTTACATACGATAACAATTACTTTAATTCCCGTTATCAGGGTATCCCAACCGAAGGTTATACCGCTGTTGTCGAAAAAATGTTTGACGGTGCTGATATCCGCCTGAACACAGACTATTTCAAGCATAAAGAAGCCTTGTCTGCGCTCGCGCACAAGACGATTTTTACCGGAATGCTGGATGAATATTTTGATTTCTGCTATGGGGCACTGGAATATCGTTCTGTCCGTTTTGAGACGGAACGCATCGAATGCGACAATTATCAGGGCAATGCCGTGGTCAATTACACAGACCGTGAAGTCCCTTATACCCGCATCATCGAGCACAAACATTTTACCTTTGGTTCTCAGCCATTTACCATCATTTCGAGGGAATATTCTTCCGAATGGAAGCCCGGCATTGAACCATATTACCCGATCAACGATGTGAAAAATTCCGCCCTGTTTGCCAGATACCGCGAACTTGCCGCAAAAGAGCCGAATGTCATCTTCGGCGGAAGGCTTGGTAATTACAAATACTATGATATGGATCAGGTGATCGCTGCCGCCCTTGACGCAGCCGGGCAGGAATTTTCATCTTAGTCGAAAAAAACTTCCACTTCTGTAAGTTAATCCAAAACAACAGCCACGACTTTTCGGTAATGGCTGTTGTTTTTTAGTCAGATCTTTTCCAGATCTTTCACCAGTTTTTTCATTCTTTTTTCAAAGGTATGCTCCTCCAGAACAAGCTGATGTCCCTGTTTTGCCAGTTTTTCCGCTTCTTCCGGATGCTTCATATAGTAATCTGCTTTTTCTTTGAGATCTTCTTTATCTTTGTAGGTAACGACAGTCCCCCTAAAGATATCTTCGATTTCCGGCATCTCATCGCTGATGATAAATGCTTCTGCTGCCAGGGCATCAAACAGACGGTTGGAAACGATTCCGGTTTCTTTCATATCTTCCCAGTGATCATTGAGCACGATTTTTGCATCCCGGTATGCCTGACCAACGTTCTCATTTGGCATATAAGGCTCTTTTACGCATGCCTGTGCTTCTGGAAAAGCATCCCAGTGCCTGCCATAGATCGTCAGCGGATAATCCAGCGTCAGTGCATCCTGCACAACCTGCCGGTAGATACGTCTGGAATTTCCGATAAACAGAAGATCATACTTCTTCTCTCCGGCAATACTTTTCATCACTTCCGGATCGGCGCACTGCAACAGCACATCACATTTTGTCTTTAATTTATCTTTCCAGCGCTCGCAGAGTTTCTGCGAAGCGAAGTAAACCAGATCAAAACGCTCATATTCCTCCTGCGGCACATCTGCCGGGTGGGAAATATTCCACATGATGTTTTTCTGCCGGACATCCTCTTTCGGATAATACGGACGGTTTCCGCGCAGGGCGATCGTTATGGCACTGTTGCTGCTGTCACTCCATCTCTGATAAGGACGCACATCCACTTCATACCCCAGTTTTTCCAGTTCCTTTTTCATTGCCAGCGCATAGTGATAATCGCCCCAGAACTTTTTGTTTTCATCATCCGGCATCGGTGCACAGATATCGATTTTTTTCGGGTTGATCTCTGGTTTCTCCTCTGCCATCTGCTTCCAGGCATCGGTAGATTTAAACAATCTTTCCCTCTTTTCGCTCCAGTCCCATATAATAAGATCATTTTTGATGTTTTTTATCTTTGATCGGTCATACGATTCAGAAGCAAGGATCAGAATGTCGGTCTCTCTTCCGATGTCATACCAGTCTTTTTCATCCTCCTGCTTCCGGTATTCTACCTGGTATCCGTCTTCCATCAGGCTTTCTGCAAATACTCTTACATCCAGCGGTGTTTTTTTCTCTGTCACAATGGTGACCAGAAGAGAAGCTTCTGTAAAAACAGACTTCTGTTCCAGTTTTTCTTTTAATATTTTTCTTTGCAGATACGTCTGCCATTTTCCCTGATAGATATACATGTTGTGGAGACGGCGCTCTTTTACTTCTTTTTCATCATCTTTGCCCTGCGTTCCAAATTCATAATGAAACACCATACATGCCGGAGCCAGATAATTCTGATAGCCTGCCTTGTCCAGTTTCAGACAGAGGTCTACATCCTCATAACCATAGCAGTAAGCTTCATCAAATCCTCCCACCTTTTCAAAAGCTTTCTTTGTCACCAGTAAAACGGCTGCTGTCACCGCTCCTTTTTTCACCGGTTTCCGGTTCTTTATGCTTTCTTCACTCATTCTTCCCAGCAGTTCCAGCCCGTTTTTCTGGTTGTATGGCTGGACAAAGTACGTTTTGTTGCGGTACGCATCGCGGAACCCGATTCCATCGTGCTGGATATTGCGGGATTTGGCTGTATTTTTGCAGCCTTCCGGAATTCTCGGATAATACAGTCTGGCACCGACTGCCCCGGCATTTTCTTTTTCCATGGCGGTCATCAGCAGCTCGTCCAGCCAGCCATCGGTCACTTCTGTATCATTGTTCAGAAACAGCAGATATTCGCCCTGTGCTTTTCTTACCGCCTGATTGTTTGCCGCAGAAAAAGACAGGTTTTCCTGATTCTTTATGATTGTCACCGGAAATTTTTCCTGATATTGCTCCATAAGCATCACAGATCCGTCTGTAGAAGCATTGTCTGCCAGGATAATCTCAAAATGAGGATAAAATGTTTTTTCCTCAAAAGACTTCATCAGTCTTTTCAGATGCTCTTCTCCGTCACGGTTCAGGATAATGATCGATACTTCCGGATTTCTCCGATAAAGCTCCGTCTGTTCTTTTCGCTTCTCAATCCATTCCTTATTGTCCATCTGTTCGAATTCCAGTGCATAGTTTCGTAACTCAAGCGTCGCATCCCAGTCTACTTTCTGTTTATGTTCTTTCCATTTTTTATTGACCTTTTTGATGCACTTACCCAGCAACGGAATATGCAGGATTTCTTCTTTGATTGCATTTGTCACCGTAGTCTCCCCCCTATTTCCATTCTTTGGTCTTTTTTGAGATCAGATATTTTGGTCTGCCTTTTACTTCTTCATATATTTTTGATATATAATATCCAATGATTCCAAGACTCATCATGATCAGACTGCCTACGATCAGTATCAAAAGAATTACCGTCGTAAACCCTTCCACCGCATGTCCGGTAAAATAATGCACCAGCGACTGGATTCCCAGAATAATGGCAAATACAAACATAAAGATACCGGCTACCGTCACAAACTGCATCGGAACAGCCGAAAATGCCACCACATTAGTCACCGCATATTTGACCAGCGACCAGGCAGACCACTTGGATTCTCCCTCGGTGCGTTCCTGTACATCAAATGCCACACTGGTACTGCGATAGCCGATCCAGGAGGACAGCGCACGGAAAAATGCATTTTTTTCCGGCATGGCAAGCAGCGCATCCACCGCCTTGCGATCCAGCAGTTTGAAATCGGAAGCTCTGGACATATCGATCTGTACTGCCTTTGACATCATCCGGTAAAACAGTCCCGCACAGGCTTTATGAAGCCGGCTTTCTTTTCCGCGGCTGCGCTTCACCCCTTCTACGACTTCATATCCCTGCTCCCAGAGCCGGTACATGGAAACCAGTACTTCGGGCGGATGCTGAAGATCACAGTCCATCACCGCACAGCAGTCTCCGGCTGCATTTGCAAGACCTGCAAAAATGGCAGATTCTTTTCCAAAATTCCGGGAAAAGTGAATTCCTTTTACCTGTGGATTTCGCTCTGCTTCCGCTTCAATCTGCTCCCATGTCCCATCACGTGAACCATCGTTGATGAACAGAATCTCATACGGTATGGATGCTCTCTTTAAAATCCCGGACACCGTAACCGCTGTTTTCTGTATCATCTTTTCTTCATTATAAGCAGGTATGATCACTGATAACATCTCATCCGTCCCCCTTTACCATTATACTTTTGGATCACTCATGAAACAGTCTGAGTTTCCGACAGATCTTATATCCCGTCTGTCCGCGGAGTCTGCTTAACTGTTCTCTCTTCTCATTCAGTTTTTTCCTAGTATCCTCATTTTTTACGGTCAGCTTCTGTACTTTCAGTTTCTGCATGCAGAGTCTCTGTCTGTGTGCCTCCAGATTTTCATTTTTCTGCTGTTTCATCACGATCAGGGTATCCACAAGAGAACCTGTCAGCATCGTGCGGTAACTCTGATAGACTTTTCTGGAATAATAATAATTTTCACGGTCTTCGATTCCCATCTTTTTGAAGCCTTCCGAAAGAAGCATGTCAAACAGCTCTCTTGCGGAAGCTTCGCTGGTCTGAAGATCCACACTCTGTACCAGAAGATTCAGTGCCTTATTGTCAAAACTCTGTTTTACTTTCTCATTTTCAAAAGCACCTCGTTTTTCCAGGATATCGTGTGCTGACTGGAAAGCATCGTATGTGCTGAACACATCCTGGGACAGTGTTGCAGTAAGACTATTTTTATTATTATATCGGTAATCGATCAGCCGCTCATCGACTACGGTAATGCTCTTTGCAAGATACAGTGCCTGCATAACAAATACAACATCGTTGGCACGCTTGCGGTGTTCAAACTGTAATTGATGCTCCTGTATAAAGGAACGGCGGTACATTTTATTCCACGGAATGTTGGTGGTAAAATTAAAAATATACTGTGGGATATCTTCTGCGGAAAACGGTACCTTGTCCGGCATAAATTCTTTTCTCAGATAATTGGACGGAAGCACATAACGGTCCGTGGTATCATCCCATTTGCGGATATCGCACACACTTATATCTGCCTGATCCTCTTCTGCTTTCTGATAAAGCTTTTCCAGTGCATCCAGTGCAAAACGGTCATCCGCATCCCAGAATACCACATATTTTCCGCGACATTTTGCAAGTCCGGCATTTCTTGCCGCCCCTGCATACTGGTTCTTCTGGCGGATCAGGGAAAGCCGGAAATCCCTGGACGCATAATCTTCGATGATCTGCGCGGAGCGGTCCGTCGAGCCATCATCCACGCAGATCACTTCGATCTCTTTTAAGGTCTGTTTTAAAACATTTCCAAGGCTGTCAAACAGGTAATGCTGCGCATTGTAAACCGGCATCACTACCGACACTTTGATCTCTTCATCGGTTCTTTCATGACTGAGTTTCAGGCTGTCGTAGCGGTCTGCAAAAACCATGTGCAGAATACGGTCTGTCGCATGTCCGTCACAGGAACGCATGAATTTCTCTTTAAAATCAATGACTTTCTGCCTGTCAAAACGCTCTTCCAGATGGCTGATGTAGTCGATCATCTCGTCATTCGTCTTGCAGACCGGACCTGGAGTCAGTTCGTTATAGTCATAATAGAATCCTCTCCAGTCAAAATATTCATCCAGGTCATAGGCAAAGAACAACATCGGACGCTCAAAAAGAGAATATTCAAACACCAGAGAAGAATAATCGGAGATACAGATATCACTGACACAGAGCAGATCTTCGATCGTCATGCTTCTTGTCGCATCGATTGCAAATGTTCCGTTTAATTCTTCCGGTATCTCCGGCAGCTTTTTGACCAGCGGATGATGTTTGAAGATCACAACGTATTCGTCTTTAAAATGTTCTGCAAATTTCTCCAGGTCAAAGCAGTCCGGTGTTTTTGCCCTTGCTACACGTCCGCGGAAGGTCGGAGCATACAGGATGATCTTCTTTCCTTTTGCTTTTGGAAATTCTTTATAGAGATTCTGATACGCCTGTGCGATCGTCTCACTGCGGTAAAAAATATCGGTACGGCTGGTTCCGACCGGACGGATGGCATCCTGGCGGTCTTTCATATCCATAGCCTCTGCATATGCCCACACAATCTCCGGACTGGATACCGTCACATACGTATAATTTCTGTTATTCGGATGACGCTTCAGTTCCTCTGCATTCGGACCGAAGATCAGCTCTGCCGTGCTCATGCCAAACTTTTTAAACGCACCGCAGGCATGCCAGAGCTGTGTCACGACTGTTTCCGGACGCATATCCACACAGCTTAAAACATCCGATGCTTCATTTACAAAAATATATTTTGCGGTGGCGGCATCAGAGAGCATCGCCTGACAGCGCCTGATATATTCTTCCCTCGGTACAAAAGAATTTCGCAGAAGATGTACATGGATATCCAGATCAAAATCACGTTTCAGTTCGTCATACAGTACCCGGAAACTGTTGCTCACCTCCGGAAGCCGCAGTTCAATAAAGATAACTTTCCTCTCATCCACCGGTTCGTTTTTATGCGCATTGTATGCCGCCGGCAAAGTCTCATACAGAAGTTTGTCCTTTCTTTTTCTTCCCAGATATTTTTTGGCTGCTTTTACCGGCGGAAGCTTCTTGATCTGTTTTCTTCCTTTCCAGTATACTTTTTTCATCATTGTTATAGCTTTACTCATACGTTTTCTCCTTCTGAATCATTTCCAGTAATCTTTCTGTCGCATGACCATCACAGGCACTCATAAATTTCTGTTTAAAATCCGCTACTCTCTGTCTGTCAAAACGTTCTTCCAGATGAAGTACATAATCCACAACTTCTTCCGTGGTCTGTAACACAGGACCTGGGGTTAATTCCTGATAATCATAATAGAATCCCCGCCATTCGCCGTACTCTGCGAAATCATAGGCAAAAAATACCATCGGACGTTCAAAAAGCGAATACTCAAATACCAGGGAAGAATAATCGGAGACACAGACGTCGCTGACACAGAGCAGTTCTTCGATCACAAAATCATCGGAAACATCAAATGCAAAACCTTTTGCTTCTTTTGGAACTGGCGGACGCTGTTTTACAACCGGATGCTGCTTGATCAGCAAGATCCATTCCTTTCCAAGCTTTTCTTTCATCTGCACCAGATCCAGTGCATCGGGAGCCTTTGCCTGCCCGACACTGCCGCGGAACGTCGGCGCATAAAGCATGATCTTTTTCCCTTCTGCCTGCGGGCAATGGTCAGAAAGCTTTTTCTTTGCCGCTTTGTGGAATTTTTCCTGAAACAGAAGATCTGTACAGCTCACCCCGACCGGCACAATACTTTTCTGTTCTTTTGGAAGATTCATCGCTTCCTGATATGCCCAGATGACCTCCGGGCTGGATACTGTAATATAATCATAATTCTTATAATAACTGTATTTCAGATACTCTTTCCTGCTGCCGCCAAAGAGATCCTCACATGTGCTGAAGCCAAACTTTTTAAATGCACCGCAGCCATGCCACAACTGTGTAATGACAGTTTCTTTCCTTGGCTCAATACAACTGATCACTCTGGAGCCTTCACAGAGAAAAATATACTTTGCATCGGCACAGTCTTTTAAACACACTAGTGCATTTCTGATAAATCGGAGTTTATCGCCTGATTCCTGAAGATACTGCACATGCACTTCCATATCTTCTTTTTCGCATAATACCTCATATAAAAAACGTAAGCTGCCGGAAAGCTGTGTCAGATTTGCTTCTATGAACACTGCTTTTCCCTCTTTCAGAGGCAGCTTACGAAATCGCCGGTATTGCCATGGAAAAAGAAGCTTCAGAGTCAGAAAAAGATACAGCTCTTTTACCTTCTTATTCATTCCAGATCATCACCGTTTTTCCCATAAATTTGTGTATATCCATTTCAAATGCTCTGGTTATATCTTTGACATCCTTCACTTCTACTTCTGCTCCCATAATGTTCTCCAGATAAGAAACAATTTCCGGATGTTCTTCATATAAATGCAGCAGGCCTTCATAGTCGCTTCTGCCGCTGCGGCTGCTGCCGAAAATGCGCAGGCCTTTTTCCAGTACCATACGGGTATTGATCGGCGCCAGATCCTCACTGACACCAAGAATGCTGATCGTACCTTCCGGATGAATGTAATCTATGATCTGATTGATCGCTTTGGATGCCGCCGCTCCGCCCACACACTCAAAAGCATGGTCGATCCACAGATCTTCCGGAATATCATTTACACAATAGATGGCATCTGCAAATGTGAAATCAGACAGTTTATTTTCCGTCACACCAAAAATATAAATTCTGGAATCCGGAAGCATTTTTTTCAACAGAAGAGAAGTAATATAACCCAGATTGCCATCGCCCCACACACCGATCACATCCCGTCTTTCATGTGAAAAACGTAAGAATCGGTTAACGGCATGAAAACTGACGCTTACAAGCTCCGTGTAAGCAGCCACCGTTGGATTGATCCCCTTTGGAAGGTGTACAAAACGATCCGGCACTGCCTGGACATATTCCTGTAAAAATCCGTCCATACTGCTGGCACAGAACTTACTGGAACGCAGATAATTTTCCGCAATGATGTCATCCTGTTCTACCGGACGGTTCGGGATCATCACAACCGTTTCTCCCACTTCAAAAGTCCCGGTCGGATCATATACCACATCGCCGATGCCCTCATGGATCAGAGCCATCGGAAGCTTCTGTCGCAGGATCTCTTCTGCCCTGGCACCCTGATAATAACGCTGGTCAGCATGACAGATGGAAAGTCTGGTCGGACGTACGATCACCTGTTCTTTGTCAATTTCCATTTCTTTAAACGCAACTTCAAACTGTCTTGGACGTTTCAACTGATATACCGTATTTAGCATACGCCATCTCCTCCTAAAATCGATTCTGCCACACGCAGATCGTACGGATAAGTAATCTTAATGTTAAAGACTTCCCCATCTACCAGATGGATGGCATCCCCTTTGAGTACCAGAATCTTGCAGGCATCTGTCAGAATCGTCTTTTCTTCCTCTGTCATCTCCTCAAACACTTCTCTTAATCGTTTTGCGTGAAAACTCTGCGGTGTCTGTCCCTGATACATTTTGGACCGGTCTGGTATATTACTTATTTCCTTATTATCTAAACTTTCTACGATTGTATCCGTTGCCGGGATCACGGTATCACATGCACCATATTCTTTTGCATAACGGATATTATCCTCCAGAATACGATGTGTCACAAACGGACGTACCGAATCATGCGTAACAATGATGGTTTCATCATCCAGACCATAGGATTTTTCAATATGACTGATTGCATTCATGATCGTATCATTTCTGGTTGCTCCGCCTTCGATTACATCAATCTTATCGGAAAGCAGAATATATTTCCTGATGATATCCCTGGTATAGGTGATCCACTGTTTCGGCGAAAGAACGATCACACGCTCAAACTGTGGATTGATCACAAATTTCTCCAGTGTATGGATGATGATCGGCTTTCCGCCAACTTCCATAAACTGCTTCGGTTTCTCAACATTTCCCATACGTGTTCCTTTGCCGCCTGCAAGGACAACGCCGTAAACATTTGTTTTTTCCACGGTACTGCCTCCTATTTCATAAACTCCAGATAACGCGGAAGAACTTCTTCCGGTGTTCCGATTTCAATCAGTTTTCCTTCATGCATCCACATTACTTTATCGCAGAGATCTGCAATCGTGTCCAGACTGTGCGAAACAATGACAACGGTCCGTTCACGGTTGGATATCAGACTCTTCATTTTTTCATAACTTTTCTTTTTAAATTTTTCATCGCCGACACTTAAAACCTCATCGATCAGCATGATATCGGTCTCCAGTACCGCTGTAATGGAAAATGCCAGTTTGGAATACATACCGCTTGAGTAGGTACGTACCGGCATATCAATAAATTTACCAAGTCCTGCAAATTCTATGATCTCATCCATCCTGGAACGGATAAAGGCTTCCGAGAAGCCAAGAAGCATACCGGAAAGAATGATATTTTCTCTTCCGCTCATCTCTCTTTCAAATCCGACGCCAATGGACAGCAGGGACACAGAATGATTCTTCAGATCAATGCTTCCCGAATCTGCGGAGAAAATTCCCGCCAGTGCTTTGAGCATGGTTGATTTCCCGCTTCCGTTTTTTCCGATAATTCCAAGGATCTCTCCTTTTTCTACTTTAAAGGACACATCCTTTACCGCCTGAAACACATCCACCTGTACCTTCTTCATATGAAGCAGACTCTGCTTGATGGAAAATTTCTGCAGGTTTCGGTAACTGATATATAAATTTTTCACTTCGATCGCAATTTCCCGTTCCATTATATCACCTTCACATAACTGTTTTCGTATTTATAGATAATCTTTACTCCGATCGCTGACAGGATGAAACTCAGCAACATCCATAAAAGCAGAAACTTTCTTGCCGGTGTCTGATCGTAGATCATACATCTTCTGGCAGAAGTCAGAAGCAGTGCCATCGGGTTGCCGTACAGGATCACTTTGTTCCATGGTGCAAATTTTGCAAGCTTTGTCTCTACATTATAGAAAATACCTGTCATATAAAACAGAAGGCGCAGGACAATATTTATAACATTGGACAGATCCTGTACAAATACACCAAAATGCAGAACGATTGTACTGCATCCGAACGTAAACAGGAAGAGCGTGATCATGATCGGAATCATATAAAGCAGATTCAGGCTGACCGGTATACGGTAGATCAGCATCATGATCACAACAATGCCAAAGGAAATCAGCATCTTGAAGCCATTGACAAACATACGGACCATAACCAGAACATATTTTGGCAGATAGACTTTCGAAACAATCGACTTGTTGGTCTTGACCGTTTTGACACTCTGCTGCAATGTCTTATTGAAAAAGTCCCACATAGTCAGACCAATAAAGATAAATACGGTAAAATATTTTTCTTTTGCGTTAAAAACCACACCGAAGATCAGTGTATAGATTAACATAAAACAGATTGGGTCCAGTACCCACCACAGCCAGTTCAGATAAGAGCTCGCCACCTCTGACTGTAACTTCGATTTTGCCGAATAAATGGCATACTTATAATACTTTTTTGTATCCTTTAGAAATCGCTTCATTTTACGTGTTCTCCTCACAAATGCTTTTTCGCCTGATCCGCTCGCAAACCTTTTCACAGGCATGTCCGCTCTCAAAGCTTCCCATTTTCTGATGATGCTTTTGTATCGCTTTTCGATTCTGACCTGCATCGTAACTGTCTATGGCATCTTCCAGTTCCTGTTCATTGCGGCATATCGGAAACGGCCACTCCTGAATCGGAATATAAAATCCGGTTTTCGCAAGATACTGCTCCAGATCCGGTGTATACAAAAAACAGGGACGGTATAAAAATGAATAATCCCATATACAGGAAGAATAGTCTGTGATCAGCATATCTGCCGCTGCCAGCAGTTCCTGCATGTCCGGATAGTCTGTCACATCCGCAGACCAGGTCTTTTCCAGCGCAGATGCATCATCCTCGCTGTAACGATGTGCGCGGTATAATACATACCACTTTTCATCATTTTTTTCAAGTATTTTTCGAAGTCCGGTGAAATCGGGCATGTAATTTTCCCCATCCGGCCGGTAAGTCGGAGCATACAGCAGGATCCTGCAGCCCGGATCAATCTGATAGGTACTGCGTACTTTCCTGGCAGCATCCACCGTTTCGCCCCTTACCAGAAAATCATTGCGCGGCATCCCACATTCAAGTATCTCTCCTTCATACAAAAATGCGTGTCGAAACAGTTTTTCATTTGCCGCCTGACAGCTCGACACCATAAGCTGTATATTTTCCGCGCAGAACTGCGCACGCTTTCTGGTCGCCCAGTTTGCATCCGGCTTGTCATTTTCAATCCGTTTGTATGCTCCGCCTCCATGCCAGGTATTGATCAGATACTGACGTTTCCGAAACGGAAACCACGGTGCATAAGAACCGTTGGTAACGATGACACTCGCCGTCAGAAGATAATAGAAGCTTCTGACCGTAAAATGCTTTACAAAATGCAGTCCCTGTTTTTCTTCTGACCGGTAACGTGACGGATCGGTGACCATCCAGTAAATGTCAAACTTCCCCGGCTCCTGTTTCTGTATAAAATCACTGAGATAGCGGGGATTACCGGAATAATCGTATCCGCTCCCCCCGGTCAGACCTGTAAAAACCAGCCGTTCCCGCCGGATCTTACACAGACTGAACGGTAACAGCAAAACCCTAAAAGCAATACTGTACAGATATTTCAGTAAGCTTTTCATATGATGTCTCCTTTGTATGCAACAGATTTATTTTCTGGAAAATCCATAATATTTCCAGATACCATGCAGTGCATAAGATACAAAATAATATCCGGACCGAATCAGTCCAAATCCAAGATAACGGTATACCTGAAACGTCATCTTTGCAGACTTCAGCTTATTTCCCGATTTTCCCTGATTGCTTAACCTATATTTTAACAGAGGTTGCGTGATACCACAAGCTTTTTTATATTTCCTGAGGATTTTCAACCAGGTAATATAGTCCTCATGGCTGTCATCGTGCTCCATGGGAAACTCACGTGCCACTTCTGTTTTCAGAACAACAGAGGAACAGTTGATGCTGTTATGATGCAGCAGTTCATGATATGTGATTTCTTCTTTCACCGGAATAATACGCCCGGTAAGCTTCCCCTCCGGTGTCATCAGCTCGCGTGCCGTACAGCACAGTACGCAGCCGGTTTTTTGCATCTTTTCAAGCTGCTTCTGTAATTTCTCTTTTTCCCAGTAATCATCTGCATCCAGAAATGCAACATACTTTCCTTTTGCAAGTGCAGCCCCTCTGTTCCGGCTTCCGGCTGCGCCCAGATTCTGTTCATTTTTTATAAAAGAAAGCGCAGGGTTATCCCGATACGCTCTCATCACCTGCTCCAGATCATCTGTTGAACCATCATCAATGACGATGATCTCCAACGGGACATTCTGGACCAGGGCTGAATCAATCGCTCTGGATATCATCCCTGCGCAATTATATGCCGGTATGATAACAGATACCAACGTTTCTTCTTTCATAACATACTCCTATTATTTTACTCCGGCTTCTTTTTGCTCCTCTTCCCTGATATGCTCCAGGTTTTCTCTGGTAGCTGCAGTAACCTGCCATTTCTCCACACCCTCCGTATTTTCTTTCTGGAACAGGATCTTAAAAGTAAGGAATATCAGTTTGATATCCAGCACAAAACTGTAATTCTCGATATAAGTCAGATCCAGTTTCAGTTTATCGTACGGTGTCGTATTATATTTTCCATAAACCTGCGCAAATCCTGTAAGACCTGCTTTCACTTTCAGTCGATAATCAAATTCCGGTATCACTTTCTTATATTCTGCTGCAATCTGCGGACGCTCCGGTCTTGGTCCTACCATGGACATATCACCCTTCAGAATATTAAACAACTGCGGCAATTCGTCAAAATGAATGTTTCGAAGTACTCTTCCTACAGGTGTCACACGGTCATCATGCTTCATCGCCAGACGTGCACCGTGCTTTTCCGAATCCACACGCATGCTGCGGAATTTCATAACATAGAAGATTTTGCCGCCTTTCGTAAGACGTTCCTGTCTGTAGAATACCGGGCCTCCATCATACAACTTGATGCAAAGTGCGATTACGATCATAAAAGGAGATGCCAGAAGAATACCGGTCAGCGAAGTGACAATATCAAATGCACGCTTCAAAAACTGCTGCTCTGCTGTCAGTCCGCGATGGCGGAACAAAAGCAGGGAAGTATCAAACAGATGTATATTATCCGCACTCATGATCATAATATCTGAAATCTTCGGAATGCTGTAACAACGGATGTCTTTTTCAAAACAATACTTCAGCAAAATGTTTCTCTGTGATGCCGGGATATCTCCCAGTACTACCGCATGATACTGATCGATGCGTCCCCTGATCTCATCCAGTCCGGCGCTGATATGGATTTTCTCACAGATATTATACTTATCTTCCCGGCTGGAAATTTTCTGGATCAGATCATCCGGGCTGTAATCTCCATAGACCAGCAGCATCTGTCTTGGCGGATATATTTTTGTATAGATCCACCTCATAAACACAACCCATGCCACCACGATCGCCAGATCGATCAGCGTCATCTTCAGGATCGGCTCCATATATTTCAGGAACTTCCATCGACCGATCAGTGCAAGCTGCAGATATGTGATCGCATTGACACAAAATACTGACAAAATCTGTGAATACAACACTTCAAACACCCGCAGATATCCCACTTTAAATCCACCGTAGATCCGGTAAAAGAAATAAAGCATCAAAGCATACTGTGCGATCACCACATAGTTTCCACGTTTCCAGAACGCCTCACCAATCGCCCCCGAAAATGCATAATCCTTAAACCACACATAAGCAAATACACCTGTCTGTGCACTCAGAATAAATGCAGATGCCAAAAACATGATCAGCCTTTTGTAACGTTCTCTGTTTTCCATTTACTTATCCTCTTCATATAAAATAGCAGAAAAATCCGAGGGGTTTTTCCTCTGATTTTTCGAACTGCTGTGTTTCTCTTACATCGCCGATAATTTTACAACAATTCCTTTTAAATTACAACCTAAGAATTTCTGGAACAGAAGAAATCTCAGGTCGGCTTTTTATCCTTGTAGATTATATAATCCCCTGCTTTTCCGACCCTTTCAAATGCCAGACTCTCAATCTGCCTGTTCTGGTCTTCATCTGCAAGATATACCAGATAATTCACGCCTGACCGGCGAAGCATCCGGATCAGCTTCTGAAAGTTTGGATTTTCGCGGTTCATCTGTCTGTGGATTCTCTTTCTCCGTTTCTTCAGCTTCGACCTTCTTCCATATGCCAGTTCGATCGATGCATCATACTGTCGTACATACCCGATCAGTTCATCCGGCATCACTGCGACCGCCTTTTCCTGTTCCTTAAGCGTACCTGTTATCTGATCACAGATCTGGCACACATCTGCCGGCAGCTTCTGCATATTTACCGCTTTCTGATAAGGTGCGTCACTTCCTATATAAGGTGTTTTCCCTGTTGCCGCAATCAGTACGAGTGTGCATACCACTGCCAGCCCCTGTGCCGCCCGGCTTTTCTGCCCTCTGCAGATTTGAACCGCCCCATAAGCGATCACTGCAGATGTCGGAAGCAGCCAGAACATACGCCAGTAAACCAGATCCCCAACGCAATATTTCATAATGATTTTTGCCGTAACCGGACAGAAATACAATGCCAGGAACAAAAGACTGTATCCCGCCAGCCATCTGCGATTGTCTTTTTCTTTCCGATTCAGGATCAGAAACAAAAGAGCCGCCAGGAAAAGATAGAAATGCCATCCTTCGCCTATATACCAGCGGCCTCTTTCGATTGCAGTCCAGAACGCTGTTTTCATCGTTTCTTTACCTCTCTTCTATCTTACCAGCAGATATGCTGCAGCGCACAATATATTTGGAACACAGCAGATTACTGCCAGACCTGCCCTTTTCCAGTTCCTGTCTTTCCACAGATATAATACCGTCACTAAGATCAGCATGATCGGTGCCAGCATAATCCCCATGCCGGATACTAGGCAGGAAGCCATCAGCAATACCAGCAGCCGCATCCATTCTCCTTTTTCTGCCTCTTCCTCCATACAGCATTTGGACTGATAAAAAATCCCGGGAAGCAGAAAAGATGCCAGAAGTGCCTTCCCCTGCCAGATACGGATCGTCATAAAGGTTCCCTGCGTATACACAGAATAATAAGAAAACATCTGTATCAGTGCCACGAACAGCAGAAAAAGTGCAGCTCCGTTTTTATCCTCCGGAAATAATTTCCGTGCGATCTGCCAATACACAAGATAGGATAAGAGCAGGAAAAATACCGGCTGAACCGTATGTGCAACAACCGCCGCATGCATCTGAACCGCATCGCTGAAAAATGCCAGCATGATCGGAAATGGTGCCAGCACATATCTGGACGGAAGCACGGAGGAAAGTTTCCCGGTATAGGCACCATAGGTAAACATGCCATTCGTCTGAAGCGTGGTCGTTGCAGTTGCCACATAAAAGGAATCATCCAGATCCGTCGCCATTCCAAATACATAAGCACCCATCTGGACAAGTATCAGAAACATCGCTGCCCACATGGCAGGAGGAATCTCGGATACCGGAACCCGTACCTGTATCTTTGTGTGTTCCTTCCATCTTTTCCTTCCCACACTGAAATATCCGTAAAATGCCAGTATCAGCACAAGCACTCCGTACGTATATTTCAGAAGTGAAAAAGACTGTCTGCCAAAAATAAGAGGCAGGGCAAGTACTTCAAACAGTGCAAACATGCCTGCATACCCGCTGATCAACAGATCTGCCGCTCCTGCTTTTTGCTTCCTGCTCCGGAACATCGGAAGATTACCAATCCCAAACGGAACAACAAGAAACCACAGCAGAATCTTTAAAGCTTTTATAGCTATCAAATCGGTCTTCTCCTTTATACCAGAGCTTTCACATACTCAGCAGCCGCATCCTGCCACTGTGCAAACTGAAAATCCGCAGTCAGTTTAAACATATAATTTTCCAGAACAGAATACGCCGGACGTACTGCCGGTGTCGGGTATTCTGCCGTCGTGATATAGTTCACTTTTGTATTTTTCCCTGCAAGACGGAAAATCTCAGACGCAAAATCTGCCCAACTGCAGGAACCCTCGCAGGTACCATGGAACAATCCATAATTTTCTGTAGGTAAAAGTACGCGGATCGCTTTTGCCAGTTCTGCTGTACTTGTAGGTGTTCCAAACTGGTCTCCTACTACGCTCACCTCATCATGTGTCTCTGCAAGACGCAGCATCGTCTTGACAAAGTTTTTTCCATCGCCATACAGCCATGCAGTACGGATGATAAAGAAATCTTTTGCAAACTGCTGTACAAACTGCTCTCCTGCCAGTTTGGTCGCTCCATACATGCCCTGTGGATCCGGCTGATCAAACTCAATGTACGGCTTTTTTGCATTTCCCGCAAAAACATAATCCGTCGAAATATGGACCATCTTGGCACCGGTTTCCGTTGCTGCAATACTTAAATTTCTAGGACCGATTGCATTGATGCGATAGGCATTATCCTGATCTGTCTCACATGCATCCACCCCTGTGTGTGCCGCACAGTTGATGATCGCATATGGTTTTACTTCCCGTACCAGTTCAAGCACCTGATCTACATTTGTGATATCCAGTTTTACGGCACTTTCGCATGCCACATCGGTATTGAAAATCTCATATTCACTGCTGCTTTTATAAATGCGGTTGATCTCGCGTCCAAGCTGTCCATTGCACCCTGTTACCAATATCTTTTTCATACGTCTTTCCTCCAATTATTTACATCTTCGTTGTTTCCGTCATAGTTTCTGTATCTGCCGTCTGTGCTGCTTTTCTTTCAGCTCTTGTTTTCTTTTTGCAGACACCATTTTTTTCAAATTTCCAGGTTTTACCGCCGATGATCTTCTTTGTATTCTGAAGCCTTGCACCGCTTCGGTCCAGATAATAATACTGGTTATTCTCGCACACCCAGCACTTCTTCATCTTCGCGCCGGTCTGTGGATTCAGATAATAATATTTTCCTCTGTATTTGAACCATCCCGTCTTACGCACACCGGTCGATTTCTTGAAATAGTAATCTGCCTTTCCGATGCGTACCCAGCCGGTCTGCATACGTCCCTTTGCATCAAAATAGTAAAAATGCTTTCCAATCTGCTGCATACCTTTCAGTGCAATACCTGTCTGCGGGCTGAAATAGTATTTCCGCTTTTTATAAGTCTGGAAACCTGTTCTCAGTTTTCCGGATTTTGCCGCATAATACTGTCTGCTTCCCGTTTTTGACCATCCGGTACGCACTTCGCCGCCGCTCTTTACCGAATACAGATCACTTCCGATCCGCAAAAGCCCCTTAAACGCAGTTCCATCGCTGTTAAAATAATACTTCTTTCCGTTGACCTTTACAAACCCGGATACTTTATAACCATTTTCATCCAGATAATACTTCTTTCCTGCATCCGTCAGCCATCCGGTTACCTTTTTTCCATTCGCATCCAGATAGCTCCCGTCCTGCTGCCATCCGGCTTTCTTATGCAGTCCGTAATGATTTGCGATCGCTTTTGCATCTGCAAGTGCCACTGCGCGGATTTTGGCATTGCTTCCGTAATATTTCCTGCAGTCGGAAGGATTGTTGACAAATCCATGTTCGATGATCATCGTCGGTATTTTCCACTGCTTTCCATAATATATAATACCCAGGTCTTCGTTTTTTAAGTAACCAAGATTTTTCAATCCGACAGTGGAAAGATTCTCCACGATGTCTTTTGCCAGTGCACGTGCCTCAACTGCATACGCTGCATTGTTGGAATAAGTAGGTACATAAGCAAGTGCCCCCGATATACTGTCCTGATAGTTGCCCGTTGAATTGATATGTAAACTGACCAGTGCGTCTGCACCCAGATTTTTCGCAATCTTTACCCGGTCATAACGATCCATATCCACTTCATTCGTTGTTCTTGTAAGATAAACACTGATACCGGAATATTTGTCCAGCTCTTCTTTGCAGTATTGTGCCATTTTCAAGGTAATGGTCTCCTCTGCATAGGTAATACCATTCCAGGTACGCCGTGCCCCTGCATCATGAGAATCATGTCCCGGATCCAATACAAGTACAACGTTTCCGTCTGCTGCATGTGTAGTAACCCCTGCACAGAAAACCATGCCAAACAATAATGCTGCTGTCAGACTTTTCAAAATTTTGCGCATCTTTTTTCCTCCTGCTGCTCTTTGCGTCTTGCTTTTGCCATATGCCACAGTATAAGTTACCTTACATAGTACTCTAAAAAAATACAACTGTCAATCCTTTAACACTCCGTTAATATTTCTTAAATTTTATTTAATTTTTTATTTGATATCGTTGCATTTACTGTGCTTTTATAGTACTATAAGAATGATATGACAAAACAACTTTATTGTTTTACATACAGATTGGAGGAGTATATGCATTTCAAAAAAATATTATCTGTAACTGTATTAGCTGCCAGCCTGATGTTTACCATACCTGCTGTCGTTCATGCAGATGAACCTGCCGGTTCTACGGAGCAGACGGTCGTCGGATGGGGTTCTGATGCCATCGGCAGTTTCTATACCACTTCAGATGGAACAAAGGCTACCGGATTTTTCAACATCAACGGCAGCATCTACTATTTTGGTTCTGATGGATATCTGTTCAGACCGGCATCCCAGGGTGTCATGAACATTTCGAAAAACCTTTACTATTTTTCTGCCGACGGCACTATAAGAACCGGTCTGTTCTCGGTAAAAACAGCCAGGCGCACGATCTGGTACTATGCCGGCTCCAACTATCAGCTTTTTACAAATAAAACCCTTTCCATGAACGGTAACGTTTACTGTTTTGGTGAAAATGGCCAGTCTCTTGAAAAAGGTCTGCACAAGCTGAACGGGAAAAAGTACCTGACCGATAATGCCGGAATCGCCAAAACCGGCCGCCAGAAGTACAACGGAAAAGTTTATTTCTTCGGCAGCGACGGTGCTATGATCGTCGGAAAGGTAACTTATAACGGAAAACTTTATTTCACTAAAAAGAACGGTGTTCTTGCAAAAAAAGGCTGGGTTACCTCCGGAAATAAAACCTACTATGTAAACAGTGACGGTACGCTCTGGACCGGCTGGAAAAAATACAAGAAAAAATGGTATTATCTGAACAAAAAAACCGGGGCACGTTACACCAACAAATGGATCAGCAAAAACGGCAAAAAATGTCGTCTCGGCAGTGATGGTTCCCTGCAGACCGGATGGTTCAAGGTTAACGGCAAAAAATATTACGGTACACTGTCCGGAAATGACATCGGGGCACGTTATACCGGAGTTCGTCAGCTCAAAAATAAAATCTATGTTTTTGGCTCTGACGGAGCACTTGGCAATGGCTGGACTGTTTATGGAAGCCGTAAGTATTTTGCCAATTCCAAAGGGGAAATCACACGTGGCTGGAAAAAGATCGGCAGGAAAACGTATTTCTTTAATGACTACGGTGCCATGCATACCGGCTGGCTGTGTTACAATGGAAAATACTATTACCTGAACCCTTCCAACGGTGCAATGGTAACCGGCACCAAAAACATCAACGGAACTACTTATACCTTCTCCGGAAGCGGTATTTCCAACCGTGACCTGGACGGAAGCTGGACCGTAAAAGTCAACCGTCAGCAGAACGTTGTTACCGTATACAAAGGTGGTATCCCGGTACGTGCCATGATCTGTTCTACCGGTGTTGACAACGCAACGCCGACCGGTACTTTTTCCATCATGGATAAACTTTACACTCATACACTGAATGGTCCGACATACGGATATTACTGTTCCCACATTACAAGTGATATCCTGTTCCACTCTATTCCGCAGCCGGAACGGGGAAGAAAGAATCTTCCGGCTTACAAATATAACATGCTCGGCAACCAGGCTTCCGAGGGTTGTATCCGACTCAGTATGAGTGATGCATACTGGCTGTACAACAACGTGCCAACCGGTTCTACCGTTGTGGTATACGATTCTCCAAACCCTGGACCTCTTGGTAAACCAAAAGGAATCAAGATTCCAACTTCTCAGAACTATGATCCGACCGATCCTCTTTATTTCAATACCGGTAAATAGTGCAGCAAAAAAGCAGGTTTTTATACCTGCTTTTTTGCTGCGCCGGAGTCAATGCTCCAGGTTACTGCTCTTATTATTTTACAGTCACGTTTACTTTCCCGGCATCCTGCTGCTGTCTCACGCTTCTTCACCAAGACCTTCTTCCACAGCTTTTACCATAGTAGCCAGTGCCTGCTCTTCGTCTTCCCCTTCACATAAAAATGTGATCTCATCTCCTTCTTTTACGCAGGCTCCTAACACACTAAGTACACTCTTTGCATTTACAGTTGCTTCCCGAAATGTAAATCTCACGCGGCACTTAAACTGCAACGCTGTGCTGCACAACACTCCTGCTGGTCTTAGATGCAATCCGGAAGGGTTTTTCACTTTTACTTTCTGACTTACCATATTTTCCTCCTGTCGCCGCTTCTGCGGCCTTTCTGCTGATTTTCCTGTTATTCTTCCTCATCTGCCGCTATTACGGTATTGCTTCCTGTTGTCAGTTGTTTTCTCGTAAGATTGACTACAATCTTGACTTCTGACGTCAGTTCATATCCTTCCGGCAGGGTAATATCAACCGGAACTTCATGTCGTCCTGCTTTCTGATAAGATGTCAGGTCAAGAACTGCCTTGATATCACTCTGGCTGATATCGGAAAGCGAAGATGCATCTACCGCTGCAACTTCAACCCTAATCTTATCTGCTGGCGTTAGTACCATATCCAGATCTGTCGGTCTTCCTTTTATGGTAATTCCCGACAGCGGAATATCAATTTTCTTTGTTCCCATCTTTTCCATGATAACACGAACAGACAACGTAGATGCCGTACCACTTTTCAGTTTCAGTTTATCTTTGTAATTTTCTTTCAGATAATCTGCAAGATTGATATTATCTGACGTAAAACTTTCTGAAATTCCATCAACCGATATCATCTCTGCCAGCGAAAGTTCCCCGTTTAACTCCTGAAGTGTTTCCTCATCTCCTGCAACACTGATCATCTCCGGTGTGACTTTTACTTCTGATACCCGGTATCCTGGTGCCGCTGTTCCATAGGTCCCTACCTTTACTTTTACATTCTGCTGAACTTTCCATAATTTGATCCTGGCATTCAATATGCCGTCTTTGATCAGGTTTCCGCTGCTTGTCGTAAAAACCAGTTTATCCATCTGACTCTGTGTAAAATCGGTTCCATTTTTATCTGTCACAACAAGATTCCCTTTTACTGTTTTGTCAGCAGAAAGACCGTTTACACTTACCGACATGCTGACTTTATGGATAATATTTACCAGTGATTCTGCACCGGCAATGTTGATCGTATCGCCTTCTGGGATCGTGGTCGTACCTACGTCATACCCTTCCTGCGGATCACCGGTTGTGGCCACTTCCACACCAAAAGATTCCTGAACAACGTTTTCTATCTTTATCTTCATAGATGCCGGCTCACATTCCCAGTTTGCCTTTGTGATCGCACTGTTTGTACATTCCAGCGTATAAGGGACTGCATTGCCAAGTGTGACATTACGCATATCTGCAACCACTTTAAAGTCTTTGGACTGCAAACGGTTCAGAACCGATTCTCTGGCTTTAATCCAGACTTTTACTTTATCGGTATCCTCCTGAACACTGAATGTTTTATCTACTCCGAAACAATCACTATTGCGAATTTCCACTTTCACATCCGAAAAGGACTGCGTCTTTTCCGGATCGTCTACATTCACTACAAAAACCCAGATTACACAGGCAACCAGCACAGCCAGTATTTTCAATCCCATATTACTGGTCAGTATGTCTTTCACTCTGGTCGATAGTCTCTTCATTCCCGCCTTTTCCTTTCCAGAATCTAAATTTCTTTGTACTTGTATTTTTATCCTGAAGAATCACAAGCTGTTCCCTTAACTCTTCCGGTGTTACCCCACGCATAAGCGTCCCTTTCTGCGCAATGGAAACTTTTCCGGTCTCTTCTGATACGATGATCGTCAGCGAATCCGTCACTTCACTGATACCTACACCGGCTCTGTGTCTCGTTCCAAGCTCTTTACTCAGTTCCATATTGTCTGAGAGCGGCAGGTAACAGGTCGCTGAAATAATACGATTGCCCCTCACAATGATCGCTCCATCGTGAAGCGGTGTATTATGTTCAAAAATATTCAGCAGCAACTGACTTGTCACCAGGGAATCCAATTCGATCCCGGTACGGATATATTCCGTAAGTCTGGTATTTTTTTCGATGACGATCAGCGCTCCTGTTTTTGCTTTTCCCATTTCAAAAGAACCCTTGATCAGCTCATTTACCGTTTTGTCACTGAACCGTTCATCTAAATCCCGTTCCATATCAAACGGAATCAGCGAAGATAAAAACTTTTTCTCACCGAGCTGCTCCAGCGCACGCCGCAGCTCCGGCTGAAAAATAACTGCTACTGCCACCAGGATTGCATTGATCCCTCTGCTGAACAGAAACAGGATGGAATCCAGATGCAGGATGGTCGCCATAAAAATAAAGACCACCATCACAAGGATACCTTTCATCAGCGTCCACGCTCTTGTATTGCGTATCCAGCGCATAATATAATAAACTACAAATGACAAGATAATAATTTCCAGCACATCGGAATAATTAAAGGTAAGGCTTGACAGATAACTATGAATGAATTGTTTCATGCTCGTCACGATACTCACGTCCTTTCCTTTCTGTTCTTTCCATATCTTCCTTTTGATGCTTTTTCGGCACTGCCTGAACATAATAATAATAATTTTTATCTTCGAACTGCAGCTTTTCGATATGACGGTAATCCAATGCAAAAAAGAGTTCTTCCAGCAGAATGGAAATCGGCACACACAGAACCGTTCCGGCTAAAATCCACAGAATCCCAATCTCCAGTTTCAGCATCAGACAGCCCGCAACCATCAGCACCAGATAGATCAGTGTACCACATGCGATCGCAACTTTCCACGCATACTTCATAGCCATTTTTCTCACAAAGAATACCGTTGTAAATACCGCCAGCAATACAATGAGCATCAGTATCATCTCCTGCTCCTGCAAAATGGCTCTCTGCAGGTTCTGCATTTGTGAAACCAAAGTTTCTTCCGTGTTCTGATGCGCCATGGCAAGCTGCACCTCCGCCTGCCCTGTATCTGCCACCACCGATATCACATAATAAAAGATTGTTCCGACCGCAATACCGGCTGCAGACAGTGGACTTCCCATCAATCCAAACCCTACCGGAACAATACACGGCATGTGGAAAAAAAGTCCTGTCATGGTGAGCAGCAATGCCCATGCTTCCCCTCGGGCAAATGTCAGATAAAGCAGAAGCAGCAGGATCAGGATCCCGCCGCCAACTGCAAGTGTCAGGATCGATGTCGCTGCAAACTGTGCCAGTGCCATCAGTGCTGTCAGCAATACCATCGCATTTGGCGGCAATACAGCACAGATCAGAGCCAGGATCAGTTCTGTAAAAATATTTCCAAACGGACTGCTCTTTCCGATTCTTCCATTAATCTGAAGAAACAGCACAAAAGCAATCAAAAACCTGGCTGCTGCCTCCATATAAGTTCCATATTCCCTGTAATAAGTTTCTAAAATCTGTTTCAGTTTATAAAATCCGCTCACTTTTTCCTCCTGATATCCGTCACTTCCATTATTTCTATATCTTCTTCCCCTTCCAGTCTCTCCAGCAATACCTGATAATGCCGAAGCAGCTCCTGACCGTAGAAATAACGCCGCATTGCCATTATATACGTAATCACCATAGTAAGTGACAGAAACAGAAAATAGAATATCAAAAATCCTGTCACCATTCCTCTGATCTGCATGGTATTCAGTCTTGCAATAACCATATCAAGATGATAACCGGCCCACAGCATCACACCGATCGCATACGCAATGGTGACACGCAGGGCATTTTTAAACAGTTCGATCCATATGTAATCACTGCGATAATATTCTTTTGCTTTTCGCAGCTCCTCCCCATGATGTTTTTCATACATCGCTGTCCTGGACATTGTCCTAATTTTTTTCTGATTTAGCATAGTAACCCCTTTTTCTTCCAGTATAGCATAAAATTCCTCTGATGAAAAGTCTGTCCCTCAATCCGTTTTTCCGGTACACAATACCAGAAAACGGACTTCTTTTACACCATCGCAAAGCAGCGCTTTTGCAGCTTCATCCATTGTAACACCCGTTGTGTAAATATCATCGATCAACAGGACTTTTTTTAATTTTACCTCATTCTTTGAAGTTTTAAAAGCATTTTTAAGATTAATTTCTCTTTCTTTTTTTCCAAGTTCTTTTTGTGGGATTGTTTTTTTGATACGTTTAAGATATGTCGTATTTACCGGAATGGAAAGTTTTTCTCCCAGTCCTCTGGCCAGTACTTCTGCCTGATTATATCCTCTCCGGCGCTGCTTTCTCCTGTACATGGGAATCGGGATGAGCGCATCCGGTTTCCAAGCAAGAATCTCTTTTCCAAAAAGCCGTGCCATCTCTGAACTGTAAAATTCGCCATATTCTCTTTTATTCTGGAATTTAAATCGATAAACAGATTGTTTGATTTCTTTTTCATATAGAAAAACAGCCCTGCCTTTTGTAAAAAAGTGTATTTTACCATAACAGTCCGGACACAATTCCTGCTGTGCATCCATCACCGGCTTTCCACATTTTTTACAGACCGGCTCCCTGAGCGGCACTGTTTTTTTTCGACAGACAGAACAGATTTGTTCTGACCTTTTTGTCAGGATCAGCTGACAGATTGGGCAGCGCTTCGGATAGAGGAGACGAAACATCTCCTCCAGAAAGCAGATCATGACTCAAGTTCACAGATACGCTGTTTCAGGGATGTATAGCGCATCTGTTCATATTTATTATCTATCATCTGATTAAATGCATAAGGACTTCCGACAACCGTTACACAGGATCTCGCTCTGGTCACTGCCGTATACAGAAGATTGCGGTTCATCAGCATACGCGGACCGTTCAGCAGCGGCAGGATCACAGCCGGATATTCACTTCCCTGCGATTTGTGTACAGTAAGTGCATAGGCAAGCTCCAGTTCCTCCAGCTGCTTGAAAGAATACTCCACAAAACGTCTTTCATCAAATTCTACGGTAAGCATTTCGGCATATGTATTGATTTCGCGGATAATCCCCATGTCACCGTTAAACACACCGCATCCTTTATCTACCGGGATTCCATATTTTCCGCGCACTTCCCATTCCATCTGATAATTATTTTTTATCTGCATGACTTTATCCCCTTCTCGGAATCTCCCCTTTCCGGTGTCATGCTCCTTTTTGTCATCCGAAGGCGGGTTTAAATATTCCTGGAGAATGGTATTCAGTCTTTCCACTCCCAGCAGGCCTTTCCTCATCGGTGTCAGCACCTGGATATCATATGGGTCTGCGTCTACATAAGGCGGCAGCTTCTTCCGGATCAGAGTCAGGACCACACTTATGATCACATTGGCATCCTCCCTTTTCAGGAAGAAAAAATCACGGCTTTTATTATCCAGGGAAACATGCTCTCCTGCATTGATCTTATGTGCATTTACGACAATATCACTTCCGCCTTCCTGTCGGAAGATCCGGGTGAGGCATACCACCGGAAAACATTCCGATTCTATAATATCTTTCAGTACACTTCCCGGTCCGACCGATGGAAGCTGGTCTCTGTCACCAACCAGGATCAGTCTCATGCCAACTGTAATGGCTGACAACAGTGCATGCATCAGGTAAATGTCAACCATGGACATCTCGTCCACAATTACAACATCCGCCTCCAGCGGATTCTGTTCATTTCGTTCAAACTGCTTCGGACCTTCTTCATCATCCGGTCCTCCTGAAATCTCCAACAGCCGATGAACGGTCTGCGCTTCACAGCCGGTTGCTTCTTTCATACGTTTTGCAGCCCTTCCTGTCGGAGCTGCCAGCCGTACTTCCAGTCCTTCTGCCTCAAAATAATCAATGATCGCATTGATCGTTGTCGTTTTTCCGGTTCCCGGTCCTCCGGTCAGGATCAGCAGTCCATGGCCAGCCGCTGTAACCACTGCCTGTTTCTGCAGTTCATCCAGTTCGTATCCATATTTTTTCCCCAGTTTTTCAATCTTTTTTTCAATCTTCTTTTCTTCTGTTTCACAGGAAATATTAAGATCATGCAGCATTTTTGCTGTATTTAGTTCAGTGTAATAAGCGCTCATGCTGTAGACGCATACTTCTTCCTGATTTTCTTTCAGCATCAGTTTTCTGTCCACTGCAAGATCCATGATATGCTTCTCAACCAGATTTTGGCTAACCCCAAGAAGTTCCACTGTCCGTATAATCAGTTCTGTCTTTGGCAGATACACATGTCCCTCCTGGGAGATCTGTGTCAATATATACAATATACCGCTTCTCACCCGAAAGTCAGAATCTGTATGGATTCCTGCTTTTGCCGCAATCTCATCGGCAATCTGAAATCCGATTCCACTGATGTCTTCCGCCATCTGATAAGGATTATTTTCAATCACACCATACATACGTGTCCCATATTGTTTATATATGCGCGCTCCCAATGTATTTGAAATCCCATACTGCTGCAAAAAAAGCATGGCTTTGCGCATATCTCTTTTTTCAGATACCTGCTCTGATATTTCCATAGCCTTCCGCTCGCTGATTCCCCGAATTTCCGAAAGTCTCTCTGGTTCTTCCTCCATAATACGGAAGGTATCCTCTTTAAATCTGCGTACGATCCTTGCCGCCAGGGCAATTCCGATCCCTTTAATCGCTCCTGAGCCAAGATAGCGTTCAATTGCCGCAGTATCCTCTGGTGTTTTTACTTCCAGTTTCTGGATCTGAAACTGCTTTCCGTACGTAGCATGTTCTGTATAATGCCCGCTTGCTTCGATCGTCTCTCCCTCTGTAATAACCGGAAAAGAACCAACGCAGGTCAGTTCTTCTCCATCGTGATTCACAACCATAACGGTATATCCATTATCACTGTTTCGAAAAATCAGATGATCAATATATCCCTTTATTATATCCATGTAGTTTCTTTCAATCCCCTTATTCCATCATTTTTCCGTTTCCGGCTGTCAGCTCTACAAATTTTCCTGTTCCAATCGCTACTGCCGTCATCGGGTCTTCCGCTGTCACAGTATTAATTCCTGTCTTTTCTTCGATCAGTTCTTCCAGTCCGCTAAGCAAAGAACCACCCCCTGTCAGCACGATCCCTCTGTCTACCACATCTGCTGCCAGTTCCGGCGGCGTTCTCTCCAGAACACCGTGCACTGCCTCTACAATCTGAGATGTCGCCTCTTTCAAAGCATCCCTTGTCTCTTCCGAGGTCACACGCACTGTCTTTGGCAGTCCGGTAACAAGGTCCCTTCCCCTCACTTCCATTACTTTCTGGTCCGGACGTTCAATCGCTGTTCCAATATTAATCTTGATATCTTCTGCTGTGCGTTCGCCTATCAGCAGATTATGCTTTTTTCTCACATAACGAATGATCGCTTCATCAAAGTCATCACCTGCAACCTTTATGGATGTGCTGACCACAATCCCGTCTAAGGAAATTACAGCCACATCGCAGGTTCCCCCTCCGATATCTACGATCATATTACCGCATGGTCTGGAAATATCGATTCCCGCCCCGATCGCCGCGGCAATCGGTTCCTCTATGATAGAAACCTCCCTTGCTCCTGCCTGGTAGGTTGCATCTTCCACTGCTTTCTTTTCAACTTCGGTAATGCTGCTTGGTACGCAGACACTGATACGCGGTTTCCGAAATGACATACGTCCGATTGCTTTCTGGATAAAATATTTCAGCATCTGTTCGGTAACGGTATAATCGGAAATAACTCCTTTTCGAAGCGGACGGATCGCGACCACATTTCCCGGTGTACGTCCCAGCATCAGACGTGCTTCTTCTCCGATTGCCTTGATCTTATTTGTATCGCGGTCAAATGCCACGACCGATGGTTCTTTTAGCACCACACCTTTTCCCTTTACATAAACCAGGATGCTCGCGGTTCCAAGATCTATTCCTATATCAGTTGAATTCATTCTATCTGCCTCTCCTTTCACCTGAGAATCTGCCCTTTTCTGTAGTTTGCAGTATTCCTATACAGCAGTTTCTTACGGATACATACAGCCTTTTTCATTCTGCTGTCCTCTGTTTTTCCGTCTGTTTTTACTTTTCATTATATACAACGGTTTTCTCCTTGAAAAGGGGTTTTTCTTTTTTTCTTCTTTTCATTTTTTATTAATATTTAAGACATACTTTAAACACATTTCTATTCTATACTGTAACCATATTAGCGGATAGCTAATATATTTCATAACTCACACTACGCAACACCCACACGTTGCGTAGTACTCCCTCAAAATATTTTAATTTTTCTCTTTCCTTTGAAGAAGACACCGGCGGGGTGTCTTCTTCATTTTTATGCAGCAAATAAGAATTTACGGTGATTTCCTGGCAGGTGTAAGCATTTTTACACGCTGGCAGGAAATACCTGTCCACATCCTCCGTAAATTCTTATTGTAAATACTTCTTCACATACTTCCCGGTATAAGACCGTTCTTCTTTCGCCACTTCTTCCGGTGTTCCTTTTGCGATCACGGTCCCTCCTTTATCGCCGCCT